>NZ_CP109150.1:4573342-4878232 GCF_035920365.1 Micromonospora sp. NBC_01740 | reverse complement strand
GCGGTCGCCACCGAGAACGCGAACGGCAGGGCGAACGCGGTGCGCAGCGCCCGTACGCCGCGGATGCGTGCCTCCAGCAGCAGCACCACGAAGAGCGCGCCCAGCACGGCCGGCACCACCGAGAAGAGCGTGAACAGCGCCGTCGTGGCCAGCACCTTGCCGAACTCCCCGGACAGCATGTCCCGGTAGTGCGCCGCGCCGACGTACTCCGACGCGGCGCCGAAGATGTCGTTGCCGTGCACCGACAGGTAGAGGGTCCGCCCGAGCGGCCAGAACACGAACAGTGCGAAGACCCCCACCGAGGGCAGCAGCATCAGCCACGCGAGACCGGACTCGCTGAAGCGTGCGCGCCGCACCTGTCGGGCGGTGGAGGGCGTGGATTCTGAGGTCAGGGAGCGGTCGCCCGGTGGCGCGCCGACAGTGGCAGGGGGAGGCACCGCAGCACCCTACCAACGACATTGAGGGATAGACATCATTCGGGCGTGATGTGCCGTCAGCGCGGGGGCAGGAGCCCGCGAATATCTCGGCTCTTGACGCAAACGGGCAGCCCGGGCGTGGTCGAGCCCCTACGGTCGGTTGTCGACACCGCGTCCCGACACCACCGGCCCGAGGAGCCAGACCATGCAGACGATCGTGGCCGGTGGCCCGCAACGGTGCAGTGCCCGCTGCCGACGAAACGAGTCGCGGGCGGTCCGGTGCGCGGTGCGAGCATGCTCGAATGAGTTCGACAACCTGGGACACCTTCGCGCCACGCCTTGACCCACGTGGTCCCAGTACCCTGAATCGATGGTTGCTTCGCCGCCTGGCTCGCGTCCCGAACCCTTTGCGGGGCTGGACCTGGTCGACTGGGCGGCGTTCCGACCGCGCAATCCCAGAGACGCCGAACGCGACGCGTGTGAGATCCCAGACCTGATCCGCGGCTTGGCAGCGGCGGACGGCCAGACGACGCGCGAGTGGGGCGAGGCGCTGAAGGAGGCCCTGGTCCACGGCCACTCCGGCCTGTACTTCCGCACCGCCGAGCCGACTGCTCCGTTCCTGATCGAACTATGCCGCAGTGAACGGCCCGAGGTGGCCGCCGAGTCGCTCCGCCTCCTGCTGAGCTGTGTCGGCGACGATGGCCCATTCGATCCCGTGCCCCTGCGCCCTGATGACACACACCTGTCCGAGTTCGTCACCCGAACCCGGGCCATCATCCACAGCGGTCGGGCGGCCTACCACCCCTGGCTGCATTCATCACATCTCGGAGCCAGGATCGGTGCGTTGGAACTCCTGGGCGTCCTCGAACCCAGGTCACCGCAGTTCCAGCGAGAGCTCGCGCGGTTGGCAGCATCCGACGGGAACCTCCGGATTCAGCAGGCGATCCGGGAGATCCAGGCCGACCTCTAACTAGATCGTCTTGCCTGGCTCCTCGGCACCGCCTCGGACACAGAGCCTCGGCTGCTAGCGTTCGGTGCCGTGTGGACCGAGGAGATCGTGGCCGGGCGTCCGGCCTGGCGGCACACCGCGTCGGGCGTGGTGTTCCGTGAGGTGCCCGGCGGCACGTTCCGCATGGGTCTGTCCGACGCGGAACTGGAGGCTGTACGTGCCATCGAGCGCGACGGAGGAGTCGAGGACACGCTCGAGCCCTTCTTCGCCGCCGCCAAGGACGCCCAGCCCGTGCGTGAGGTGCGGGTCGAACCGTTCCTGATCGCCCGGCACCCGCTGACGGTCGCGCAGGTCCGGCACTGGCTGCCCGACTACGAGGACGACTACGCCGACGAGGACACCACGACGGCCCGGCTCGAGGACGACCTGGACGACCTGCTCGACGCCCTGCCGTTCCGGCTGCCCAGCGAGGCCGAGTGGGAGTACGCGGCCCGCGCCGGCACCACCACGCTGACGTTCCGCGGCGACGACAAGCCCGACGAGGACCAGATCCTCGACGACTTCAGCGACGAGGAGCGCACGGCCGGCGGGGAGAACGCCTTCGGTCTGGCGGCGATGGGCTCGGCTGGCGAGATCTGCGCCGACGTGTGGATCCCCGGCTTCGTGGACGCGCCGGCGGATGCCCGGCCACGCACCGGCGACGGGCCCCGCGTCGTACGCGGCGGCGCCGCCGACCTCCACCCGTGGCAGGGCTGCGACGAGTGGCTACTGCTGCTCTCTGCCACCCGGTACGAGCACTCCCAGTTCACCGCGGTCCGCCCGGCCGCACCGCTGCCGTCCCGGTAGGCCGCGTCCTGGCTGGCCGACGGATTCGCGAAGAAGCCCACAGCCGTACGCCCGTCGACCGTGGGCCGCGACGGCACCATCCTCGTCGTCCGCGCCGCCGAACGGCGGCGCTGAGCACGCCGCCGGCAACACCCCGAGATGTACGCGGAGCCCGCGCACGCAGCCAGCCGTCACTCCTCGGCGTCGGACGATTCCTCGTCGGGCGGCAGCACCGACACATCCGGGCGCAGCGGGGCGGGCGTGGGCAGGGCACCGAGGCCGACACGTTCCAACTCCTTGTGCAGGCTGCCGCGCAGTTCCTTCACCACGTCCTCCCGGGCCTGCCGATAGGCCAGCTGCGCAGCTGCACGCGCCGCGTGACCTGCATGCCGGTAGCCACCCCACCACTCCAACCGCCGATAGGTCCCGTTCTCATTCCTGATACGTACGACCCAGAAGGTCGAGCCGTGCTTGCGCACCGTCCAGTAGCTGCCGTCGGCGGTGTAGCTCCCGTATGCCATGCCCCCAACCTATCGATCGTCCACACTTCAGGCCTCAGCCGTCTGTCTACAGTGGATTGCTCGCTACGCTGACCAGGATTGCAATTCAGCCAATTCCCGAAAGGAAAGCAAGGCGGCGGTCACCGAAAGGGGCACGGCCGGATCCGCCATGAGTCGGAAGATGCCCCGCCATTGCAGGACCGTCGAGCACCACGGCAGATGCCGCAGCAGGACAACCTCAGCGGAACACCACGCAGCGCCACCGATTGGTAGCGTGACGGCGACACCGACCGGTCGGCGTCGATGCCCTGGGGAGGGTCAGGCATGTGGGCGGACGAAGCCGCGCTGGACGCGGCAACGCGCCGGCTCGACGACTGGGAAGCGTCCATCGCGGACCGGGCGGCCCGGGCCAAGGAGCTGGCTTCGCGGGTGCAGGCGATGAGGGGCACGGCGACCAGCCCCGATCGGACGACCGAGGTCACCGTCGACTCGTCGGGCCTGCTGGTCGACCTGCGGCTGGACGAACGCACCCGACAGCACTCCGCGGCGCACACCGCCCGGCAGATCCTCGCAACCACCCGAGCCGCTCACGCCGACCTCCTGAGCAGGATCACCGAGGCGACCACGGGCGTCCTCGGTGCCGAGGATTCGACAGCGGTGGCGCTTGTCGAGTCGTACCGCCGCCGGCTGGCTCCCGACCGGGACACACCGGATGCCCGGCGCTGACGGCATCCAGGTCGACCCTGACGACCTGACCCGCCACGCCGCACGCCTCGACCGCCGCGCCGACAGTCTCGACACCGCCCGCCAGGCCGGCCAGCACGTCCGGTTGGGAGCCGAGGCGTACGGGCGACTCTGCGCGATCATGCCGGCGCTGCTCGACGGCCTCCAGCAGACCCTGGTCCAGGGCATCGGCACCGCGGCCGGCTCGGTACGCGACACGGCCGACAGGCTGCGGACCGGCGCCGACCGCTACCGTGCCGCCGACGCTCGGGCCGAGCGGTCGCTACAGCGGACACGGCACAAGGAGTGACCACCAACCCGCTCGTCGCCACGGCCGCCGACACCCCACCCAGCGCCTGGGCCGGCATCTGGATCTGCGAGGACATCGAGCTCATCGCCCAGGGCGTCCGCAACGGCAGCTGGATCGACGGCACCCTCGGCGTCGTCAGCGCCGGACTGGACGCCCTCGCCTTCGTCTCCGACCCGGTCGGCGCGCTGCTCCAGTACGGCATCGCCTGGCTGATCGAGCACGTCAAGCCGCTCAGCGAGGCGCTGGACTGGCTCGCGGGCGACCCGGCGCAGATCACCGCCCACGCCCAGACCTGGCGCAACGTCGCCGCGTCGCTGCGCAGGGAAGCCGCCGACCTGGGCGCCGCCGTCCGCACCGACGTCGCAAGCTGGGGTGGCGGCGCCGGTCCCGCCTACCGGGCTTGGGCCGCCGAGCAGCAGCAGGCCATCGGCGGGCTGGCCCAGGGCGCCGACACCCTCGCCGCCATCACCGAGGGCGCGGCCGGCCTGGTCGCCGCCGTCCGGCTGCTGGTCCGCGACGCCATCGCCACCTGCGTCTCCCGGCTCATCGTGTACGCCGGCGAACTGGTCGTCACCGGCGGGCTCGCCGCGCCGCTGGTGGTGGAGCAGGTGACGACGCTGGTGGCGTCGTGGGCGGCGCGGATCGCGCGGCTGCTGCGAGGGCTGCTGGCAAGCCTGCGGCGGCTGATGCCGGAGATCCGGCGGCTCGGTGACCTGATCGAGAAGCTGAAGCAGGCGCTGGGGCGGCTTGCCAGCAGCCGACCAGGCAGATCCGGGGACGACACCTCGACTCCCGGGACGCCTCATGAGCCCCCCGCTCGACACGCCAGCGAGGAAGAACGCGTCCATGCGCTCGGCATGGACCCGGCGACCGGGAAGTTCAGGCCAGGCGAGGCCGAAACCGCGGTACGGCTGGAACAACTCCTCGGCGTTCAACTCAGTCGCGCCCCTGCGGATTCCTCGGCCGACTGGGTCGACGACGCGGGGCGAACATATGATGCCGTCGGTAACTTCCCCGGCCAGTTCTTCGACCGGCAGTGGCCGCAGCTTCAATATCAAATCGAACGACACCTGGACAAGGCTGACCTCGTGCCCGTTGACGTCTCGAAGTTCTCGGTCGAGCAGACAGCTAAGATCGAGCAGTTCATAGCGGACCGTGATCTCGGTCCACGGGTATTCATCGTGGGGAACTGATGGCCGGCCTGATCGTGCTGAAGCCCGGGGTCGACTGGACCGCCACCGGTGGTCTCTTCGACTGGACTCTGGAGTTCTTGGTCGAACGGCTCACCGACCGGGAAGCTGCCGACCACCTACAAGAAATCATCGACAACAACCTCGGGTCTCTCTGGATCGACCAGTTACCCAGAGAGGCTCAGCACGAGATCGTCCGCCACTGGCGAAGCGGGCTCATCAAGGCCGGCGAGCAGCAACTTCCGGAGACGGACCACAAGGCCTCGGTCATCCGACACCTCCAAGAGCTCGTGGACGCGACCTACTCCGCTGGCTATCCCGAGTAGCGAACCTGCTCGACTTAAAATCACCCGGCGTTGGGTCGAATGCTCACCGGGGCAGGCGGCGGGAGCAGGCACCGTCGTGGTCGGCACGGAGCAGGCAGCGCCGGCCGCCGGGCATGCGTAGGTCACAGAAGACCCGGTGGCGTACGTGCTGGTTGTCCTCTTCCGAAACGGTGATCTCCCCCGGGTCGGCCTGCGGCAGCACCAGCAGCCAACGGCTGATCACCCGAGCCAGCCGTTGCGCGGCCGGCAGGTCGGCGGCGGCGACGGGCAGGTGAATGACGTACCGCTGGGTCATGCCTCGTGTCCCCGGTCGGTGCGGGCGCGGGCCTGCTCGGACTGCCAGCGGCGCAGCGCGTCCTTGATGACGGCGGTCTCCCGGCGGCTGGCGGCCAGGGCGGCGTAGACGTTGGCCATGTCGCCAGCGACGCGGTCGAGGAAGTCGTAGACGTCGGCCGGTTCCAGGCCGCGGCGTCCGAGGCCGACCGGCTTGAAGCGGCGCTCGCGCACCTGCCACGGCAGCAAACTGGTGTACGCCGAGGAGCGGTAGGTCGCTCCCGGTCGCTGGTTGCGGACGCTCATCTGCTGCCTGCCTCTCCCTCGTGGACTGGAAGGGGTGGCCCGTCCGTCCTCCCCGCACGCACGGGCCACCCCGCCCTGCCGCCGCAGCTTCGATCAGCGGTACGACACCAGGGCCTGTGGTCATCCTGTGACGGTGCGCAGCAGCGAAGCAACGTTCCACACCAGGATTCTTCCCAGAAGTGTTGACTTTCTTTGCTGTCACCGATAGCTGTTACATGGCAAGGTGACGCAGCGTTGCGCGAAGGAATCAGGGAGTGTCCGGGTGACCGAGGATGTCGGATCGACCGTGCCGCGCCGGCAACTCGGCCGGCTGCTACGCCAGTACCGCACCGAGGCGGGCGTGACCCTCGACGCCGCCGCCGAGGCCCTCGAATACAGCCGGCAGAAGATCTGGCGGATCGAATGCGGCATGGGCCCGGTCCGGGTGCTCGACGTCAAGGCGATGTGCGAGCTGTACGGGGTGTCCGCCGAGATGACCGAGGCGATGCGCGGGCTCGCCACCGAGACGAAGTCCAAGGGCTGGTGGCATGCGTACGGGGACGCGGTCCCAAGCTGGTTCGAGCTGTACGTCGGCCTGGAATCCGCCGCCGCGCGGCTCCGGGGATATGACGAGTCACTGATTCCCGGCATTCTGCAGACCAGGGACTATGCCCAGGCGCTCTTCCGTCTTGGGCGAATCCTCAGCGACGAAGAACGCGAGCGGGCTGTCGAAGTACGGTTACAACGGCAGGCGCTTCTCACTCGACGGCTTCCTGCAGCTCCCCGGCTTGAGTCGGTGCTTTCGGAGCCAGTGCTCCGGCGCACCGTCGGCGGGTCGGCTGTCATGACCGCTCAACTCGACCACCTGCTCAGACTCTCCGAACTGCCGAACGTGTCCGTGCGGGTACTGCCGCTGGCGGCGGGCCCACAGCCCGGGGCGGTCGCTGGCACTTTTATGATCCTCGACTTCCCGCCCGCCAAAGGCGGTCGTGCGGCACCGGAACCCTCCGTCGTCTACAGCGAATCGTTGACCGGAGCGCTGTACCTCGACAAGCCCGACGAGCTTTCGGCGTACGAGCGTGTATGGAGAGGGCTGGATGCGCTCGCTCTCGGCGAGACAGACTCAATGGACATGATCAAAACAATCATCGGGGAGATGCGGCATGACTGACCTGACCGGCGCCGTCTGGCACAAGAGCACCCGAAGCGGAGACAACGGCGGCGCCTGCGTCGAGGTGGCGACCAACCTCCGCCACCTCGTCGCCGTGCGCGACTCCAAGGACGAGCGCGGTGCTGTCCTGACGTTCGCACCGGCCGCCTGGGCGAGGTTCGTGACGGTGACGCGCATCGGCTTCGACAAGGAGCAACGAGACTGATCTGACGGAGGGCAACGCCTCCTCACTTTGGCGGCAGCCCGATGCATTCGTCGCGGCGGCCTTCCCCGATCAGAGGGTCGCTACCTCTATTCGGTAGCCGCCCGCCCACCCTGATCGGTCGCCAGTGGGCCAGTCAGCCACTTTGGACCCACGGCGTTGTCGTCGACCCGACAGTGATCGAATTCGTCACGGCTACCTCAGTACCGTTCACAGGACTCGCGCGGTGGGTGCCGCGCGGACTACCTGTGGGGACAGAAGCATGACCGATCCTGGCCACCCGAGCCAGAACCAGCCGTATGCAGGCCAGCCCGACAACGGGCCCCCGCCCTACGGCCCGCCGCCGACTGCGGCGTATCCGGCCGCGCCGGCTCGACGGAAGCGGCCGTCCTGGCTGATTCCCACGCTCATCGGCCTCGGCGCCATGGTTGCGCTGTGCTGCGGCGTCGGCATGGTCGGAGCGATCCTCGGCGACTCCGAGCCGGCAAGCGTGTCGTCGAGCGCGGAGCCGACCGCCGCAGCGGCTGACGCCTCCCCGGCCAAGTCGGCGCCCGCACCGTCGGCCGCCGCGACCCCGCCGGCCGCGGCTCCGGCGAAGCCGAGCCCGGCGAAGCAGACCGGCCCGAAGGTGTACCGCGTTGGTGACAAGGTTCGCGGCGGCGACTTCGAGTTCACCGTCAACAGCGTCAAGTGCGGCATCTCGCAGGTGGGCGACTCCTTCCTCAACCGTAAGGCCCAGGGCACGTACTGTCGCGTGAGCATTTCCGTCAAGAACGTCACCAAGTCGGCTCACCTCTTCCACGCCGACGGCACGGTGACCGTTCAAGATGCCGCTGGCCGCGAGTACGACGCCGACGGCGCAGCCGGGATGTACGGCAACGACGATGCCCGCGGTTTTCTCGACGAGATCAACCCTGGCAATTCCGTACGCGCCAACGTCTTCTTCGACGTGCCCAAGGGCACGAAGTTGAAGACCATCACCTTCGATGCGGGACTCTTCACACTCGCCGAGGACGCGGTAGTCAGCCTGTGACAGATCGGTCAGGTCCCGTGGTTTACGGACCTGACCGTTCTGCGTTCGTCGTCGCCGCCGACCTGATCGACTTTCCCATGGGCTGCCCGGCGCCACGACGCATGACGAGTCACGCCTGGCATGGAAGGATCACGCGAATGGATCTCCTGACGGCACGCTTACGCGCGTTCGCGGACGAGCGCGATTGGCAACAGTTCCACACGCCCAAGAACCTGGCCATGGCGCTTGCCGGCGAGGTGGGTGAACTGCTCGCCGAGTTCCAGTGGCTGACGCCCGAGCAGGCCGCTGAGGTCATGTCCGAACCGGAGGCCGGTGCCCGGGTCAAGGCCGAGATCGGCGACGTCATGGTCTATCTGACACGACTGGCCGACGTGCTCGATATCGACCTCGTCGAAGCTGCCATGACCAAGCTCGACGAGGTGGCTGTCCGCTATCCGGTGGAGCGGGCGAAGGGCTCGGTCGCGAAGCCTCAGTCCTGATTGTGGCGATGAGTTGATCTCTTCGCTACAGTCCCCTCATACAGGCGCGTAACGACGGGCTTCCGGCTGTGGCCAGACACGCCCCCCATGCGCACGATCATTTCGTGCTGCCCGGGGGCAAGTGTTGTCAGCGTTCCGTACCTCCGCCGATGGTCTGCTCCGACTGGCCACCAACGGCACTTTGGCCGACCGGATCGCCGAGAGCCTCCGTCACCACGTGAGCCCG
This sequence comes from Micromonospora sp. NBC_01740, assembly GCF_035920365.1. Lineage (NCBI taxonomy): Bacteria > Bacillati > Actinomycetota > Actinomycetes > Micromonosporales > Micromonosporaceae > Micromonospora > Micromonospora sp. NBC_01740. The sequence goes on along the minus strand of NZ_CP109150.1, from coordinate 4,869,324 downwards.
AGTGAACGGCGCTCCTGGTCGCGCAGCCTCCTGGTGCTCGGTCAGGATCTCGCCGACGCGGGGTTGGGGCAGGTCGAGGTCCTGGTCGAGTACCAGCTTCCGCTGACGAGCAAGCGTGTGGACGTCGTACTCGCCGGCGTCGATCCGGGGACCGCCGAGGACTCCTACGTGGTGGTGGAGCTGAAGCAGTGGTCCCAGGCCGAGTCCTACGAGGGCTCGGACCGACTCGTCCTGGTCGAGCACGCCCGAGGCCCGCGCCTACACCCGGGCGTGCAGGTCGGCGACTACTGCGAGTACCTCACGGACTTTCTCGGTGTCCTCGCCGACCGGCGCAATCCTGTGCGGGGTGCCGCGTACCTGCACAACGCCGTCGACCGCGACGTCAACGATCTGTTCGCGCGCCGTCCCACAGAGCAGAGCCGGATCTTCACCAAACAACGTCGCGGCCAGTTCCTCGACTACCTCCGCATGCACCTCGCACCCGCTCCGGGCGCGGCCGCAGCGGACCGTTTCCTCACCAGCTCCGTCCGACCCAGCAGGCACCTTCTGTCGTACGCGGCCCAGGAGCTGAAGGAACGGTCGCACTTCACGTTGTTGGACCGCCAGCGCTTGGCGTACGAGTTGGTCCTGCACGCGGTGGAGCGGGCCCGGTCGGCGGAGCGCAAGTCGGTCGTGGTCGTCGCCGGGGGGCCGGGCAGCGGCAAGAGCGTGATCGCCCTGTCGGTGCTCGGCGAACTGGCCCGACAGAACCGATCAGTCATGCACGCCACCGGCTCACGGTCGTTCACCCAGACGCTGCGCCGGTACGCCGGCAAGGGATCAACCCGAATCAAGAATCTGTTCGCCTACTTCAACAGCTTCATGACAGCGGAACGCAATGGGTTCGACGTGCTGATCTGCGACGAGGCGCACCGGATCCGGGAGACGTCGGTCAACAGGTTCACGCCCAAGGCAAAGCGCGACAAGGCCCGTCCGCAGGTCGACGAACTGATCGCCGCCGCACGGGTGCCGGTGTTCCTGCTCGATGAGCACCAGGTCGTGAAGCCAGGAGAACTCGGCAGCGTCGACGTCATCTCCCGATATGCCGAGCAACTTGGCTTGGAGGTCGAGGTGGTCTCGCTTCACGACCAGTTCCGCTGCGGCGGCAGCGAGGCGTACGAGAAGTGGGTGCTTGACCTCCTGGGCCTCGAGGGTGGCGAGCCGACGGTCTGGACCGGCGACGGCCGCTTCGACCTTCGGCTCGCTGACTCGCCGGAGGAGTTGGAGGCGTTCCTCGCCGGGAAACAGGCCGCCGGGGAAACGGCACGAATGTCGGCGGGATACTGCTGGCCGTGGAGCGATCCGCGACCGGATGACACCCTCGTTCCTGATGTGCAGGTGGGCAGTTGGGCCCGGCCGTGGAACGTCAAGAGCGACCGCAGCGTCGGCGAGGCGCCGGGCAGCGCGTTCTGGGCCACCGACCCCCATGGATTCGGCCAGGTGGGCTGCGTCTACACCGCCCAGGGCTTCGAGTACGAGTGGTCGGGCGTCATCATCGGCCCGGATTTGGTCGCCCGCGACGGAAAGTTGGTCACCCGACGTTCCGAGTCGAAGGACCCGGCGTTCCGCAGCCGCAAGACGCTCAGTGATGTCGAGGCGGACCGGCTGATCCGCAACACCTACAAGGTGCTGATGACCCGGGGCATGCGTGGCACGCTGCTCTATTCGACCGACCCGGAGACGCGGGAGTGGCTGACTTCGTTGGTCCGCGTGAAACGGGGTTTGGAGACGGTCTACGAAGCCACGTCGTCCGCCGGAGGCTTCGGATCGCACTGAAGCGCTGCTCGCGACGGTCGCACGTGAGGCCCCTTGTCCACCCTCCGTCAGGGCAGTACGGCCACGGCCTGAATCTCGATGAGCAGGTGCGGGTGGGGTAGCTGGTGGACGGCGACGGTGGTGCGGGTGGGGCCGGTGGCGTCGAAGTACTCGGCCCAGACCTGGTTGTAGCCGCCGAAGTCGTTCATGTTGACGAGGTAGGTGGTGACCTGCACGAGGTCGCTCAGGTCGGCGCCGACCGTCTTAAGCAGGTCGGCGATGTTGTCGATGACGGCGCGGGTCTGCGCGCGGATGTCCAGGTTGGTGGTGCCCAGCTCGTCGACCTGCACGCCGGCGAAGGTGTTGTCGGGGCGGCGGCTGGAGGTGCCGGAGACGAAGACGAACCCGCCGGCGACCTTGACGTGCGGGAACGCGCCTCGGGGTACGGCCTTGCCGGCCACGACGTGCGCCTGTGCGCCCGTGCCGTGACCTGCTGCCGTGTCCTGGTTCGTGGTCGTGTCCTGGTTCGTGGTCATGCTGCTGCTCTCAGGGAGGTGGTGCCGAGGTGTTCGACGACGGCGCGGACGTGGGCGCCGGGTTTCAGGGGGACGGCGGCGGTGGCGGCGCCGGCGAGGAACACCCAGCCCTCGCGCAGCCGTACGCCGTGGCGTCCGGCGAGGCGGATGCCTTCGTCGAGGGCGCGGCGGGGGTCGCCGAGGATCGCGGCAGTCGAGCCGACCTGCGCGACGCGTCCGTCGATCTCCAGCAGCACCCCGAGGTTGTCCAGGCCGTCCGGCACCGGGGACCAGGCGCCGATGGTGAAGGCGGCGGCGGAGGTGTTGTCGGCGATCACGTCCGGCAGGGAGAACGTGAAGTTGGCGTACCGCGAGTCGATGACCTCGATGGCGGGGGCGACCGCGCGTACGGCGTCGGTGAAGTCCCCGACGCACTCGCCGGGTTCGGGGAGACGGTCGAGCAGGAACGCCACTTCGGGTTCGACGCGGGGGTGGATGAACTTGGTGGGGTCGAGGGTGCCGCCGTCGGGGATGCGCATGGTGTCGGTGAGGCGGCCCCAGATGACCTCGTCCACGCCGACCTGCGCCATCTTCGCCTTGCTGGTCAGGCCCATCTTCAACCCGACCAGGCGCTCACCCCGGTCGAGGCGACGCTGGATCAACGCCGTCTGCACCCCGTACGCGGCGTCCACGTCCAAGCCCGTCTCCGCAGCCAGTTGCGCGATGGCGGTGGCGGTGTCGGCCGCCTCGCCGAGGCGCTCGGCGATACCCGCGGTGTCCGGCCCGATCATGGCGTCTCCCTCGTTCGCGACTGCGCGGCTCGCACGCCCGGCTCAATCCTCGCGCTCACTGTGCCGCACCCGTCTGCGCGCGACCGTCGGCCAGATCCAGTGCCACGTCCACGATCATGTCTTCCTGCCCGCCGACCATGCGGCGGCGGCCCAACTCGACCAGGATCGAGCGCACGTCCACCCCGTACTTGTCCGACGCCCGCTCCGCGTGCCGCAGGAAACTCGAATACACCCCGGCGTAGCCGAGGGAGAGGGTTTCGCGGTCGACCTGCACGGGCCGGTCCTGCAACGGGCGCACGATGTCGTCGGCGGCGTCCATCAGGGCGAACACGTCACAGCCGTGCTCCCACCCGTGCAACTCGGCGACGGCCACGAACACCTCCAACGGCGCGTTGCCCGCTCCGGCGCCCTGCCCGGCCAGCGACGCGTCGACGCGGACCGTGCGACCCGACGGCGAACCGAGCGGCCCGTCCCCGAGGATGCGGCCGTGCTCGACCGCGACGACGCTGTTGGCGACGCCGAGGGACAGGTTGTGGTGGGCGTGGATACCGATCTGCGTATCCGGTGCCAACACCTGCCGATACGCGTCCACCCGCTCGGCGACGTCGGACATGAGGAGTCGGCCGCCGGAGTCGGTGACGTAGACGCAGTGCGCCCCGTACGACTCCATCAACTTCGCCTGCCCGGCCAGACCGGCCGGGTCGTTCATGTGCGACATCATCAGGAACCCGGACACGTCCATGCCGTTCTCCCGCGCCCACGCGATGTGCTGCGCCGAAATGTCCGCCTCCGTGCAGTGCGTGGCGATGCGGACACTGGTCACCCCGAGCGCCTTCGCCGCCTTCAGATCCGCGATCGTGCCGATCCCCGGCAGCAGCAACGTCGTCAGCTTCGCGTTCGTCATCACCTCGGCCGCCGCCGAAATCCAGTCGGCGTCACTGGCCGCACCATGGCCATAGTTGACACTCGACCCGGCCAACCCGTCACCGTGAGCGACCTCGATCGCCGCCACCCCGGCAGCGTCCAACGCCGCCGCGATGGTGCGGACCTGCTCGACCGTGTAGCGGTGGGCCACGGCGTGCATGCCGTCGCGCAACGTCACGTCCTGGATGTACAGATCAGTCACCGGGTCACCTCCACGACGTTCCGACCCACGCCATCGCCACCAGCGCCGTCATGGTCCGCGCTGTCGCCATCAGCGCCGTCGCGGCCCGCGCTGTCATGGCCGGTCGCTGCCGATCGCAGCCCGACCAGCCGCTCCGCCGTACGCAGCGCCGCCGACGTCATGATGTCCAGATTCCCCGCGTACGCCGGCAGATAATGCCCCGCGCCGGAAACCTCCAAAAACACCGACACCTGCAACCCGCGCAGACGCCGACCCAACGACGGCACATAGGTGTCGACCCGGTCGAACTGCACGTCCTGCTTCAACCGATACCCCGGCACGTACTCCTGCACCGCCGCCACCATCCGCCCCACCGACCCGGCGATCGCCGCACGGTCGGCGTCGGCGTCCTCGCACAGGCAGTACACCGTGTCACGCATCAACAACGGCGGATCAGCCGGATTCAACACGATGATCGCCTTACCACGACCAGCACCACCGACCACCTCGATCGCCCGCGCCGTCGTCTCCGTGAACTCGTCGATGTTCGCCCGCGTCCCCGGCCCCGCCGACCTCGACGCGATCGACGCCACGATCTCCCCGTACACCACCGGCGTCACCCGACCCACCGCCGCGACAATCGGCACCGTCGCCTGCCCACCACACGTCACCATGTTCACGTTGCGCTCACCCAGGTGCTCGTCCAGATTCACCGGCGGCACCACATACGGACCCACCGCCGCCGGCGTCAGATCCACCACCAGCCGACCATGCGCCGCCAACACCGCGTCGTTGTAACGGTGCGCACCCGCCGACGTGGCATCGAACACCAACTCCACATCCGCGAACTCCGACATCGCCACCAAGCCGTCGACACCCTCAGCGGTCGTCGCCACACCCAACCTGCGCGCCCGCGCCAGACCATCGGAATCGGGGTCGATGCCCACCATCGCCACCATCCGCAACGACTCCGACAACCGCAACACCTTGATCATCAGATCGGTGCCGATGTTGCCCGACCCGATCACCGCCACACCAACGCTCACGATGTCTCCCCCTCACCGAAGTCCGCGACGGTCGCCAGCCCATTCCACGCACGCACCACCGCGAAGACCGCCATAGCGCTCACGACGCCTCCCCCGAGAAACAGGTACGCACCGAACCCAGGCCGGAGATGCGCGCCTCGTACGCCGAGCCGGGCGTCACCGGCACCATCGGACCAAGCGCCCCGGACAGCACCACGTCGCCCGCACGCAACGGGTCACCCGAGCGCGCCATCGTCTGCGCCAACCACTGCACCGCGTGCAACGGATTACCCAGACACGCCGCCCCCGCCCCCACCGACACCGGCTCACCGGCCTGCTCAAGCACCATCCCGCACAACCGCAGGTCCACGTCGGTGAGCCGGCGCGGCGTCGTGCCCAGCACGAACAGGCCGCTGGAGGCGTTGTCCGCCACCGTGTCCACGATCGAGATGTCCCACCCCGCCACCCGCGAATCCACGATCTCAATCGCCGGCAACACGTGATCCACCGCCCGGATCACGTCCGCGCCGGTGATCCGCTCGTCCGGCAGATCCGCGCCCAACACGAACGCGACCTCCGCCTCGACCCGGGGCTGGAGCAGCCGGCCCATCGGCACCTCAGCCCCGTCGGGCACCGCCATGTCGTCGGTCAGCACCCCGAAGTCCGGCTGGAAGACACCGAAGCTCTCCTGCACCGCCCGCGACGTCAGCCCGATCTTCGCGCCCACCCGCCGCTGGCCGCGCTGCAACCACTGCCGCACCTGAAGCTGCTGCACCAGGTACGCCGACGTGACGTCCCCCTCAGGCAGCAGCCGCCCGCGCACCGGCGGACACGGCTTGCCGTTCTCCCGCGCGTCGACCAGTTCCCGGGCCGCCGCCTCGTAATCAACGCTCATGTCAGCTCCCCACTCCACTCGGAGCCGCTACCGACAGCCGCGGGTCGACCGGAAGCCGGACGGACACCCCGCGACACTGATGCCGGCGTCCAACCCCGTACCGGCCCGGTGCGCCCGACCCACGATGTGCTCGCCACGTCCACCGCACCCGCGACGCCGATGCGAACACCGCCGCTCATGTCAGGTCCACGCAGACGTTGGTCAACTCGGAATAGAAATCAAGGGAGTGCACGCCGCCCTCGCGCCCGATCCCGGACGCCTTCACCCCACCGAACGGCGTCCGCAGATCCCGCAGGAACCACGTGTTCACCCACACGATCCCCGCGTCCAACCGCATACCGGCCCGGTGCGCCCGACCCACATCGCGGGTCCACACCGCCGCCGCCAACCCGTACTCCGTGCCGTTCGCCAACGCGAACGCCTCATCCTCGTCATCGAACGGGGCGACATGCACCACCGGCCCGAAGATCTCCTCGGTGTTGGTCCGCGCATCCGCACCCAACCCCGTCAACACCGTCGGCTGCACATACGCACCACCATCACGCGCGTCACCGAAGGCCGGCACGCCGCCCCCGGTCAGCACCTGCGCACCCTCACCACGAGCCAGGTCGTAATAGCCCAGCACCTTCTCCCGATGCTGACGCGAGATCAACGGCATGTTCACCGTCGCCTCGTCCGCCGGCCACCCGAACGACAGCTCACCAGCGCGCTGCGCGAGCCGGGCCGTGAACTCCTCGAACACCGGCCGCTGCACATAGATCCGCTCGGTACACAGACACACCTGACCGCCATTGGTGAAACTGGACCGCACCGACCCCGCCACCGCCGCATCAAGATCCGCGTCCGCGAACACCAACCCCGCGTTCTTGCCACCCAACTCGAACGACACGGCCTTCACGCCATCGGAGGCGGCCCGCATGATCGCCCCGCCGGTGGACGACTCACCCGTGAACGTGATCGCGTCCACCCCAGGATGGCGGGTCAAGAACTCACCCGCCGAATCCGGACCGAACCCGTGCACCAGGTTGAACACACCCTCCGGCACCCCGGCGGCGGCCATCACCTCCGCCAACAACGTCGCCGACGCCGGCGTCTCCTCGCTCGGCTTCACGATCACCGCATTACCGCACGCAAGGGCCGGAGCGACCTTCCACGTGAGCAGCAACAGCGGCAGGTTCCACGGCACGATCACCGCCACCACACCCACCGGCTTACGCACCGCATAATTCAACGCCCGCCCACCCGACGGCGTCACCGTCGTGAACGACTCCGTCGGCGCCGTCGCCACGATCTCCGCGAAGGCGCGGAAGTTCGCCGCGCCGCGCGGGATGTCCAACGTCCGCGCCTGCGAGATCGACTTGCCGGTGTCGGCCACCTCAGCGGTCACCAGATCGTCGAAACGCCGCTCAAGCTCGACGGCGACCCGACGCAACACCTCCGCGCGCTCGCGCTCCCCCATCCGACCCCACGGCCCCCGCAACGCCCCCCGCGCCGCCGCCACCGCATCGTCCACACACGCCCGGTCCGCCTCGACCACCTCGAAGACCGGCTCACCCGTCACCGGGCTGCGCTTGACGAACCGCCGCCCGCCCTCGACGAACTCACCGCCCACGAAGTTGCGCAGGGTCGGCGGGTCGGCGCCCGGGTGGCCGTCGCGCAGACTCACCGGCCAGGATGACTCGGCCATCGTCAGGTGTCCCTTCCGGTTCAGGTGCTGGGTTCGGTCCGCTCGCTGCCGAGGTCGGCGACGAGCGCGACCACGGCGGCGTCCACGGTGGGTTGGCCGGTCACGGCCGCCGCGGCCTCGTCGGTGACGACCAGGACGGTGGTGCCGACGCCGACGTTCAGGGGGTCGACGGCGACGAGGTCGGGCCCGTCGCCGTGCGGGCGGACCAGGACGAGCCGCCTGCCCTGCAACGCCGGCAGGATGCGGTCGGCCCACACCTTGCCGACGACGTCACCGAGCACCATCGGTTTCTCCCCGTAGGCCGGCGATGACCTCGCGGATGCGGGCCGGTTCGGGCGCGTCCAGCAGGGCCGCCGTGGTCGGGTGGGGCTTCGGGTAGACCTGGGAGCTGCGCAGCTCGCCGTGGGCGCGGATGGCGGCCTCGCCGGCGGAGACTGCCTGGCGTACGGCGGCGAGGGTGCCCCGGACGGCGACCGCGAGGTAGCCGCTGGTGACCCGTTCCACGGCCACGCACCGGACGTCGGCGGTCTTGATCATGGCTTCGATTCCCGCCGAGAGCGCCACCAGGCCGCGTGTCTCGACGATTCCGATCGCGATGTCGGAGGACATGGCTGATTCTCCTTACCCGGTTGTCAGTTGCCGACGAGGTCAGGCTCGACGGCCAACGCGCTCACCGCGTCGCAGGGGCTGGCGAAGACGATCGAGCGCACCGAGCGGCTGCGCGCCCGGGCGGTCTCCTCGCCGATGTCCACCGCCTCCTCGACGGTGGCGAGGTCGCCGCGCACGGCGACCGCGACGATGCCGCCGCCGAGGCGTACGACCTTCGTCACCTCGACCTCGGTGGCCTTCACCATCGCGTCGACGGCGTCGAAGATGGGGGTGAAACCCTCGGCTTCGACGAAGCCCACGGCCACGTTTCGCATGTCTGCTCCTTGCTCTGGTTGCGGGTCGGCTTCGGTCAGGGACGCTCGGGCAGGTTCCAGGACAGGACGGCGGCGCCGGTGCCCCAGATCGGGCCGTACGAGTGCAGCTGCGCCGGGCCGCTGGCGGCGCCGGTGCCGGCGGCGAACGCGAGGGCCCGGAACTGGCTGTCCGCCTGGGCCTGCCGGGCGTAGTCCTCGCGGATCGCGAGCGCCTCGTCGACCTTGCCGGCGGTGAGCAGGTCGAGTACGCGGGTGTTCCACTGGTCGTGCGCGGGTGTGCCGATGTGGTCCTGGCCCGGTTCGATCCACTGCTGGATCAGTCCTGAGGACAGTCCGCTCACCACGACGACGGCGGCGCGTACGCCGGCCTCGTGGGCGGCGGCGGCACCGGCCCGGCCGACGTCGGCGAGGGTGTCGGCGTCGGCGTACAGGTTGCAGGAGACCTGTGCCCAGCGCAGCTTGCGCTCCGGGTCGAGCAGCGCGGAGGTGACGATGGTCCCGGCGTCGATCGGGAAGCCCTCGTAGCGGGTGCGGCGGGCCTGCTTGCCGTCGGCCTGCACCCGGTCGGCCCACCGCTCGCTGAACTCCACGTCGAAGCGCAGGTCGTAGCGGAGCAGGCCGTAGTCGTAGGCGTACCAGTTCTCGTCGACGTGTTCGCCGCGCGGGTTGGGGTCGCACTGGAACTGGTGGCCGAGGACGGTGAACCACTGGGTGGACAGCAGCAGGACGACGTCGGGCTCCAGCCGGCGCAGGCGCTCGCCCACGTCGCGGGCGGCCGAGGCCAGTGCCGCCCAGCTCGGTGCGGGTTCCTTCGCGAGCAGGTGGGGCATGCCGGGCACGAGTGCGCCGGCGACGATTCCGGTCCGGTCAGCCATGGGGGCTCCCCTCGGGCAGCCACTCGACGACGGCGTTTCCGGTGCCGATGATCGTGCCGTAGCCGAGCACGTCACCGGCGACCTTGGGCCAGCCCATCGCGGCGAGCAGCCAGGTGAGGCTGCCGGCCTTCGTCTCCGACGCGGTCGCCTCGATGTGTTCGGTGATGAGTTCCCGCAGCGGGGCGGTCGGTCCCCGGCGGATCGCTTCGAGCAGTTTCATGTCCCACCGGTACTGGTGGTTGTTGTACGGGTGTTCGCGTTCCATGTCCTCCGGCAGCGCCGGCTCCTCGTGCCAGTGCAGGTGCGACAGGGAGTTGGAGGCGAGCAGCACGGCCCGGCGGCCGGTGGCCTCGACGGCGCGGCGGGTGGCCTCGCCGAGCACCTCCATCTCCTCCAGCGCCGCGTCGGAGTAGAAGTACGGGTTGTTGTTCGCCGACAGGGACACCACGGGGATGTCCCAGGCGGGGTTGGCCAGGTGCAGGGCGCCGATGGTGGCGTAGTCGACGCGTACCCGGGGGTCGCGCATCGCGCGGGTGACGAGGCCGAGGCCGCTGGCCTCCTCGACGATGGCCTCGCCGAGTTCGACGTCGGTGCGGAAGTCGTAGCGGTACCGGAAGAGGTGCGGGAAGATCGGCTCCACGGAGATGCCGCGCGGGTTGGGCGCGCAGTTGACGTGGTGGCCGACCATCGTGATCCAGTGCGGGGCGTGCACGATCAGCACGTCGGGGCGGTGCACCTCCTGGATGCGCTTGCGCAGCCGCTCGTAGGCCCAGCGCAGCGTCTCCCAGCCGCCGGTGGAGCGGGGCTCGTTCTGCGGCGGGTTCTCCGCGTAGATCAGGTGGGGCGGATGTGGGCTGAGGCAGCCGGCGACGATGCCGGCGCGGGCCGGGGCGGCCTGCGGGGCCGGGGCGTTGCCGGCGCCGCCACCCGTGCGGGGCCTGGTGGTCGCCACCGGCACCCGGAAGACCCTGCTCATGACCGCCCCTCCCCGGTGAGGACGCGCACGTACGCGCGGTGCTCGGCGGTGCCGCCGAGGATCTGCATCCCGTCGTCGTCGAGGGCTATCTCGTCGGCGGCGAGCGCGGTGTCGTGGCGCAGCCAGGCCCGCAGTGGTGCCGGGTGCACGCCGTGCAGTTCGACGAGGCTCTCCTCGGCCAGGCCGCTGCCGGGCGCGACGTAGGCCAGCCGGCGCTGGCCGCGCCGGCCGGTGTAGGCGGGCCGGTCGGTGGTGGTGAGGCGCAACCAGCTCCGCTCGTCGCGCAGCCGCTGCCGCAGGTCGGCGGTGGCGGCGCGGTCGGCCTCGCCGTCGCCGTCGAGGACGACGCCGTAGCGCTGGCGGGCCTCCTCGCCGGTCAGATAGTCCTGCCGGACGTCCTCCGCGACGGCGTCGGGCGCGCGGTCCAGCGGGTCGCCCCAGCCGCCCCCGCCGGCGGACTCCATGACCAGTACGTCCCCGGCCCGCATGGGGAAGCCGGCGATCTTGCCGGGGGTGTCGAAGTCGACCCGTCGGCCGTCGGCGCGACGCAGGTGGGTGACCGTCGGGGCGCCCGGGCCGCCGTGGCGCAGCCCGTACGGGGGGACGGTGGTGCGGTCGGTCTGCACCGAGTACGACCCGCCGCTGGCCAGCAGCCGGGTCTCCCGCCGGCTGCCCAGGCCGCCCCGGTGCGTACCGTCTCCGCAGGAGCCGGCGCGCAGCTCGCAGGCCTCGACCAGGATCGGGATCTCGGTCTCCAGTCGCTCGACGGACTGGATGGTGGAGATGTCGCCGAGGTCGACCGGGTTCATCGCGCTGGGACCGTCGGATTCGAGGAATCCGCCGTTGCCGCCGGCCGGGTAGTCGTAGTAGAGGTAGGGCTGGCCGGTGTGCTCGTCCACTCCGCCGATGAGGTTCTGGAAGGTGGTGCCGAACTGGTCGGCGGCGATGAGGTCGGGCGCCACCTGGCTCAACGCGGCCATCACCGCGGAGATGACCCGCTTGCGGACCTCGCTGTGGGCGTTGGCCGGGGCGGGGTAGCTGACGTGCACGACCGTGCCGGGCTCGGTGAGGACCCGCAGGGGCCGGAACGCGCCGTGGTTGACCAGCCCGCCGGGATCGAGGGCGGACTTGACGGCGATGAACACCCCGGCCACGGTCATCGCCCGCGACGAGTTGACCACGGCGGCGACCTGGGTGGAGGAGCCCCGGAAGTCGGCTTCGATCTCGTCGCCGTCGACGGTCAGCCGGCAGCGGACGATCGCGGCGTCGTAGTCGCCGTCGGTGTAGAGGTCGAGGTAGTCCTCGTAGCGGTAGGTGCCGTCGGGCAGCGACCGGATCATGTCGCGCAGCCGCTGCTCGGTGCGGTCCATGTTGGCCGCGACGCAGTCGAGGATCAGCCCGGTGCCCCAGCGGTCGACGAGTTCCTTCAACCGGCGCTGCGCGGTGTGGCACGCGGCGATGCTGGATTCGAGGTCGCCGCGGCGTTCCTCGGCCATCCGGACGTTGGCGAAGAGGATGTCGAAGGCGGCCCGGTTGGGACGGCCCGCCTCGATCAGCTTGATCGGCGGGATCCGCAGCCCCTCCTGGAGGATCTCGGTGGCCTGGCCGGAGACGCTGCCGGGGGTCATGCCGCCGATGTCGGCCCAGTGCATCCGGACGCAGGGGAAGAGGAACAGCTCCCCGTCGACGAAGACCGGGCTGATCAGGGTGACGTCGTTGAGGTGGCTGCCGCCCCGGTACGGGTCGTTGACGATATAGAGGTCTCCGGGGCGCATCTCGGCGGCGAAGTCGGCGAAGATCTCGGCCACCGAGGCGGGCATGGCGATGACGTGTCCCGGCATGTCCCGGCCCTGGGCGACCATCTGCCCCGAGGGGTCGAAGAGTGCGCAGGAGAAGTCCTGGGCGTCGGCGATCACCGGCGAGTGCGCGGTACGGAAGATCGTCTGTCGCATCTCGCGGACGATCGAGATGAGACTTTCGGTGACGACTTCCAGGTCGATCGGATTCACAGTCATGCGGATGCCTCACTGATTTCCGGTGTCGGTCCGTATCTGCCGCCGGAGTGGACCTGGACTGGTCAGGGCGAGTGGACCACCGTGGGTTGAACCACCGTAGAGTGGACCATCATGTGGTCCTAGAGTTATATTATGAAACCTAGCAGCCGGAAAGGCAGGGAAGCAAGATGTCGTACGCCACTGACCCGACGCCCGACGAGGGCGTCGCCCCACGCGAGTCGGGCACCCAGGCGCTGGACCGCGCCCTGGGCGTCCTGCTGGCCTTCCGGGGTGACGCCGTCGAGCGCAAGGTCAGCGACGTCAGCCGCGAACTGGGCCTACACAAGTCCACGGCCAGCCGGCTGTTCCGCGCGCTGGCCGACGCCGGCTTCCTGCAACGCAACGAGGAGAACGGCACCTACCGCCTCGGCGTCGCCGTCTTCGAGCTGGGCGCCCGCTTTCTCGCCGGCATCGACCTGCACGCGCTGGCCCGGCCCCTGCTGCACCAGCTCGCCGAGCACGAGGGCGAGAGCGTCAACCTCGCCGTCCTGGAGGGGTCCGACGCCATCTCGCTCTACGTCGTACAGGGCACCCGCAACGTGCAGCTCGTCAGCCGCCTCGGCCGGCGCATCCCGCTGTGGTGCAGCGCGGCCGGCAAGGCGCTGCTCGTCGACCACGACGACGACGCCCTGCGCGCCCTGCTCGCCACCGTGCCGCTCAGGGCGCTGACCAGCAACACCATCACCGACCTGGACACCTTCGTGGCGCACATGGCCGCCGTGCGGCAGCAGGGCTGGGCCCTGAACGACCAGGAGAGCGAGCACGGGCTGCGGGTGGTGGCCGCCCCCGTACGCGACCGGCACGACCGGGTCACCGCCGCGATCAGCATCTCCGGGCCGATCTTCCGCCTGGACGACACCCGCACCCGCGAACTCGCCGACGCCGCCTGCCGTACCGCCGCCGAGCTGTCCCGGCAGCTCGGCCACGGCTTCGGCGACCGGTGGGGCGACTGACCGCACCGTCAGAAACGCTCCTGCGTGACCTCGGGCAGGACCCGCACGTGCAGCACCCCCGGCCCGGTCACCGGCAGCACCTCGTCGAACGCCGCCTCCGCGCCGGCCTGGTCGGTGACCGTCCAGGCCGGTACGCCCAGGGAGCGCGCCACGGCGGCCAGGTCCCGGGCCGGGAACCGGGCCAGCGCCGGGTCGACCCCGCGCGGGCCGAACTTGCGCACCTCCGCGCCGTAGCCGCCGTCGTCGAGGACCACCAGCAGCACGGGCGCCCCGACCCGGGCCAGGGTGTCCAGCTCCCCGAGGCCGGTGAGCAGGCTGCCGTCGCCCTCGAAGGCGACCACCGGCCGGTCCGGTCGGCCCACGCCGGCCCCGACGGCGTACGGCAGGCCGACGCCGATGCTGCCGAACTCCCAGGGTGCGATGAACGCGCGGTCCACGGCGGACGAGTCGAGCAGAAGGTTGGGCCAGCCGCCGAACTGCCCCACCCCGACCACGGTGGTGCGCCGGACCGGGAGCCGGCGGGCGCAGATCCGGATGAACGCCCGGGGGTCGATCCCCGCCGCCCCCTCGACGAACTCGATGCCGTCGAACGGGTCGGCCGCCACGATCTGCGCGGCCAGGGCGGGGCTGCGCCAGCCCGGGCGCTCGACCGGGTCGAGCCGGGCCGTCACAGCCCGCGCGGTGACCGCCGCGTCCCCGACGATCCCCAGGTCGACGGGCCAGCGCGCCCCCAACGCCCGCGTGTCGGCGTCGACGGCGACCACCCGCGCCGCAGGAAAGAGCGCGCCGTGGTCGGCCGTCCACCGGTTGAGTCCGGCGCCGAAGGTGACCACCAGGTCCGCGTCGGCCAGCACTCGCCGGGTCAGCGGGCGGGCCAGTCCCCCGGCCACCCCCAGGTGGTACGGGTGCCCGGCGAAGAGCCCGGCGGCCAGCACGGTGGTGGCGAGCACCGCGCCGCAGCGGTCGGCGAGGCGGCGTACGTCCTCCGCTGCCGCCTCGGCGCCCCGCCCGGCCAGCAGCACCGGGCGGTGGGCGGCGGCCAGCAGGCCGACCAGCTCGGCGACGGCCTCGTCGGTCGGTGCCGGCGCGGCGGGCCGGTACGCGGCGACGGCCGGCGCGGGCACGGCCTCGGCCGGCACCGGCTCGTCCTGGAGGTCGATGGGAACGTCGAGGACGACGGGGCCGGGCCGTTCGGCGGCGGCCCGGAACGCCAGGCCGACGTCGCGGGCGGCGGTGGCCGGCGCCGTCACGGGCACGAACGCCCCGGCGGTGGCCAGCGCGAACGGCTGCTGCGGGAAGCTCTGCACGTGCAGCGGGTCGCCGGGCGGGGTGTCGCCGGCGATCAGGACCAGCGGCGTGCCGGCCTGCCGGGCGATGGTCAGCGCGGCGCCGGCGACCGCCAGGCCGGGGCCCTGGGTCACGGTGACGACCCCGCACCGGCCGGTGGCGCGGGCCCAGCCGTCGGCCATCATCACCGCGGCGTTCTCGTTGCGGGCGGCCACGAACCGTACGCCGTGGCGCTGCACCAGGTCCGCGACCAGGAACATGTTGGCGTCCCCGAGCAGCCCGAAGATCGTGTCGACCCCGTGCGCCACGATGGCGTCGGCGATCGCCTCGCCGGCCCTCACCGGGGGTCCCGGGCGAGGTAGTCGCCGGCGGGGCGCAGCGCCACGCTCAGCGCGCCAAGGTAGGAGTCGTTGGCGGCCGCCTCGAAGCGGGGCCCGGCCAGGCGGGCGGCCCGCTTGGTCATCGACCGGCCGACCGCGGAGGTGGCCAGCAGCCGCTCGGCGATCCCGGTCGCGGCGTCGGCGAGCCGCCCCGGCTCCACCACCTCGGTCACCAGCCGCAGGTCGCGCAGCTCGTCGGCGGGGATCCGGTCGCCGAGCAGCAGCCAGCGCTTGGCCAGGTCGGCGCCGACGAGGTCGGCGAGGATCGCCATGCCGCTCCAGGTCAGCGGGATGCCGAAGCCCACCTCCGGGAAGGTCGCGAAGCAGGTGTCGGCGGCCACCCGCAGGTCGCTGGCGAGGCCGAGCACCGCCCCGGAGCCGATGGCCGGGCCGTTGAACGCCGCGACGGTGCTCTGCTCCAGCCGGTACCAGCGTTCGACCAGCTCGGCGGTGCGGCGCTGCACCGACATCGTGGCCCGGGCGTCGAGGGTGGCCAGCTCGTGCAGGTCGGTGCCGGCGCAGAACGCGGTGCCGGCGCCGGTCAGCACGACCACCTCGGTCCGGTCGTCGCGGGACAGCTCGTGCAGCACGTCCTCGAAGCGGGCGAGCATCGCCAGGTCGAAGCTGTTGCGCCGGGCGGGCCGGTTCAGCGTCACCCGGGCCAGTCGGCCGTCGCGGTGCAGCAGCACGGATTCGTCGGCACGGTGTGCGGCGGTCATGGCGACTCCGAGTTCAGTAGGGCGCGGTCGACCAGCGCGGCGGCGTGGCCGACGTACGACAGCGGGTCCAGCAGGCCGGCGAGTTCCGTCGCGGGCAGGGCGGCGGCCACCTGCGGGTCGGCGCGCAACGTCTCCGCGAACGGGCGGCCCGCATCGAGGCTGTCGCGGACGATCCGCATGACCAGGTGGTGGGCCTGCTCCCGGCCGAGCGGACCGGCCAGGCGCAGCATCACCGCCTCGGAGAGCACGAGCCCGCCGGTGAGGTCGAGGTTGGCGCGCATCCGGTCGGGGTTGACGCCGAGGTCACCGAAGACGTCGACCAGTCGCTGCATCGCGCCGCCGAGCAGGATGAAGCACTCCGGCAGCAGCTTCCACAGCGTCATCCCGACGCCCATGTCCCGGTCGTCCTGGGCGACCATGGTCTGCAACGCCAGGGGCACCTGGGCCCGCAGGGTGCCGGCGGCGGCGATCACCGCCTCGCAGCGGATCGGGTTGCGCTTGTGGGGCATCGTGCTGCTGCCGACCTGGGTGGAGCGCTGCGACTCGTACGCCTCGCCGACCTCGGTGCGGCCGAGGAAGTAGACCTCCCGGGCCAGCTTCTCGGCGCTGGCCGCGACGAGGCCGAAGACCATCAGGCACTCGGCGAAGCGGTCCTGGGTGGCGTGCCAGGGGGTGTCGGCGACGCCGAGCCCCAGGTCGGCGGCGACCGCCTGCTCCAGCGCGAACGCCTGCGCGCCGTAGCCGGCCATCGTGCCGGCCGCGCCGCCCATGCTGGTCACCAGCAGCCGCTGGCGCAGTTGCCGCAGCCGGACGCGGTGGCGTTGCAGCTCGTCCTGCCACACCGCGCAGCGCAGGCCGAACGTCGTCGGCAGCGCCTGCTGCCCGTGGGTGCGGGCGGCCATCGGGGTGGCCCGATGGCGCAGCGCGAGCCGCCGCAGCGCGCGGACCAGCTCGTCGACCTGCCGCTGCACGATGTCCAGGCCGTCGCGGGCCCGCAGGACGAACCCGGTGTCCATCACGTCCTGCGTGGTGGCGCCGAGGTGGACGTAGCGACCCGCGTCGCCCGGGCAGGCGGCGGTGAGCGCCCGCACCAGCGGCACCAGCGGGTGCACGGTGTCGGCGGCGTCGGCGGCGAGCACCGCCGTGTCGAGCCGCTCGACGCGGGCCGCCTCGGTGATCGCCTGCGCGGCGGCGGACGGGATGATGCCCAGCTTCGCCTGGCCCCGGGCGAGGGCGGCCTCCACGTCGAGCCAGGACTGCATGAGCTGCCGGTCGTTGAAGACCCCGCGCATCTCGGCGTTGCCGAAGAAGCTGGTGACGGTCAGCGAGTCCAGGAAGCACGATCCGAGCTGCATCAGCGTTCCCCCTCCGCGACGAGCAGTTCCCGGGCGGCCCGCCGGTCGACCTTCCCGGACGGCAGCAGCGGCAGGTCGGCGACGGTACGGATCAGGGTCGGCACCTTGTGCCGGGCCAGCCGTTCGGTGGCGGTACGGGTGAGCCGGTCGACGTCGCAGTGCCCACCGGGGACGGTCACGACCAGGGCCGCGATCTCCTCCCCCCAGCGGGCTGACGGCACGCCGAGGACGCACACCCGGGCCACGGCCGGGTCGTCGGCGAGCACCGCCTCGACCTCGGCGGGGTGGACGTTCTCGCCGCCGCGGATGATCAGTTCCTTGATCCGACCGGCCAGGGTGAGGACCCGGTCGTCGGTCAGCGCGCCCAGGTCGCCGGTGCGCAGCCAGCCGTCGCTGGTGATCGTGGCGGCGGTGGTGAACGGGTCGTCGGCGTAGCCGCGGGTGACCGACCTGCCGCGTACCAGCAGCTCCCCGACCTGCCCGGCGGGCAGCGGGGCGCGGGTGGCGGGGTCGACCACGGTGGCCTGAAGAGCCGGCAGGACGCGGCCGACGGTGTCACCGGGCGCGCCGCAGGTCCCGTCGCCGGGGTCCAGGCTGATCGTCGGGCCGGCCTCGGTCTGGCCGTAGACGACCGCCACCCGGTCCAGGCCGAGCACCCGTCGGGTGCGGGTGAGCAGCGCCGGGGTGCACGTGGCGCCGCCGAGGAAACCAACCCGCAGGGACGACAGGTCCCAGCGGCCGGGGTCCCGCTCGACGCGGTCGGTGAGCATCGACGCCATGGTGGGCACGGCCTGCACCACCGTGCACGCGTGCCGCTGGATCTGGTCGAGGACCGGCTCGGTGCGGAACCGGCGGGTGGAGACCCACAGCGCGCCCGTCACCAGCGCCAGCATCGCCCCGCTGCCGAGCCCCGCCGCGTGGGCCAGGGGCAGCGGCGAGGCGATCCGGTCGTCGGCGCGCAGCCCCGCGGCCTCGGCCGTCCAGGCCGCGTTGGCCAGCAGGTTGCCGGCGCTCAGCGACACCATCTTGGCCGGGCCGGTGGAGCCCGAGGTGAACTGGATGTTGCAGGCGGCGTCGGGATCACCCACGGGTGCGGGAACCGGGCCGTCCCAGCCGGGCAGCCGGGCCAGCCCCGCGTGTCCCAGGTCCGCGTCGAGGACGTGCCAGCCGTCCGGGCGCTCGCCGGGCGGCAGCGCCGCCAGGACCCGCGTGACGGTGGACGGGCCGTGCCGGTCGCGGACCCGCTCGGCGGCGTAGAGGCGTCGGGGGCGGCTGCGGGCCAGCGCCGAGGTCAGCTCGGGCCCGGTGAGGCCGGGGTGCAGGGTGGTCAGGGCGGCGCCCCGCCAGGCCGCGGCGGCCAGCAGCACCAGCCAGGCCAGCCCGTTCTCGGCCCAGACCGCGATCCGGTCGCCGCGGCCGACGCCCTGGGCCGCCAGGACGGCGGCGGCCCGGCCGGCGAGGTCGGCGAACTCCCCCGTGGTCACCGGCCGGGCCGGATCGTCGAAGACGTACAGGGCGCGGTCCGGCTGCCGCGCGGCGCGCTCCAGCACAGTGAGGTCGAGGGCTGGCGGAATCACGGATCACTCCTTGGTCAGCAGCAGGTTTCCGTGGTCGTCGACCGTGGCGGCCCATCCGCCGCCGACGACGGTGGTGCTGCCGTTCTCGCGTACGACGGCGGGACCGACGACGGCACAGCCCGGCCCCAGGTCGGCGCGCCGCCACACGGTCGCCTCGACCCAGCCGCCCGGGCGGTAGAGACGGGTCCTGCCGGGCTGCGCCGGGCCGCCGGTCGGGGCGGCGAAGCGGACGGCCGGGCGGGGCCCGAACGCGGTGAGCCGACAGTTGACGATCTCGGCGGGGTGGTCGGAGCGGGTGTAGGCGTAGCGCTCGGCGTAGGCGGCGTGGAAGGCCGCCACCAGCTCGTCGGCGGTGGCCGGCAGCTCGGGCAGGGCGACGGCGAGGTCGAAGCTCTGGCCCCGGAACCGCATGCCGACCGACAGGCCGAAGCTGACCTGGTCGGGCTCCACGTCGTCCTCGGCCTTGAGCTGGGCCAGGGCGGCGTCGCGCAGATCGGCCAGGGCCGCCCGGACGGCCGCCAGGCCGTCGTCGTCGGCCGGCACCAGCACGGTACGGACGTAGTCGTGGCGGGCCTGGGCGGTGACGAAGCCGAGCGCGGAGAAGTTGCCCGGCACCGGCGGAACCAGGACCCGACGGATGCCGAGTTCGTCGGCGAGGTCGGTGGCGTGCATCGGGCCGGCGCCGCCGAAGGGCATCAGCACGAAGTCGCGCGGGTCGTGCCCGCAGGCGACGGAGATCTCCTTGATCGCGCTGGTCATCTTGACCGTGGCGAGGGTGAGGATGCCGTGCGCCAGGTCCAGTTCGTCGAGACCGAACGTGCCGGCCAGCCCGGCCAGGGCGGTGCGGGCCGCGTCGGGGTCGAGCGGCACCTCCCCGCCCAGGCTCTCCTGCGGGTCGAGGTGGCCGACGAGCAGGTGCGCGTCGGTGGTGGTCGGCTCGGTGCCGCCCCGGCCGTACGCGGCCGGGCCGGGGGTCGAGCCGGCGCTGCGCGGCCCGACCCGCAGTTCCCCGCCCCGGTCGCGCCAGGCGATCGAGCCGCCGCCGGCGCCGATCGTGTTGATCTCGACCTGGAAGGTGCGGTTCGGGTAGCCGGCGATCTTCCCGTCGTTGGTCATCAACGGCGCGCCGTTCTTGATCAGGCAGACGTCCGTGCTGGTGCCGCCGATGTCGCAGGTGATGACGTTGGGATAGCCGGCGAGCGAGGCGAGGTGCACGGTGGCCGCGACCCCGCCGGCGGGCCCCGAGAGGGCGAGGTTGATCGGCAGCCGCCCGGCCTCCTCGGTGGAGACGACACCGCCGCTGCTCGTCATGATCGACAGCGGGTGGGCGTACCCGCCGTCGGCGAGGGCGCCGCCGAGCCCGCGCAGGTAGTCGGCGACGGTCGCCCGCACGCTGGCGTTGAGCACGGTGGTGGCGAACCGCTCGTACTCGCCCTGCTCCGGCACCACGTCGGAGGAGACGGTGCAGACCAGGTCGGGGTACCGCTCGGCCAGCCGCCGCGCCGCGGCCCGCTCGTGGGCGGGATTGCGGTACGAGTGCAGCAGGCAGACCGCCACCGCCCGGGGACCGGCGGCGGCCACCCGGTCGAGGGCCTCGTCCAGTTCGTCGGTGTCCAGCGGCCGGACGACGCTGCCGTCGGCGCCGATGCGTTCGCGCAGCACGTGCCGGTGCCGGCGCGCGACGAGCGGCGGCCGGCCGCTCTCCTTGACGCTGTAGAGGCGGGGCCGGTGCCCGAGGCCCATCTCCAGCACGTCCCGGAAGCCCTCGGTGGCCAGGACCGACACCGGCTCGCCGGAGCCTTCGAGCAACGCGTTGGTCACCCGGGTGGTGCCGTGCACGAAGCGGTCGACCGTGTCCAGGCTGACACCGAGCTTGGCGAGGCCCTCGAAGATCGCCGCCGCCGGATCGTGCGGGGTGGAGAGGGTCTTGGCCTCGGCGAGCCGGGCGGTGGCCGGCTCGTAGACGATGACGTCGGTGAAGGTGCCACCGATGTCGACGCCGATGCAGAGCATGGCGAGCCTTTCGGATAGGGGGTGGATGGCGTCGGCGACGGGTCGGGCCGCTAGAAGTTCACGCCGTAGCGGCGCAGGGTCCGTCCCGTGACCAGACGCAGGATCCAGTCGAAGAGGTAGCCGAGCAGGCCCAGGGCGATGATGCCCACGAAGACCCATTCCGTCTTGGCGTAGTTCCGTGCCGTCCAGATCAGCGATCCCAGGCCGCTCTGGGCGGCGACGATCTCGGCGGAGACGATCGTCAGGAACGAGTTGCCCATCGCCAGCCGGGCCCCGGTGACCACGTGCGGCACCGTCGACGGCAGCACGACCGAGACGAGGCTGCGTACGGGGCCGGCGCCGAGCGCGCGGGCCGCCCGCATCCGGATCTCGTTGACCGACAGCACCCCGGCCAGGGTGTTGAGGGCGACGATGAAGACGGTGGTGTAGAAGATCAGCGCCACCTTCGACGCCTCCCCCGGCCCGAGCCAGATGATGGCCAGGGTGACGAAGGCGATCGGCGGCACGAAGCGGAAGAACTGGATGTACGGGTCGAGCATCAGCCGCAGCCAGGGGATGCAGCCCATCAGCAGACCCATCGGCACGCCGACGAGCACGCCGAGCAGCCAGCCGGTGAGGATGCGGGTCGAGGACGCGCTGACCGAGTCCCACAGGGTCCCGTCGCGGACGAGTTCGACCGCGCCGTCGAGGGTGAGCCGCGGCGAGGGCAGGAAGAAGGCCGTGTAGTTGCGGCTGACCAGGTCCCAGATCAGGACGCCGAGCAGCACCGACAGGACCGACAGCCCGATGCGGGTCAGCCGGGGCCAGCGGTTGCGGCGGGGGCCGGCCGACGCCGACGCCCTGGTGCGGTCGGGAACGGTGGGTGCCTCGACTGTCATCGCCCCTCCGTCCGGTCGTCGCCCGCGCCGGGCCGCCCGTCGTGGCCGTCGTCGAGCCCCTGGGCGCGCAGCGTCCGGGCCACCTCGGCGCCGATGTCCTCGCGCAGCTCCCGGAAGAGCGCCGCGCAGGCCGGGTCGGTCAGGTCGCGGGGGCGGGGCAGGTCGCAGCGGTAGTCCTTCTTGATGGCCGCCGACGGTCCCGCGGTCATCGTGACGATCCGGTCGCCGAGCAGGATCGCCTCGCCGATGTCGTGGGTGACGAAGATGATCGTGGCGCCGGTCTCGCGCCAGATCCGGTCGAGTTCGACCTGCATCACGAGCCGGGTCTGGGCGTCCAGCGCCCCGAACGGCTCGTCCATCAGCACGACCGAGGGGTCGTTGGCCAGGACCCGGGCGAGCTGGGCCCGCTGGCGCATGCCGCCGGAGAGCTGCTCGGGGAACCGCTCGGCGCTGTGCGCGAGGCCGACCATCGCCAGGTACCGCTCGACGACCGCCTCGCGCTGGGCCTTCGGCACGCCGCGCATCTGCGGCCCGAAGGCGACGTTCTGGCGTACGGTCAGCCAGGGGAACAGCGCCTCGGCGCTCTGGAAGACCACGCCCCGCGACACGTCGGGCCCGGTCACGGGCTCGCCGCCGCAGGTCACCTCGCCGGCCGCCGGCCGGACGAAGCCGGCGACCGCGTTGAGCAGCGTGGACTTGCCGCAGCCACTCGGGCCGAGTAGGCAGACGAGTTCACCGGCGGCGATGTCGAGGCTCGCGCCGCTGACGGCGACGAACTCGCCGAAGCGGATGTCGACGTCGCTGATACGGATCGGGGAGCCGGCGCGGCTGGCGGGTCGGCCGGCGAAGGTCGTGGCGGGTGCGGTGCCGTCGACTGTCACGCCACCCCCTTGACCATGACGGTCGCCGGGTCCGCCTTCTGGGTGACGATCTTGCTGTCCTGCTGGAACTGGGCGATCTCGCCGTAGCGCTTGAGGTCGTCGTCGGTGAAGTCGCGGACCTGGCACTGGACGCCCTCCAGCAGCGTCTGGGCCTCCTTCGCCGGCACCTTGATGGCCTTCTCGGTGACCGTGCCCGCCTTGGCCGGGTCCTTCGTGAGCTGCTCGCACGCCTGGCCGATGGTCTGGACGACCTTCTTGGCGGTCTCCTTGTTGGCCTCGTACCAGGCGCCGTCGACCCCGATCACCAGGTTGTAGACGTAGCCGATGTCGCCGCTGGTCAGCAGGACCTTGCCGCCGTTGGCGACGCCGCGCGACGGCCACGGCTCCCACATGATGTAGCCGTCCACGTCGCCGCGTTGCAGCAGGGCCGGCATCTCGGCGGGCGAGGCGTTGACGAACTCGACGGACTCCCGGCTGATGCCGCGCGCCGCGAGGACCTTGTTGGTGGCGTACTCGTTGACGGTGCCGGGGACGACGCCGTACTTCTTGATGCCCGACACGTCGTTGACGCCGGAGCGCGCCACGAGCTTGATGAAGCTGGGCGACTGCGAGAAGACGGCCAGACCCTTGATGTCACCCCGGGTGGCACGGTTCAGCAGGCTCGACTCGGTGCTGGCCGTGAACTGGCCCTGCTTGGCCAGGATCGCGTCGAGGCCGCCGGTGCCCTCCTGGAACTGGGTGACGGTGACGTTCAGGCCGTTGGCCCCGAACAACTTCTCCTGGTCGGCGAGGTAGATCGGGGAGTACGCCGGGTCGACGCCGACGCCGAAGTTGACCGCCGCCGACGGGGCCGCCTCGCCGCCACCGGACTCGGTCGGGGTCTGGTTCTCCGCGCATGCCGCAACGGCGGCGGTCACCAGCAGGGCTGCTACCGCAGCTCGCAATGCTCGCATTCTCATGGCTACCCCAGATACCTAGCGGCTCATATTATGGTTACCGTTGCTTAATATGGGACGCTACTGCCGGACGGTGGGCGCAGTCAAGAGATTCGGCCTCACCTTCCTGCAACAGACAGTAGCCGTCGATCATCGCCAGCCGACGGGTCGAACCCGCGACCACAAACCGGGAGTCCGATGAACACGCAGGACAAACGGGCCCATGCCGCCCGGACGCAGCCGCCGCCCACCGCCGAAGCGACCGAGTTGACCACTCTGCGTAGCCAAGGATCCGCTGGCGGCGGCCGGCTTGTCGCGCCGGCGCTCGTCGGACTGCGCACCTCGCTGGAGCGGGCGTGGACCCCGACCGAGACGATCCTCTACGCCCTCGGGGTCGGCGCGGGACAACGCGACCCGGCGGCGGAGCTCCGCTTCACCACCGAAAACTCCAGCGGCCACCCGCAGCGGGTGCTGCCGACCTTCGCCAGCGTGCTGGCCGCCGACCCGCCGCCCCTGGGCGAACTCACCGCGATCCGGCACGCGGAGGAGGCGCTGACCCTGTTCCGCCCGCTGTCACCGGGCGGGCAGGTGCACACCACCGCCGCCGTGACCGCCCTGCACGACCAGGGCAGCGGTGCCCTGGTCGAGCACGTCTCCCGGCTCCACGACCCGGCGGGCACGCTCGTCGGCACCGTACGCCGGGCCATGTACGTCATCGGGGCCGGCGGATTCGGCGGGCGTCGCGCCCGGCCCGCCCGCTGGCAGCCGCCGGCCGACCCACCCGAGCACCGGATCGTCGCCACCGTCCGCCCGGACCAGGCGCTGCTCTACCGGCTCAGCGGGGACCGCAACCCGCTGCACTCCGATCCGGCGGTCGCCGGTCGGGCCGGGCTGCCCCGTCCGATCCTGCACGGCCTGTGCACCTTCGGCTTCGCCGGCCGGCTCCTGCTGCCCCTCGTCGGTGACGACCCGACCCGCGTCCGGCACGTCCGCGTCCGCTTCGCCGCCCCGCTGCACCCGGGCGACACCCTGACGGTGCACGCCTGGCGGCGCCCGTACGGCGTGGTCTTCCGCGCCACCGACGGGACCGGACGGGTCGTCCTGGACCGGGGCGTGCTGGCGGTCTCCGCCCGGTGACCACCCGCCTGTCCGTCCTCCGGTAGCGCCCCGACACGGCGGAGCGGGTCCTACGGGGCCGCCCGGCCGCGGTCGGCGGTCACGCCGTCACGTGCCCGGCGCGCGGAGCCGCTCGATCGCGTCCAGCCTGCGGCGCAGCAGGGCGCGTTCGGGTTCGGTGCCCGCCAGGCCGAGCGCCTCCCGGTACGCCTCGGCGGCGTCGGCGTGCCGGCCGAGGCAGTGCAGCAGGTCGGCCCGGGCGGCCGGGTAGGGGTGGTGGCCCCGCAGCAGCGGCTCGTCGGCCAGCTCGTCCAGCAGCGCCAGTCCCGCCTCCGGGCCGTCGCGCATCGCCACCGCCGCCGCCCGGTTCAGCGCGACGACCGGGGACGGCGCGAGGGCGAGCAGCACGTCGTAGAGCGCGACGATCTGCGGCCAGTCGGTGGTGGCGAGGTCCGCCGCCTCGACGTGCAGGGCGGCGATCGCGGCCTGCACGCCGTACGGGCCGGGCGGGCCGCCGGCCAGCGCGACGGGCACCAGGTCGAGGCCCTCGGCGATCATGCGGCGGTCCCAGCGACCACGGTCCTGCTCGTCGAGCAGCACCAGCTCGTCGTCCGGGCCGGTGCGGGCGTCGCGGCGGGCGTGGATCAGCAGCATGAGCGCGAGCAGCCCGGCGACCTCCCGGCCGGCGGGCAGCAGCCGGCGCAGGATCCGGGCCAGCCGGATGGCCTCCTCGGCGAGGTCGAGCCGCTGCAGGCGCGGGCCCTCGCTGGCCGCGTACCCCTCCGTGAAGATCGAATACACCGCCTGGAGCACGCCCGGCAGCCGCTGCGGCAGCTCCTGCGCGCCGGGCACGCGGAACGGGATCCGGGCCTCGTGGATCTTCTTCTTCGCCCGGGTGATCCGCTTGGCCATCGTCGCCGTCGGCACCAGGAAGGCGCGGGCCACCTCGGGTGTGGTCAGGCCCGCCAGGTAGCGCAGCGTCAGCGCCCCGTGGTCCTCGGCCGCGAGCGCCGGGTGCGCGCAGGTGAAGAAGAGCTGCAACCGCTCGTCCGGCAGCTCACCACCCGGCATCGGGGCGGGGGCGGGCTCCGCCCGGTCCGCCTCCGCCTGGAGGATCGCCAGCCGCGCGGCGAGGGCCTGGTCCCGGCGCAGCCGGTCGACCGCCCGGCGGCGCGCGGTGGTCATCAGCCAGGCGCCGGGCCTGGGCGGAACGCCGTCGACCGGCCACCGGGTCAGCGCCGCCTCGACGGCCTCGGAGGTGACCTCCTCGGCCAGGTCCAGGTCGCCGAAGCGGCGGACGAGGGCCGCCAGCAGCCGGCCGCGTTCCTCACGGAACACGGCCTCCACGACCGCCGCCGGCGCCTCGTCCGTCCCCCCGGTGTCGGCGGGCGCTCCGCCCACCGCGCTCAGCCCCCGAACTCGGCGACCGGCCGGACCACGACGGCGCCGTTCCCGCGCGCGCCGGGGCAGCGCGCCGCCCAGTCGAGCGCGACGTCGAGGTCCGGCACGTCGATCACGTAGAAGCCGCCGAGGATCTCGCGGGTCTCGGCGAACGGCCCGTCCGTGACGGTCCGCCTGCCGTCCTCGCCGACCCGGACGGTGGTGGCGGTGACCAGGTCCGCCAGCGACTCGCCGGAGACCAGGATCCCCGCCTCGCGCACCTGCTTGTCGTACGCCATCCAGTCGCTGACGTCGCAGCCGGCGGCCCCGCCGTCCTCGTCGACCGCACTCGCGTTGATGAGCAACATGTACTTCATGATCCGACTCCCCTCAGTGTCGCGTCGCCGCTGCCGTACCGGGCGACGCCGTACGACATCACTACGGACGGGGGACGGCCGATTGGACAGCCCGCCCGAAGATTCTTTCCCGGTTCGGCTCGGGCTACCGGTGGAACCCGTCGTCCCTGCCGTTCGCGGGGGCCTCCGGCAGGAGGTGACCCAGCCCGGTCAGTTCCAGCACGGCGTGGGCGGGGCTCTGCGGGGTGGCGGTGACGCGCAGGTGCGCGACGATCCGGGCGACCTCGTGCAGCACCCGTACGCCGGTGCTGCTCAGGTGGGTGACCGGGGTGAGGTCGATGGTGAGCGGGAGGCTGCCGCCGCGGCTGGCCTGCATGATCGCGGCGCGCAGCCGGGGGCCGGTGACCAGGTCCACCGGCCCCTGCACGCGCAGCACCCGGCCCGTCGGCGCCTCGATGACGGCGGCCGTGAACTCCTCGACGACGGCGGCCTGCTTGTGGGGGCCGGCCGCCTGGGCGGCGGCCACGGTGGTGACGTTGGTGGCCTGGCCGATGTGGTGGTGCATGCTGACGGTGGTGCCGGCCTCGGTGTGGCTGACCTCCGCGCGGTCGACGAGCCCGCGGATCATCGTCAGCCCACGGCCGCGACCGCCCGGGTCGGCGACCGGTGGGCGCCACCGCCCCTGGTCGGCGCAGGTGACGTGCACGACGCCCTGGTGGTCCAGCGTGCCGTGCAGCGTGAACGTCCCCGGCGTACCGCTCGGATAGGCGTGGTCGACGGCGTTGGTGACGGCCTCCCCCGCGGCGTGGACGAGGTCGCTCGCGTCGAGTTCGCCGGCCCCGATCCGGACGAGCCAGTCGCTCAGGTGCCGGCGCATCGGGCGCAGCGCCGTCCTGTCGGCGGGCAGGGTCACGTGCAGCGGTGCGAGGGGCTGCGGCAGGAGGTGGGCGGCGAGGAGCGTGGTGTCGTCGCCGAAGCCGCCGCCGGCGAGGGCGAGCCGTTCCGTGACCAGGGTGCAGATCCGGTCGGGCAGCCGCTGCGGGACGGTCGTGGCCGCGTCGAGTATCGCCCGCCGGGCGGCCGCCGCGGCGTCGGCCAGGATGCGGGCGCCGTCGTGCAGGCTCTGCCGGGGGCGTTCGATCAGGCCGTCGGTGTAGAGCAGCAGGACGTCGTCGGCCCGTAGCTGGTGGGTCTGCACCGGGGCGGGGTCCGCTCCGGTGCCCAGTGGTCCCGTGGGCGTCAGGGGCAGGTACCGGGCCTCGCCGGTGGCGCCGATCACCAGCGGCGCGGGGTGTCCGTGGCTGGCCGCTTCGAGCGTCCCCGTGTCGGGATCGAGTACCGCGAGGCAGGTGGTGGCCGCCCGGGTCACGTCGGCGCGGCCCGCGAAGTCGTCCAGGACCGCCAGCACCTGCGGCAGGCCGCCGCCCGACTGCAACGCCTGCCGGGCGACCGTACGGAGCTGACCCATGGCCGCCGCCGCCGTGGCGCCGTGCCCGACGACGTCGCCGACGGTCAGCGCGAGCCGCCCGTCGGGCAGGGGAACCACGTCGAACCAGTCCCCGCCAGCGACGAGGTCGCTGCTCGCGACCAGGTAGTGGGCGGCGACCTGCACGTGCGGCAGGACGGGCAGCACGTCGGGCAGGAGGCTGCGTTGCAGTTCCAGGACCAGACCGGCGGCCTGACGGTAGCGCCGCTCCGCGGTGGCGGCGGCGGTCTCGGCGGCCTGCCGGGCGGCCACCACGGGGGTGGCGTCGACGGCCTGCACGATCACCCCGCGCACCGAGCCGTCCGGGTTGCGCCACGGCGCCATGTCGAACGTGTAGAAGGCCTCGGTCAGCGTGCCGTCGCCGTTGCGGTCGGTCAGGACGCGCTGCTCGTAGCCGTGCGAGCGGATGCCGTGCAGGGCCTGGTCGAGCAGTTCGAAGATGTGCTGGCCGGCGAGTTCCGGCACCGCCCGACGGAAGGGCTCACCGATCAGGCCGCTGCGGTTGCCGACGGCGGCGCGCACCGCCGGGTTCGCGGCCACCACCCGCAGCTCGGGCCCCTCGAAGATCCACACGAATCCGGGCAGCTGCTCGAACCCGTCGAGCACCGCCTGCGGGTCACCGGAGGACCAGCGTGCATGCGGAGCGGTCACCGACGCCCACCCTCACCCGTGCCCACCAGCAGCACCCTGTCATGCCCGCGCCCGCCCGTCCAATCCGTCGCGTGCGTCCACGCCGTCGAGGATCCGGGGGCGGCCCGCCGCGGTGAGCGCGTCGGCGAGCCGGGTACCAGGCCCCGCCGCCGGCCCGCGAGGTGACCTCGGGGCGCGCACCGGCGGTCCTTGACCACGCCGGCCGGTTGGCCGTAGGTTCCAGCCCTACATCGACATCGATAGTTCGATGTGGCCGGCGCGGCCGGTCCGTTCCCCCACGTCCGCAACCCCCTCGCCACAAGGACGGTCATGACGATCACCCGCCGCTCGCTGCTCGGCACGGTCGCCGCGGCCGGCCTGGCCACGGCCGTCGCGCCGGTCCTCGCCCCCGGCACGGCCCGGGCCGCCGCCTGGAAGAAGCGCCTGACCGGCGCCGACCTGGACACCAACCACCGGTGGCGCGTCGCGGGCACGGACCTGGGCATACCGTACGTGCTGGAGAACGGCTCGATCGGCTACCTGTTCGGCGACACGTTCGACACCCCGTGGCCCGAGGGCCCGCCGGTGCCCAACGACTGGCGCTCGCCGGTGATGCTGCGCTCCGCCGTGCACCCCGGCGCAGCCGGCGGGATCGTCTTCGACAGCGCCGCCCGCGTCGCGGGCAACGGCCGGGCCCCGGAGCTGATGCACAACGGCCACCACGGCATCGGCATCGACGGCCTCTGGGAGGTGACGGTCATCCCCAACGACGGCATCGCCTTTCCCGAGACCGGCCGGCAGCTCGTGTCGTACATGAGCATCGAGAACTGGAACTCCGCCGGCCCGGCCGGGCCGCACTGGCGCTCGCGCTACGCCGGGCTGGCCTACAGCGACAACGGCAACGACTTCATCCGTACGCCGCTGAAGTGGTGGAACGACGGCACCAACACCGACCCGTTCCAGATGTGGACGATGCAGCGCGACGGGGACTGGGTGTACGTCTTCTCGGTGCGCGCCGGGCGCCAGCACGGGCCGATGATGCTGCGCCGGGTCCGCTGGGACCGGCTGTTCTCCCCCGAGTCGTACGAGGGCTGGGGTTGGAACGGCAGCAACTGGGGCTGGGGCCGCCCGTGCACGCCCATCCTCACCGGCCGCTTCGGCGAGCCCTCGGTGCGGCGGCTGGCCGACGGCACCTGGGTGATGTCGTACCTGAACTGCGCCACCGGGTGCATCGTCACGCGCACGGCGGACGGGCCGGACCGGGTCTGGACGGCCGAGCGGATCCAGGTCACCTCCTGGCAGGAACCGGGCCTCTACGGCGGCTTCATCCACCCGTGGTCCAGCCGGCGGGCCAACGACCTGCACCTCATGGTCTCGAAGTGGACCAGGACGCCCGACAACCGCAGCACCGCCTACCACGTCAGCCAGTTCGTCGGATCGGCGTAGCCAGAGGCCGCCCCGACCGACCGACGGCGCCGGGAAGGATACCGACAGCGTGTTGGTACGATGCCAACATGCAGTCGGTAAAATTGCGCCCCCGGTGGTGGGCATGTTCCTAGCGGTACGCGAACTGCGGTTCGCCAAGGCCCGGTTCGGCCTGATGGGGGCCGTCGTCGCGCTCATCGCGGTGCTGGTGGTGCTGCTGTCCGGGCTCTCCACGGGCCTGGTGAACGACGGCGTGTCGGGGCTCCAGCGCATCCCGGCGACCTCCTTCGCCTTCGCCGACGGGGTGCAGCACGATTCGGCGTTCTCCCGCAGCGTCATCGACGTCTCCGCGGTGGACACGTGGCGGGCGCAACCACGCGTTGCCGACGCGGCGCCCTTCGGCAACGCGCTGGTCAACGCCCGCAGCGACTCGGGCGTGGAGATCGACCTCGCGTTGTTCGGCGTGCCCACCGACTCGTTCCTCGCCCCGCCCGTGGCCGAGGGCGCCCGGTTGGACGCCGCGAACGGCATCGTGGTGAGCCGGACCGCCATCGAGGCCGGGCTGCGGGTGGGCGACACGGTCACCGTCGACCGGATCGGCACCCGGCTCACGGTGGTGGGCACCATGGCCGAGCAGCACACGTTCGGTCACGTCGACGTGGCCTACCTACCGCTGCGGATCTGGCAGGAGATCAAGGCCGGCGTCCGCCCCGGCGAACCCGTACCGGGCGGCACCTACGAGGAGATCACCGCCGTGGCGGTGCGGGCCGCCAACGGTGCCGAGGTCGACCTGGCGGCTGGTGACCGGGCCGCCGGCACCGAGAGCCTGTCCCGCACCCAGTCGTACGGCGCCTCGCCCGGCTACACCGCCGAGACGTCGACCCTGCGGCTGATCGAGTGGTTCCTCTACGCCATCTCGGCGCTGGTGGTCGGCGCCTTCTTCACGGTGTGGACCATCCAGCGCCGTGCGGAGATCGCCGTGCTGCGGGCCATGGGCGCTCCGACGGCGTACCTGCTGCGCGACGGGCTGGTCCAGGCCCTCGCGTTGTTGCTGCTCGCCGTCGGCGCGGGCGTCGCGGTCGGCACGGCGGCCGGCAGCCTGGTCGGCAGCGGCATCCCGTTCGCGCTCAGCGCGCCGGCGATCGCGGTGGCCGCCCTCCTCCTGCTCGTCCTCGGCCTGCTCGGAGCGGCCGTGGCCATCGTCCGGATCGCCGCAGTGGATCCGCTGACCGCACTGGGAGCGAACCGATGACCGACACCGGCCTGGTCATGCGCGGTGTGACCCTTCGCTTCGGCGATGGCGACGACACCGTACCGGCCTTGGACGGCGTCGACCTGACCGTTGCCCCCGGGCAGTTCGTCGCGGTCGTCGGCCCCTCGGGCGCCGGCAAGTCCAGCCTGCTCGCGGTGGCCGGCGGGCTGACCGTCCCGACGTCGGGTTCGGTCACCCTCGGCGGGCGGGACATGACCGTGCCGAGCGCACGGGCGCGGGCCGCGCTGCGCCGGGAGTTCGTCGGCTTCGTGTTCCAGTCCGGCAACCTCATTCCCGCGTTGACCGCCGTGGACCAGCTGCGGCTGCCGGCCCGCTTCGGCGGTCACGGCTCCCGGGCGCGCGAGGCGACGGCCCTGCTCGACGAGGTCGGGATGGCCCACAAGGCGAACCGCCGACCGCACCAGCTCTCGGGTGGCGAACGGCAACGTGTCGGCATCGCCCGTGCCCTGGTCAACCGGCCGCGACTACTCTTGGTGGACGAGCCGACCGCCGCCCTCGACCGTGCCCGCAGTCACGAGGTGGTGGAGCTGCTCGCCCGCGAGACCAAGGAGAACGACGTCGCCACCGTCATGGTCACCCACGACCACGACGTGCTGCGCCACTGCACGACGGTGTACGAGATGATCGACGGGCGACTGATGCCCGTGCCGTGACGATGGGGGTTCCCGTGCCGAAGATCCAGGCGCCCACGGTGGCCGAGCACCGGGCCCGGCAGCGGCGGGCGATCCTGGCGGCGGCCCGGGAGATCCTCGCGGAGAGCGGGGCGCAGGCGCCGAGCCTGGCCGAGGTGGGCAAGCGGACAGGCCTGGCGCGCCCCAGCGTCTACCAGTACTTCAAGTCGCGGGAGGACCTGCTCAACGCCGTCATCGCCGACATGTTCCCGGAGTGGTCGGCATACGTCACGCAGCAGATGGACCTGGCCACCGACCCCGGCGGGCGGGTGCTGGCCTACGTCGAGGCCAACCTGCGCCTCGTCGCCCAGGGGGAGCACGCGGTCATGCGTGGGCTCGCCGCCAGCGTGCCGGGCGCCGTCCTCGCCGAGGAGAGCCGCGTCCTGCACGACCAGTTGCGTACGCCGCTGGTGGCGGCCCTGGCCGAGCACGGCGCGAGCGACCCGGCCGCCGCGGCGGAGCTGATCCAGGCGGTGGTCTACGCGTCCTCACAGATGATCGAGAACGGCACCTCGGAAGCCGCCGTGCTCGCCCTCACCCGGGATCTCCTGGGCCCCTACCTGCGACAGCAGGGCTGAGCGTCACGGATGTCCGGCGGCGGCCCGGCGCACCAGCCGACGCGCCTCGTCGCGGGGGACGCCCGTGGCGCGCAGCAGGTCGTTGGCGATGGTCCGCAGCTGGGACACGACGATGGTGCCCGAGAACCCCATGTCCTGACGGCACGCCTCGCCGGCCTCCCGCACCGCCGCCAGCACCCGCTCGCGCGCACCGACGGGTTCCCGGGCGGCCAGGAACTCGCGGTGCAGCATCCGGACGGCCTCGCCGTAGCGCTCGACGGCGGCGGGCAGGCCGGGCGGCACCGGCTCGTCGTCGCGCAGGGCGGTGCCGATCCGGCGCACGAGGGTGCGGCTGTTGCGGAAGGCCCGTTCCATGTGCTCCACGCCGTGCCGGTACGCCCGCAGCGCCCGGCGGCGGCGCCAGCGCAGCGGCGAGAACCTGGTGACCTCCTCGGCGGCCTCGACGGCTTCGCTGAGCCGGTCGAGTTCGGGCTCTGCGGCGCGCATCCGGTCGAGCACCTCCTCCGCCGCGCGGGCGTCGCCGCGGGCCAGCGCCTCCGCCGACGCGGTCAGCTGGCGGGCGAAGAGGTCCAGCGCGGAGTCGGCCACGCGGCGCACGGTCCGCAGCGGATGCAGCGGGACGATGACGAGCACGACCAGCAGGCCGATCAGCCCGCCGACCAGAGCGTTGACGGTCCGGGGCAGCTCCAGGTCGGGGTTGTTCGGGGTGAGGGTGGCCACCAGCACGCCCGTACCGCCGGCCTGGGTCATGAGGGCTCCGCCGCCGCGGACCAGCACCGCCACGGCGATCGCCAGGAAGACGATGACGCCGGTCTGCCACGGCCCGGTGCCCAGCAGGCCGATCAGCACGTCGCCGACGGCGATGCCGAGCACCACCCCGGCGATCAGCTCGACGGTGCGGCGGGTGCGGTTGCCGATGGCCGCGGCGATCACACCGACCGCGGCGGCCGGGGCGAAGGTCGGGTCCTGGTTGCCCAGCACCTCGCGGGCCGTCACCCAGGCCAGGGCCGCGGCCAGACCGGCCTGCACCGCGAGGAGGAGGTACGACTGCAGGCGCCGGTAGGTCTCCCGGCCGGTGCGGCGCAGCCGGGAGTCCGACTCCGCCGCCGCCGCGTCCCCCACGATGCGCATGGCCGGGGTTACCCTGCCCGCCCGGCCCCGAACGTCAGGCGGGGTGGGCCATGACGCCGGTCAGCGCGACGACCCCGGGCAGCCGGGTGTCCTGGCGCAGGAACTGCACCACCACCGGCACCGGCGAGCGCAGCAGGCAGCCGTAGGGACGGTCGAGGCGGACCGCCTCCGGATCGATCAGGTCGTTGACCCGCATGTGCCGGATCCGTCGCGCCCCGACCAGGATCCGGTACGGCCCGACGGGCTCGGCGTCCTCGTAGTAGACGTCCAGGCTGACCTCGGTGTCCTGGTCGGTGGCGTTGAGCACGCAGAGCTGGTCGAAGCTGGTGAACTGCGGTTCGGGACCGTGGCCGGGGAACGGCACGTGCCCGCCGGGGACGACCCACGTGCGGGCACCGAGCTGTGCCGTCACGCCTCCTCCAGCAGCCGGGCCAGGTCCGGGGTGAGGAACACCCCGTCCGGGTCCAGTCGGCGCCGCAACGCCTGGAAGTCGTCCCAGCGGGGATAGAGCGGACGCAGCTCGCGGGCGGTCAGCCAGTGCTTCTTGCCCCAGTGCGGCCGGCCGCCGTACTGCCGGAAGACCGCCTCCATGTCCCGGAAGTACTCCTCGTACGGCAGGGTGGTGTTCTGCAGGCAGGCGATGGTCGCGGTCGGCCGGCCGTAGGCGTTGCTGAGCCAGATGTCGTCGGCGGCGATGCTGCGCACCAGCACCCGCCAGCCGGCGACCCGGCGGTGCCGCTGCCTGATGCGCCGCCGCACCTCAGCGAAGCAGGCCGGCAACGCCTCCACCGGCAGCATGTACTCGATCTCCTCGAACCGCAGCTCCCGGTGGCGGGGGATGGCCCGGTGGGTGGGGGCCACGTGGACCTCGCGGGGCTCGTCCACGGCCGCCGAGCCCGGTACCCGCGGCGCGTGCCACACCCGCTCGTCCGGCGTCTGGTCGACCCGGTTCATGACCCGGACCTGGGTCAGGTCGTTGCGGGGATACCAGTAGAAGTCCATGTTGCGGTTGGTGTGCTGCAACTCGGCCAGGTGCTCCAGGGTCCAGGCGACGGGCGCGCACCAGGACCGGCGGTGCAGCTGGTAGCGGGGTTGCACGGCCAGCGTGACCCGGGTGAGGACGCCGAGGGCGCCCAGGGAGAGCCGGGCCGCCGGCAGGAGCTCCGGGTGGTGGTCCGCGCTGACGTCCACCGTGTCGCCGGTTCCGGTGACCAGCCGGACGCCGGCGACCTGGGTGGAGAGGTTGCCGAAGCCCAGGCCGGTGCCGTGGGTGCCGGTGGCGGTCGCGCCGGCGATCGACTGGTAGTCCACGTCCCCGAGGTTGTCCATCGCCAGCCCCGCGTCGTACAGGCCCTCCCCGAGGGCCTTGAGTTTGGTGCCGGCGCGGACGGTGGCGAGCCCGTCGTCGTCGGCGATCACCCCGGCGAGCCGGTCGAGGCTGGCGAGGATCCCGTCGGTGCGCACCAGCGGGCTGGACGAGTGCCCGGAGCCCACCGGCCGCAGCGTCGTGCCGGTTTCGCGGGCCCGCCGCACCAGCGCCCGCACCTCGTCCTCGTCGGCGGGCTCGGCGTACTCGGCGGGGGTGAACGACAGGCTGCCGGACCAGTTCACGAACTTGCGTCCCACGTCCCCTCCCCCCCGCGTCCGGTCCGGCGGCTTACCCGCCGCCGGGTGGGGTAGTCGTGAGGGCGCCGGGCCCGGTGACGTCGAGGACGTCGAGCAGGCCCAGCAGTCCGGCGAGCACGACGGCCTCGTCGTGGGTGAGGGTGATGCTGCGGGTGGCGTCGGGGTCGTCGCCGTCGGGGTAGACCAGCTCACGCCGGCCGCCGACGTGGTGGGTCACCACCCCGACGCGCACTCCCGCGTCGGTGGTGAACATGCGGCGCAGCCCGATACCGGGCAGGGGGGTCAGCTCGACGTCCATCGAAGGCTCCAGGTGTGCGGGGAAGGTCGGTCCCGGCCCGGTGGGCGGCCGGTTGGCGGCGGAGGGCCGCACGGCACCGTCGTCACGACGGTGCCGTGCGGCACCGCCTGTGGTCAGCCGGTGAGCAGCAGGCGCAGGCCGGCGAGCGTGGCCAGGTGCGGATCGGCGGGCATCGTGACGACCCGGCCGGTCAGCGCGGCCAGCCGGGCCCCGAGTTCGGGGTGTACCGCCCCGCCGCCGGTGATCAGCAGCCGGCGTCGCCCCGGGAACGCCGGCCGGGCGCCCACGCGTCGGACCGCGGCGGCGATCAGCGACACCCGGTCGAAAGGGTCGGGCGCGTCGACGCGCTCGACCGCCTCGACCGCGCGATCGGCGATGTGCGCGATCTCGGTCCGGCCGTGTCCGATGTCGACGGCGACCACGTCGTCGCGGTCGAGGTCGGCCCGGCAGGCCAGGGCGGCGGCCAGCGGTTCCTCCACCGTGGCGACCCGCCCGCCGAACGCGTGGCGGACCGCCGCGACCAGGAGGTCCTTCTGCCGCAGGGTGGCGGTGGCCGGCACGCCGACCACGACCGGGGAGACGTCGTCACCCGGCCGTCCGCTCGCCGCGGCCAGCACCCGCAACAGGTGTACGCAGCCGAAGAAGTCGGCCACCACGCCGTGGCGTACCGGCCACAGCAGATTCGCGTCACCGGTGTCCCGCAGGGCGATGGCGGCACGTCCGACGGCCTGGGCGCCGGACGACGTGCACGCGACGACGGCGGGCTCGGTGACCACCGTGCCGGAGACCGGCGTCCACAGTCGCACCGTGGAGGTGCCCAGGTCGAGGGCGACGGGATGCCGCAGACCGAGGCGGGCGTATGCGCCGGGGGCCAGCATGCTCATCGCCCCCGTCGTGGGGCGGGCGTGACCCGGGGTCCGTCGCCGACGGACCGGGGCAGGGTGGATCGATCGTGATGCGGGGTCGGCATGGTGCTCCAAGCCACGGGCCCGCGTCGCGGGACGCGGGGAGGCGGACGGGCTTCAGACGGCGAACGTCAGCCCGGGCGGAGCGCGGTCGGCCGACCAGGCGGGCACGCAGCCGGGAATGGCCCGCCGCGTGCTCCGGAAGACGATGCACAGCCCGACGGACCGGGCCGCGGAGAGCACCATGAGCAGCACGGTCAGCATCAGCAGCGCCGGCAGCGAGACCCGCTTGCCGGCGCGGCGGAGGCCGTGCCGATCCTGCATGTCCCCACCATAGCCGGGCGTCGTGCGGACCGGGTGGCCGCCTGCGCGCGGTGGTCGGCGCCGCCCGCGGGCTCGGCAACCTCGTCCCGCCGCTGATGACGGGCTGGGCGTACGGCGTGCGGGGTCGTACGCGATCGGTTTGATGCCGTTCGCCGACGTCGCGCCGGCCGCGGCGGGTGCACGCCGGTGCAGATGGGCGGCCTGGCCAGGCGCGACCTCTGACGCGTTACGGAGGTGTACCGGAAAATCCGACCGGCGGACACTCATCCCGGCAGCATTGAGATCAACAGCCGTGCCCGCCTCCCTTCCCGGCCGACCGCTGACCTGCCGTGTGCCACCAATCGACCGACGCGACAGGCTCGGAGACTACCGAAACTTTTCCGGAAATTCTTGCTCGGCCGCGCGCCGCGCTGCCATACTCCACATCCATCAGGGTCGATGACGGCGGGTCCGCGGCCCGTGCGCCGCAGCCCGCCGGGCGGCCCTGATCCGGCACACCCCCACCACACCGGTCCGTCCCCCCGACGGTGCGGACCGGCCCCGGAAGGAGCAGGAATGACCGAGAGGCACCCCCGGGACACCCGGTCGAGATCGCGTTCGCGGGCGCGCGCGGCCATCGTCGTCGCCGCCGTGGGACTGCTCGCGGCGACCGGCGCCACGGTCCTGCCCGGCGCGGCGAGCGCCGGGACCACGCTGGGCGCGTCGGCGGCGGAGCGCGGTCGCTACTTCGGCGCGGCCGTCGCCGCCAACAAGCTCAGCGACAACACCTACGTCACGATCCTGAACCGCGAGTTCAACTCGGTGACGCCCGAGAACGAGATGAAGATCGACGCCACCGAGCCGCAGCAGGGGCAGTTCACCTTCGGCAACGCGGACCGGATCGTCAGCCACGCCCGCAGCCGGGGCATGAGCGTGCGGGGCCACACCCTGGCCTGGCACTCGCAGCAACCCGGCTGGATGCAGAACATGAGCGGCAGCGCGCTGCGCCAGGCGATGCTCAACCACGTCACCCAGGTGGCCACCCACTTCCGGGGTCAGGTCGTGGCCTGGGACGTGGTCAACGAGGCGTTCGCCGACGGCGGCAGCGGGGCCCGGCGCGACTCGAACCTCCAGCGCACCGGCAACGACTGGATCGAGGCGGCGTTCCGGGCCGCCCGGGCCGCCGACCCCGGCGCCAAACTCTGCTACAACGACTACAACACGGACGACTGGAGCCACGCGAAGACCCAGGCCGTCTACGCGATGGTCCGCGACTTCAAGCAGCGCGGCGTGCCCATCGACTGCGTGGGCCTCCAGTCGCACTTCAACAGCGGCTCGCCCTACCCGGGCAACTACCGCACCACGCTGTCCAGCTTCGCGGCGCTCGGCGTCGACGTGCAGATCACCGAGCTGGACATCGCCGGGGCCTCGCCCACCACGTACCGCAACGTGGTCAACGACTGCCTCGCGGTCTCCCGGTGCACCGGCATCACCGTGTGGGGCATCCGGGACAGCGACTCCTGGCGGGCCTCCGACACGCCGCTGCTGTTCGACAACAACGGCAACCGCAAGCCCGCGTACGACGCTGTCCTCGCCGCCCTGAACAACGGCACTCCCCCGCCGACCACGCCGCCGCCGACGACCGGCCCGACCACCCCGCCGCCGGGTGGAAGCTGCACCGCCACCCTGCGCGACGGCACCCGGTGGGGCGACCGGTTCAACAGCGACGTCACGGTCAGCGGCGCCACCAACTGGACCGTGGTCGTCGAGGTGACGCCCCCGCAGAAGGTCTCCGCCACCTGGAACGGCACCCCGAGCTGGGACGGCAGCGGGAACGTCATGACGATGCGCTCCAACGGCAGCGGCAACGTCTTCGGGTTCACCACGATGGCCAACGGCAACTGGACGCGCCCCCAGGTGCGCTCCTGCACCGCCTCCTGACCGTCGGGCGACCGGACGGCCCCGGGGACGGCGCCCACCGCGCCGCCCCGGGGCCGCCGGGTGGCGGCCCTGGCCGGGTCGCCGGCGGTACGCGGGACGCGACCGCACGCGCCGCCGGGGCGGTGCTGGCGCGGACTGGACATCGCTGACTAAGGTCAGGTTTCATGGAAGCGGAGTCGATCGCCGCCGTGCGGCGGTTCAACCGGACGGTGACCCAGCGGGTGGGGGCGCTCGACGACGAGTACATGGCGCGCGCCCGCCCCCTCGCCCAGGCCCGCCTGCTGTGGGAGATCGGCCCCGGTGGCGCCGAGGTCGCGGCGCTGCGGTCCCGGCTCGGGCTGGACTCGGGGCACCTCAGTCGCCTCCTGCGCGCCCTGGAGGGCGACGGGCTCGTCACCGTCGGGCCGTCCGACCAGGTGGGCGGGGACAGACGGGTCCGGGTCGCCACGCTCACCGCCGCCGGCCGTGCCGAGTGGACCGAGCTCGACGAGCGCTCCGACGACTTCGCCCGGTCGATCCTCGCCCCGCTGACCGGGCGACGCCGCGAGCGGCTCGTCGCGGCGATGGCCGAGGTGGAACGGCTGCTCGTCGCGTCGATGGTGCTGATCGCGCCCTGCCCGCCCGGCGACCCGCGGGCCCGCGCCTGCGTACGGGCCTACGCCCGGGAGGTGGCGCGGCGCTTCGACGGCGGGTTCGACCCGGCCCGGAGCAACCCGGTCCACGACGAGGAACTCGTCCCCCCGGCCGGAGTGTTCCTGCTCGCCACCCTCAACGCCGAGCCGGTCGGCTGCGGCGCGGTGAGGCTCCACCGGGACGCGCCCGCCGAGATCAAGCGGGTCTGGGTGGCGGAAGCCGTACGCGGGCTCGGGCTCGGGCGGCGGATGCTGAGCGAGCTGGAACGCCACGCCGCCGAGCGGGGCTGGAGCGCCGTCCGGCTGGACACGAACCGCAACCTCACCGAGGCGATCGCGATGTACCGGGCGGCCGGTTACCGCGAGGTCGAGGCGTACAACGCCGAGCCGTACGCCCACCACTGGTTCGAGAAGCGCCTGGCACGGTGACGGCGCGAGGGACAGCACGGCGGATCGCGCCCGGCCGGCACTTGCCGGACCCTCCATATTAATAGATACTTGTCGATGTTCCTGAGCCGGACGTGATCGGGCAGCCGGGCAGCCCTCGATCGGAACCCCGCCCTGTCCACCGTCTGCGGAAGAGGAACCATCCATGAGGACCAGACTCCGAGTGCTGGGCGCCGCCCTGGCCGCCGCCGCGCTGACCGCCCTGGCGGCGGTGGCGGTCGCCCCGCCGGCGTCCGCCGCGACCCTGACCGAGGTGACGAGCTTCGGCCCCAACCCGAGCAACCTGCGCATGTACCTGTACGTGCCGGACTCCGTCGCGCCCCGGCCGGGGCTGCTGGTCGCGGTGCACTACTGCACCGGCACCGGCCCTGCCATGTACGCCAACACCCAGTACGCGGCGCTCGCCGACCGGTACGGCTACATCGTCGTCTACCCGTCGGTGACCCGCAGCAGCCAGTGCTTCGACGTCTCCTCCCCGCAGGCGCTGCGCCGCGACGGCGGCAGCGACCCGGTGGGCATCAAGTCGATGGTCGACCATGTTCGGCAGCGCTACGCCGTCGACCCCGACCGGATCTTCGCCACCGGCATCTCGTCGGGCGCGATGATGACCAACGTCCTGCTCGGGCTCTACCCCGACGTGTTCAGCGCCGGGGCGGCGTTCTCCGGGGTCCCCTTCGGCTGCTTCGCCACCACCAACGGCTCCGAGTGGAACAGCGAGTGCGCCAACGGCCAGGTCACCAGGACCGCGCGGGAGTGGGGGAACCTGGTCCGCAACGCCTATCCGGGCTACACCGGACGCCGGCCCCGGATGCAGACGTGGCACGGGACTAACGACGAGGTGCTGCGCTACCCGAACTTCGGCGAGCAGGTCAAGCAGTGGACCGACGTGCACGGGCTGAGCCAGACGCCGACGTACACCGACAGCCCGCAGGCCGGCTACACCCGCACCCGCTACGGCGGCAGCGGCGACCGGGCGCCGGTCGAGGCGATCAGCATGCAGGGGGTGTCGCACAACCTGCCGGTCGACGCCGCGCAGGCGATCCGCTTCTTCGGGCTCGACACCGCCGCGCCCCCCACCACGCCGCCGCCGACCACGCCGCCGCCGACGAGCCCGCCGCCCAGCACTCCGCCGCCCAGCACTCCCCCGCCCTCGCCGGGCGCCTGCCGGGTGGGCTACACCGTCAACGCCTGGAACGCCGGCCTGACCGCCTCGGTCACCGTCACCAACACCGGCACCACGACGGTGGACGGCTGGTCGCTGGCCTTCACGCTGCCCGCCGGCCAGAGCATCACCAACGGCTGGAACGCGACGTACGCCCCGACCAGCGGCGCGGTCACCGCCCGCAACGTCTCCTACAACGCCACCATCGCGCCCGGCACGTCGGTCAGCGTCGGCTTCCAGGCCACCCACACCGGTGACACGGGACGGCCCGCCTCGTTCACCCTCAACGGCGCCACCTGCGCGATCGCCTGAACCGGCCGAGGCGGCGCCGTCCCCCGGCGCCGCCCCGGCGGCAGGCGCGGACCAGTGCCGTCAGTCGTTGCCGGACGCTGACGGGGCCTGACCCCGCCCGGCGTCCCTGACGAACAGGATCCCGTCGGTGCCGGCCACGTGGGCCGGGTCGAGCGGGGCGTATCCGAACCAGGGCGACACCCGGGCGGCGGGCGTCATGCCGGCGAGGGCGGCGGCCAGTCGGCGGGCGTCGACGAGGTGACGCTCCGCCGGCAGCGCGTACAGCAGCCCTTCGACAGTGTCCGGCGGCGGGGCGTCGACTCCCTGGTGGCGGATCGTGCCGACGGCCGTGGCGAGGAAGGCGTACTCCTCGCCCAGGTGGGCGCCGACGATCGCGCCGGCGCTCCACCACTGCACCGGCAGTCCGCCCATCCGCATGCTGCTCTTGTGCCGCTGGAGGTGGCCGTTGTGGGCGTTCACCAGTGCCGGCCCTCGTCCGGCGATGGCGAGCAGGTTGGCGGCCATCATCGAATCCCGCACGGCGAGCAACCGCGCCATGCGGCTCGGCGACGGGTCGGCCATCGCGTGGTGGTAGCGCAGCAGGCCGACGGCCGTACGCCCGTACAGGCGTGCCCGGTGCCAGTCCTCCGGTGTGGACGCCCCGATCAGGTGTGGCGTCTGCGCGTCGAGCAGGGCCACCAGGTCGTCGGCGAGCAGCCGCAGCCGGCCGGCGTCGGGCGTCCGCCCCACGGACCGGGACGGGTCCATCATCGCGGCGGGATCGGTCCACCGCCCGTCGGCGCCGAGCAGGTGGTCGAGCGTCTCCGCCGCGCAGGGAAGCAGGTCGGCGTCGACCCGGGCGGCGAGGTAGGCGTGGAGCGCGGTGAGGGCCTGCCGGGGGCTCGCGGCGCCGGTGATCTCCAGCGGGCCGTCGAACCCGGCGAACCGCACCTGCTCCGCCGGGGGCCGCCCGTCGTTGTACGCGCGCATCCAGCGCACCAGCTCGCGGTTGGCGGCGAAGGCGCCCCACCCGTGGCTGAACCCGCGCTCCATGACGTCGTCGAGGACGCCGGTGCCCGAGGTGACGTGGTCGTCCACGACCAGCCCCATCATGCAGTCGCTCTCGATCGCGATCGTCCGGTAGTGCTCCTGCTCGACGAGTTGACGGAAGAGCTCGTTGCGCAGGTCGAGCAGGGCGTCCTCGCCGTGGGTGGGCTCGCCCAGGGCGAGCAGCCGCGGCCTGCCCGGGAGCAACCCCATGACGGCAGCGGGGTCGACGGCTTGGGCGGCGTCTGCGATACCAGCAGTCATGCCCTCAACGGTATCGTTGAACCGTCGGTGCAAACTTCTCCTCGATGCCAGCAGAGTGATGACGCCAAACCCTCAAAGCAGTGGCAGGCTCAGGCCGGTCGATCTGGCGCGCGCGCACGGCCTGTCGACGCAGGCGGTCAGGAACTACGAGGCGGCCGGCATCCTTCCGGCCGCGGACCGCACCCCGCACGGCTACCGCACCTACACGGCGCTGCACGCGCAGGCACTGCGCGCGTTCCTCGCCCTCGTGCCCGGACACGGGCATGCGACCGCCACATCGATCATGCAGGCGGTCAACCGGGGCGCGACCGAGGACGCCCTCCGGCTCGTCGACGAGAGTCACGCGCAGCTGCTCGACGACCGCCGCACCCTTCAGGCCGCCGAAGCCGCTGTCGGTGACCTCGATCCGGTGCCGCAGGGACGGAGCAACACGTTCGTCGGTCCCCTGTCGAGAAGGCTCGGCATCCGCCCGGCCACCCTGCGGAAGTGGGAACGCGCGGGCGTGCTCCAGCCGCGCCGCGACCCGCAGACGGGCTACCGGGTCTACAGCGCCGCCGACGTGCGCGACGCCCGGCTGGCCCACCAGCTCAGGCGGGGTGGCTACCTGCTGGCGCAGATCGCCCCGCTGATCGCCCAGGTCCGCTCCGCCGGAGGCGTCGCGCCGCTCGGGTCGATGCTGCGCGACTGGCGCGCCCGCCTCGCTGCCCGCAGCCGTGCCATGCTGACCGGCGCCGCCGCCCTGGACGCCTACCTCAACTGCCGACCGGTCCCGCCCGGCGACAGGCCGAGCGCCCCCGGCACCGCCTCACCGGCCACGGATCCGATCCAGCCACCGGGTGGCTCCCGCTGATCGTCACCCGAGCGGGCGTCGCCGCCACTCAGACGGGGTCACCCGCTGCCCGGTCACCTGGCCGTACGAGCAGTTGCCAGTAGTCGCCCGCTCGGTCGTGAGCCGTGAGCCATCGCCGGAGCGCTTCCAGCGACGCCCGGTGGGACGCCGAACTGACCTCGTACCACCTGTGCAGCAGCAGCTCGTGGATCCGGACAGCCTGTGCGGCGTGTTCGAGCACCAGGCCGTCCACGGCGCGGACGACGGCCACCTCCTCGGCCCGTCCCCGCAGCAACGCGGTGC
Source organism: Micromonospora sp. NBC_01740 (assembly GCF_035920365.1). Classification (NCBI taxonomy): domain Bacteria; kingdom Bacillati; phylum Actinomycetota; class Actinomycetes; order Micromonosporales; family Micromonosporaceae; genus Micromonospora; species Micromonospora sp. NBC_01740. The sequence goes on along the minus strand of NZ_CP109150.1, from coordinate 4,825,612 downwards.
AGTCGATGTCCGTGGCGACCTGGATCCCGTCGCCGGCGGCGAGGACGGAGAACTCGACGGTCCGGTCCCGCCCGCCCACCTCGACCGTTTGGGCGAAGACGAGGACGTCGTCGCCCGGGGGCACGAGCATGCCCCCGGCGGCCACCCCGGGTGGGACCACGTAGTGCACCCAGAACGTCATGCGCAGATGCTAGCCACCTTCGTGGCCCTGCCCAGACCCCTGCGGCAGCACGACTTCTGCGCGGCGGTCGGTGGCGGATTAGGCTCGTGAAGATCGACTTGAGGAGTTGGCCATGCCGAACCTGTCGTCCCCTGCCACGGTCGTCCGTCGGGCCGCCGTCGCGGCCACCCTTGCCGTCGGTGTCGCCGCGTCCATGCCTGCCTGCGCCTCGACGGCTCCCACGACCGGGGAGCCCACCGCCTCGCCGGTGACCCCCGCACCCGACGGCGGGACCGCGGGCACGCCCTCGCCCACCGGCTCCGGCCCTGCGGGCGGCGCGCAGACGACCGGCCCCGGGGCGCCCGACGACGCGGACCCGATCATGCGGGGTGAGCGGCAGATCGTCCTGCGGCCGGTCGGGTCGTTCGAGTCGATCCTGGCGGTCGACGCCAAGGGCCGGCTGAACCTGACCGACGGTGACACGGACAAGAGCCTGTTCGTGCTGCTTCCCGCCGGCGACAACCGCTACCAGATCCGGACCGCGAAGGCACACAGCGGCGGCGAGCCCGACTGCATGGGTCTGCGCGACAACGGCAGCGCCCCGGCGACGGTCGTGGCCGCCGCCTGCGACGCCGGCCGGGCCGGCCAGCTGTTCACCATCGAGAAGACGCGGGAGAAGAGCCAGGGCCGCCCGACCTACACCATCAGCGGCGAGGGCGAGGTCCGCCTCCGCGCGACCGACAGGCAGGGCCTGGTGGCTCAACGGGTGGGCGAGGGGGCCGCCGGCGAGGGCCTGAGCTTCGACTTCGTCGACAACGGCGCCGCGCCCGCGGGCCCGGGCGACTGAGCGCCGGCGCCCCCGTCACGGCCTCCGGCCGGCACGGACACCCGAACCGGTGCTCTCGGTCCGGTTCGGCGTGCTGGTCCGGGGTATCGCCACATGCTCATAGGGGCGAGGCGAGGAGGCGGGCGCGACGGTGCCGGATCCGGTGGTGGCCGGTCGGCGGCCCGGGACGTGGGCCGGATGCGGTGCGCCTGCTGACGGCGGGACGGATGTGACGACCGAGGCCCGGGAGAAGGGAGCGCGTCATGGTGGACCGGATCGCCGACCCGTGGGGTGAACGGACCCCGTACGGGCCGGGGCAGGAGTGGCCGGTGCGGGTGGACCGCTATCTGGCCGACGGGCGTACCGATGCGGACGTGGACCGGTGGGTGCAGTCGGCGTCGGTGCTGCACTCCAACGGTGACGCGCTGGACATCGCGGTCGCCGACGGCCGGATCGTCGGGGTGCGGGGCCGGGCGGTGGACCGGATCAACCGGGGCCGGCTCGACCCCAAGGACCTGTACGGCTGGCAGGCCAACCACAGCCCCGACCGGCTGACCCGGCCACTGGTGCGCGAGGGCGGCCGGCTGGTCGAGACGGACTGGGACACCGCGATGGGCCGGATCGTGGCCCGCTCGAAGGAACTCCTCGACGGTCCGGGCGGGTGGGGACACTTCGGCTTCTACACCACCGGCCAGTTGTTCCTGGAGGAGTACTACGCGCTGGGTGTGATCGGCAAGGCCGGGCTGGGCACGCCGCACATGGACGGCAACACCCGGCTCTGCACCGCCACCGCCGCCGCCGCCCTGAAGGCGAGCTTCGGCACCGACGGGCAACCCGGCTCGTACACCGACGTGGATCACTGCGACGCGATCGCCCTGTGGGGCCACAACGTCGCCGAGACCCAGACGGTGCTCTGGATGCGGATGCTGGACCGGCGGCGCGGCCCCAACCCGCCGGCGATGCTGGCGGTCGACCCGCGCGCCACCCCGGTGGCGCGGGAGGCCGACCTGCACCTCGCCGTGCGCAGCGGCACGAACATGGCCCTGATGAACGGCCTGCTCCGGGAGATCATCCGGCGCGGCTGGTACGACCGCGACTACGTCGACGCGCACACCCTCGGCTTCGAGGAGCTACGCCGCATCGTCGACGGCTACCCGCCCCGGCGGGTAGCCGACATCTGCGACGTGCCGGCCGCCGACGTGGAACGCGCCGCCGAGCTGCTCGGCACCTCGCAGCGGCTGCTGTCGACGGTGCTACAGGGCTTCTACCAGTCAAACCAGGCCACCGCTGCCGCCTGCGGCGTCAACAACCTGCACCTGATCCGGGGCATGATCGGCCGCCCCGGCGCCGGGATCTACCAGATGAACGGCCAGCCCACCGCGCAGAACACCCGGGAGACCGGCGCCGACGGTGACCTGCCGGGCCTGCGCAACTGGGAGAACACCGCGCACATCGAGGAACTGGCCCGGCTCTGGAACGTCGACGTCGACGTCATCCCGCACTGGGCGCCCCCGACGCACGCCATGCAGATCTTCCGGTACGCCGAGCAGGGCTCGATCAAGCTCCTGTGGATCAGCGCCACCAACCCGGCGGTGTCCCTGCCCGACCTGTCGCGCATCCGGCGCGTCCTGGCGAAGCCGGAACTGTTCGTGGTGGTGCAGGACCTGTTCCTGACCGAGACCGCCGAGCTGGCCGACGTGGTGCTGCCCGGTGCCACCTGGGGCGAGAAGACCGGCACGTTCACCAGCGTCGACCGCACCGTGCACATCTCCGACAAGGCCGTCGACCCACCGGGCGAGGCGAAGCCGGATCTGGACATCTTCCTCGACTACGCCCGGCGGATGGACTTCCGGGACCGCGACGGGCAACCGCTGATCCGGTGGACCGGACCGGAGGAGGTGTTCGAGGCGTGGAAGGAGTGCTCGCGGGGGCGCCCGTGCGACTACACCGGCATCACCTACGCCAAGCTGCGCGGCGGCTCCGGCGTCCAGTGGCCCTGCACCGACGAGCACCCCGACGGCACCGAGCGCCTCTACACCGACGGGCGCTTCCCCACCGACCCCGACTACTGCGAGACGTACGGCCACGACCTCGCCACCGGCGCCGAGTTCACCGAGCCGGAGTACCGCGCCAAGGAGCCGGACGGGCGGGCGTTCCTGCACACCGTCGACTACCAGCCCTCCCCCGAGGTGCCCGACGACGAACACCCCATGCTGCTGACCACCGGCCGCACCGTCTACCAGTTCCACACCCGCACCAAGACCGGCCGGGCCCCACAACTCGACCGGGCCGCGCCGGACGTGTGGGTGGAGCTCAACCCGGCCGACGCGGCCCGGCTCGGTATCGCCGAGGGCGACCTGGTCGGCGTCGCCTCGGCGCGCGGCGGCATCCAGGCCCGCGCCCGCCTCTGCGGCATCCGCCCCGGCGTGGTGTTCCTGCCGTTCCACTACGGCTACTTCGACCAGGACCCGCACGAGCGCACACCCCGCGCCGCCAACGAGCTGACCGTCACCGCCTGGGACCCGGTCTCCAAGCAGCCCCTCTTCAAGGTCGCCGCCGTCGCGGTCGAGAAGCTCGCCGACGGCCGCGGCGTACCCGCACCGGCGCCGACGGTCGGCGGCAGCGCGCCGCCCCCGGACGCCGGCATCCCCCCGACCGTCGGTGGACCGGCGGCGCAGGCCACCAGCGGGAAGGAGTGAACCGTGCACCTCGCTCACTACCTCGGCCTGCTGCACCGCGCCCAGGTCAACCTCGCCGACGCGTTCCGGCAGGTCGCCGACGCGCACGCCGAGGAACCCGACATCCGCCACCTGTGTGAGCGACAGGCGAAACGCTGCGACGCGCACGCCGAAGGCCTGCGCCCGTTCGCCGACCGCTACGCCGAGGACGCCCCGACCGAACCCGACCGGCTGCACTCGCAGCTGTTCACCGGCACCCGCACCGGCGGCATCGGCCTGCTGCGTGACCTGCAGGACCTCTACCTGATGGCCGCTGAGTGCGACATCGCCTGGACCGTCGTCGGCCAGGCCGCCTACGGCGCGCGCGACGAGGACCTGATCGCGCTCGTGAAGCGCTGCGAGGGAGAGACCGCGATCCAGCTCAAGTGGCTGCGCACCCGGATGAAGGCCGCCGCACCCCAGGCGCTCGTCGTCGCCGACTGACCGCCGCCGACCCGCCCCCAGATCGCGGCCATGCGCCCGATTGGCGGGGCCGTCGCGGGGCAGTAGGTGGCGATGGATGAACAGGTGATGCTGTTCGCCCCGGCACCGGCCGGCCGACCGGGTCGCCGGACTGCCCTCGCCCCGTTCGGTCAGGTGCAGGTGGCTGTCGCCGAGAGGGGTCACGGCTACGTCCGTACGGCCTTCGAGGAGAACGGCGCCCGCCGCGTTCCCGGCACCGACCTGGCCTGGCTCGCCGACGGGTACGCCGCCGTCACCGCGGTCCGGGCCCTGGGCGACCTGCCCGACCTGGTGGTGCCGACGGCGGAAGCCGGGGGCCCTGCCGTCGGCTGATTCGCCCGGCACCGGCCACCCGTCCCGCCGCCGGATGGGCGGTGGGGCGGGTGGCCGGTGTCTCGTCGGGTCAGGTCGCGCCGGCGATGGGAATCGTCGGTCAGCTGTTCAGCCTGGCCAGCAGCGCGTTGGCCATGCCCTGCTCGCCCCTGGCGTTGGGGTGGAAGGGGGCGGCGGCGTTCTGCGGGACCAGCCCCTCGACCCAGCGGGTGCCGCTGCTCTTGCACGTGTCGCGGCCGACCGACGGGGCGTAGACGTCGGCGTAGGTGGCGTTGTTCGCGGCGGCGGTGCTGGCGAGCATCCCGTTCAGGGACTTCTGGACGCCGCGCAGGTACGGCACGTCCTGGTAGGCGATCGGGACCACCGGCCAGCAGCCGTAGCCGCTGTCCGGCACGATCGCCGGGTAGCCGAGCACCACGACCCGGGCGCCCGGCGCGGCACGGTGGACGGCCTGCAGCACGGCGGTCACCTTCGGCGCCGTGGCGGCGATCCTGGCCTGCAACTGGTCGACGCCACCGGCGGTGTACCGGTTCTTGCACGGAGACCCGAGGGGGCTGCTCAGGCTCGCCTCGGCGCAGTCGGTGATGATGCCGGAGAAGCCGATGTCGTTGCCGCCGATCTGCACGGTGACCAGTGTCGTGTCCGGGGTGACCGCGCTGAGCTGCGGCGGCAACGAGATGCCCAGTGCGCCGCTGCCGCCGACGAGGATGTCCTCGGTGGTGGCGCCGGAGCAGCTCACGTCGGCGAGCGCCGACGAGCCGACGGAGGCGGCGACCAGCGACGGGTAGTTGCGGTTGGAGCGCAGGCAGTTCAGGTCGACCTGGGTGGGGATCAGCGGGCCGGAGGTGTACGAGTCACCCAAGGCGACGTAGCGCCCGGTGGGCGCGGCGGCGTTGGCCGGTGCGGCGAGGGTGAGCAGCACACCGGCGGTGGCCGCGGCGAACGCGGCCAGCCGGCTGGCGGCCCGGAGGAACGGCAGGCGGGGACGGGTCATGGCATCTCCCAGCGGGGATCATGGTGGGTGCCGTGATTCTGTCCGCGCCGTCGTCGCACGTCAATATCGACGGCCATTGTTGCCACGGGCCGTCGGGCGGAACGCGACGGCGGCTCGGCCACCCCTTCCGCGCGCGGGAAGGTCCGACGCACTAGCATTGCCGCAGTCCGGGACGGCTCTGCTGAAACGAGGCGAAATGCGTTGGCTCCAGCGACTGCTGGGCGGCGGGCGGGTCCAGCTCGATCCGGAACGGCAGCAGGCTCTGCTACGCGACGTCCAGCACCGGTACGGCGCCCACGCGCAGCTCCGGTTTCCCGAGCAGGTCGAGGCCGTCGCCGGCATGCTGAACGACGACGACGGCGTGGTGGTGGCGGCCCGGATCGTGAGCCAGGTCGCCGACGAGGCCTACGTGGACCTACAGGCCCAGGCCCAGGACGTCCACCGACGAACGGGCCGGCGGCTCCTGGTGCACCGCCGCAACTATCGGCCGCTGTGGATGGAGGCCGGCCGGGCCCTGCGCTGGCCGCTGTTCGCGTTGCCGAGCGGTTTGCACCCGTACGCGCAGGTGGCCGCCGCCGTCGCGGTGCTCGGCGGCCAGGCGGCCCGGCTCGACCGGGTGACCGACCCGAATCCTCTCGTTACCCGCGTGTTCGAGGTGCTCGACCTCACGACCGCCGGCTGGGAGTACGGCCGGGTGCGGGTGGACACCGACGCCGCCGCCCTCGCCGACAGGCTGATCACGAGCGCCGGACAGATCCTCGCAGCCATGGACGACCCGCCCCGGCTGCCACCTCCGGTCCGTGAGCTCATGCGCCGCAACAACACCCTCGACGTGCACGATCCGGCCAGCCCTCGGGTGGTGGGTGGGTTCAACCCGGGCGCCAGGATGCGCGAGCAACTGCTGGCCTGAGGACATCGCGGCGGGTGATCGCGCCACTTCGGTCGCAGCGGACAACCGCGAAGAGAACTGTCCCGCTTCAACGTATATCGGGCTGGAGGGCTTGCCGCAAGACCCGTGTCCTGCCGCAGAATCGTCCGCTGAACCGGAAACCGGCGAAGAAGCGGGGCACGACGTGCGAGTGTCGTTGTCGCGACGGATGCCGGCTGCCTCGGAGGGGTCGCGATGATCGAGCAGTACGTGTGCGACCTCCACGAGGTCGACGACGCGCAGGTCGCTTCCGTCGGCGGCAAGGGCGCGCACCTGGCGGCTCTGTCGCGGGTCGACGGCATCCGCGTGCCGGCTGGCTTCTGCGTGACGACGGACGCCTTCCGGCGGATCATGGCCGAAGCGCCGTCGATCGACGATCGGCTCGACCGGCTGTCGCGCCTGGACCCGGACGACCGGGAGACGATCCGCGCGCTCGGTGCGGAGATCCGACGGGCCATCGAAGCGGTCGTCCTCCCGGACGACGTGGCGGCGGCGATCGTCCGGGCCCTCGCCCGGCTCGGCGAGGGGGCTGCCTGTGCCGTCCGGTCCAGCGCGACGGCGGAGGACCTGCCGACGGCCTCCTTCGCGGGCCAGCAGGACACGTACCTGAACGTGGTGGGGCAGGAAGCGGTCCTCCAGCACGTCAGCCGGTGCTGGGCCTCGCTCTTCACCGAGCGGGCCGTGACCTACCGTCGACGCAACGGCATCGACCACCGCACGGTCCACATGGCCGTGGTCGTGCAGAAGATGGTCTTCCCGCAGGCGGCCGGCGTCCTGTTCACGGCCGACCCCGTCACGCACCACCGGAAGGTCGCTGTCGTGGAGGCGAGCTTCGGCCTCGGCGAGGCCCTCGTCTCGGGGTTGGTGAACGCCGACGCCTACCGGGTGCGGGACGGTCAGATCGTCGAAAAGGCGATCGCCGCCAAGCGACTGGCCATCCACGCCCTGCCGGCCGGCGGGACGAGGCAACAGGCGATCGACTCGGAGCGGCAGGAGCAGCCGGCCCTGACGGATGCGCAGGTCGTACGGCTGGTGCGGCTGGGCCGGCGGATCGAAGCCCACTTCGGCCACCCCCAGGACATCGAGTGGTGCCTGGTCGACGACGACTTCCAGATCGTCCAGAGCCGGCCGATCACCACGCTGTTCCCCATCCCCGAAACCGGCGACGGCGCGAACCACGTCTACGTCTCCGTCGGTCACCAGCAGATGATGACGGACCCCATGAAGCCCCTGGGGATCTCCATGTGGCAGCTGACGGCCATGGCGCCGATGCACGAGGCCGGCGGGAGGCTGTTCGTCGACGTGACCGGGCGCTTGGCCGCGCCCGCGAGCCGCGCCGGCCTTCTGGAGATGGTAGGGCGGTCCGATCCGTTGATCAGGGACGCGCTGGAGACCGTCCTCGGTCGCGGCGACTTCGTCCCGTCGCTCCCCGACCAAGGGCCGGCAGGGCCGCCCGCCGGCGGCGCGCCCGCCCCGATCGAGACCGATCCGGCCATCGTCGCCGAGCTGGTCGAACGCAGCCAGGCGGCCCTCGCCACCCTGCGGCGCGACATCCGGACGAAGTCCGGGCCGGCGCTGTTCGACTTCCTGCTGAAGGCCTTCCAGGAGCACAAGCGGGGCCTCGGCGATCCGCTGAGCATGCAGGCGATCATGGCGGGGATGGAGGCCACGTGGTGGCTCAACGACAGGCTGTACGAGTGGCTGGGTGAGAAGAACGCGGCCGACACGCTCACGCTCTCCGCGCCCGACAACGTCACGTCGGAGATGGGACTGGCGCTGCTGGACGTCGCCGACGTCATCCGCCCGCACCCGGAGGTGGTGGCCTTCCTGCGGGAGGTCGAGGACGAGGGCTTCGTGGACGAGCTGCCACGGCTCCCGGGCGGCCGGGAAGCGCGCGACGCCATCCGGGCCTACCTCGACAGGTACGGCATGCGCTGCGCCGGCGAGATCGACATCACGAGGCCGCGCTGGAGCGAGCGCCCCAGCACGCTCGTGCCCCTCATCCTCGACAACGTCAGGAACCTCGAGCCGGGCGCCCGCGAGCGGCGCTTCGCGCAGGGGCGCCAGCAGGCGGCGCGGAAGGAACGGGAGGTCCTGGAGCGCCTGCGGGCCCTGCCGGACGGGGAGCGCAAGGCGGAAGAGACGAAGCGGATGATCGACCGGGTCCGGACCTTCATCGGGTACCGCGAGTATCCGAAGTACGTCATCGTCAGCCGCTACCTCAGCTACAAGCAGGCCCTGCTGAGAGAGGCCGGGCGCCTCGTGCGGGCCCACGTGCTCCCGGAGCCGGAGGACATCTTCTACCTCACGTTCCAGGAGCTCCACGACGTCGTGCGTACGCACGAGGTGGACGACCAGCTCATCCAGCGGCGCAAGGACGCGTTCAGGTCGTACCGGACGCTCACCCCGCCCCGGGTGCTCACGTCGGAGGGCGAGGGCATCGCCGGCGCATACCGGCGCGAGGACGTGCCGACCGGCGCGCTGGTCGGCCTCCCGGTTTCCGGCGGGACCGTCGAGGGGCGGGCCCGCGTCGTCCTGGACCTGGCCGAGGCCGACCTCGAACCGGGCGACATCCTGGTCACCGCCTACACCGACCCGAGCTGGTCACCCCTGTTCGTCGCGATCGCGGGACTGGTGACGGAGGTGGGCGGCCTCATGACCCACGGGGCGGTGGTCGCAAGGGAGTACGGCCTGCCCGCCCTCGTCGGGGTGGCGCAGGCGACCCGGCTGATCCGGGACGGACAGCGGATCCGCGTGCACGCCACCGACGGGTACGTCGAGATCCTGTCCTGACCGGCCACGGGGCTGCGACCGGACGCGCGCCGCCGATCACGCATTGACATCGGGCGTCCCTCCACTCCAGACTGGCGCCACAACTCAACCAACGCGCGTGCGTGCGGGGGAAGTCCGGTCGAAGTCCGGCGCTGGCCCGCAACGGTAGGCCGTCGAGATGCATCTCCGACGGCGAGCCCGAATACCCGACGTACGCGCAGAATCCGCTCCCCACCCGTCGTGGCCCACGGGTCGGAGTCCCGGTCGACCCCCGCGCTGCGGCGGGTGGCCGGGCTTCTGACGACCGCCGGGCCGGAAAGGCGCTTCCGATGGTCGTCCGCCTGAGCCGGCACCGCCTGCTCACCCTGTTCCGCGGCGTGCTCGCCGCCCTCACCCTCACCACCCTCACCCTCGCCGCGCCGGCATCCGCTCACGTCTCCCCCACCTCGCCTGCCGCGGTCGGCCGGTCGGAGGCCGCGGCCGGCTGGCTGGCCCGCCAACTCGTCGACGGCGAGCGCCTCGAGGTCGTCTTCGACGGCGTCACCTACCCCGACCAGGGCCTCACCCTCGACGCGGTGTTCGCCTTCGCCGCCGCCGGCGTCGCCGACGACCCGGGAGCCCGGGCGCTGGCCTGGGTCACCCGGCCGGACATCCGCGACGCCTACCTCGGCGACGGCGCGACCGAGGCGTACGCGGGCGCGACCGCCAAGCTCGCCCTCGCCGTCCAGGTACGCGGCGGCGACCCCACCGACGTCGGCGGCGTGGACCTGGTCGCCCGACTGCGCTCGCTGCAGGCCCCCACCGGCCGGTTCACCGACCGGTCGGCGTACGGGGACTACAGCAACACGTTCAGCCAGTCCTTCGCCCTACTCGCCCTGGGCCGCACCTCGCAGGGCACGCCCCCGGCGGCCGCCGCCTGGCTGGCCGCCACCCGCTGCCCGGACGGCGGCTACCCGCTGCTGCCCGCGCAACCGGTCTGTGCCTCCGACGTGGACGCCACCGCACTCGCGGTGCAGGCGCTGCGGGCCACCGGCCGCCCGTCCGACGCCGCCGCCGGGCTGCGCTGGCTGCTGTCGGTGCAGCGCGCCGACGGCGGTTTCGCCAACGCCGCCGGCATCCCGAACGCCAACAGCACCGGCCTCGTCGCGCAGGCGCTGCGCGACGGCAACCGGCCGCTGGCCTGGGCCCGCGCGCGGGTGTTCCTCGCCGGACTACAGGTCGGCTGCGCCGGGGCGCCGGCCGACCGGGGCGCGGTCGACTTCGACGGCGGCGCCTTCGACCCCGGCACCGCCGCCCGGGCCACCGGCCAGGCTGTCCTCGGCCTGACCGGCACCGGGTACGCCAGGCTGTCCGCGGCCGGCGCCGCCCCGGGCGCACCGGTCCCCGCCTGCCCGTGACCCGTCCCGTCGCTCCACCGATTCCAGGAGGAACCGTGTTCCGTCACCGATCCACCGTCCGCACCCGGCTCGCCGGCCTGTTGGCAGCAGCCGTCGCCGCCGTCGCCCTCACCGCCGTCGAACCCGCCCCCCGGGCCGGGTACGCCGCGGCCTGCACCGGCACCTCCGGTGTCACCGTCGTGGTCGACTTCGCCGCGCTCGGCGGTGGCGTCCAGGTCGCCTGTGCTCCGGGCGACCCGGCCTCCGGGCTGGCCGCCCTCCAGGGTGCCGGCTTCACGGTGACCGGCACCCAGCGCTGGGGGCTGGCGTTCGTCTGCCGGATCAACGGCAAGCCGACCGCCGCAGCCGATCCGTGCGTCAACACCCCGCCCGCCACGGCGTACTGGTCGTACTGGCATGCCCCCAGCGGCGGCGCCTGGTCCTACAGCACGTCCGGCGCGAGCAGCTACAACCCGGCCCCGGGCACCGTCGAGGGCTGGTCGTTCGGCGCGGGCGCCCCGCCGAGCATCGCCGCGCCCTGACCGTGGCCGCACACGGGGTGTCACCGTAGTGGTGCACCGGGTGCCGGCCACCTCCCCTGGCGTCGCGCGACGTGCGGGCGGTACGGTGTCGGCACCCGGTGCACGCCGGTCCACAACTGCATACGTCCCGAGTGGGGGGAAGCCGGTTCGAAGCCGGCGCTGACCCGCAACCGTGAGCGAGGCCCCGGGCCTCGCGAGCCGGAATGCCTCGCCCGGGACGAGCGGCTTCCACTGTCGAGGTTTACAGGGTGAAGTCCGGGCCACCGAGGTCCGTTCCACCCCGCTCATCGCATCACGCGAGCGGGGTGTCGCTGTCCCCGGGTGCTTTCCGGAGCTTCCACCGACCGCTCCGCGAAAGGCACCCCTCATGTCCCGGTCCCGTTCCCGGCGTCTCGGCGCCGGCGTCGTCGCCGCCACGGCGGCGACGATCGCCGCGCTCACCGCCGTACCTCTGACCGTCGTGGCCGCGCCCGCCCCGACCCACGCCGCCGCCGCGCGCGACGCCGCCTCCTGGCTGGCCGGCGAGTTCGCCGACGGGGTGCTGCCCGGCCCGTTCGGCGGTCCGGACTGGGGTCTGACCATCGACGGGCTCCTCGCCCTGTCCGCCACCGGGGTGGACGCGCCGGTCCGTCAGGCCGCGACGGCGCAGGTCGCGGCGCACGTGCGGTCCTACAACAGCCTCGACGACTGGGGCATCCCCGGCTTCATCGACGGCGGGTCGACCGCGAAGCTGCTGTACGCCGCCTCCGCCGCCGGCGCCGATCCCACCGACTTCGGCGGCTTCGACCTGCGGACGGAGACCCTGTCGCTGGTCGCCGGGGCGGACGCCGGACACCAGCGGGGGCGGATCACCAGCCGCACCACCGCCGACACCGGTCCGGACGCCAGCAACGCCTTCGACCAGTCCTTCGCCGTGCTGGGCCTGGCTCGCAGCGGCGACGTACCGCAGGACACCGTCGACTTCCTCATCCGCCAGCAGTGCGCGGCCGGTGGGTTCCGGCTATACCCCGACACCGCCGACGGCCCGTCCCCGTCCTGCGACGAGCAGGCCGGCGCCACCCTCGACGTCGACTCGACCGCGATGGCCGTGCAGGCGCTGCTCGCCGCCGCCGCCGACGGCGCCGCCGGCGCCACCGCGGCGGCCGCCAGGGGCGTGGCCTGGCTGGTGGATCAGCAGCGCGCCGACGGTTCGTTCGGCGGCTCCGGCCCGACCACCGGCGCGAACTCCAACAGCACCGGCCTGGCCGGACAGGCCCTCGCCGCCGCCGGCCGCGACGCCGAGGCCGCGCGGGCCGCCGGCGCGTTGGCCGCACTACAGCTGACCGCAGCGAACGGCGGCGCGGCCGCCGCCGACGCGGGCGCCGTCGCCTACAACACCGACAGCCTGACGACGGCGGTCGCGTCCGGGATCACCGACACCGACCGGGACCAGTGGCGTCGAGGCACCGCACAGGCCGTGCTCGGCCTCGTCCAGGTGCCGCTGGGAGGCATCGGCCTCGACCCGCCGCCGTCGTCGCCCGGGCCGACCCCGACCGGCACGGCCCCGCCCACCGCCACCGCCTCCCCCAGCGCCACCACCTCCCCCACGCCCACCGGGTCACCGACGCCCACCGGGACGGCCGTCCCGACACCGAGCCCGTCCGCGACCACCGTGCCGTCGACCCCGTCCGCCACGGCGTCGACGACCGCCGCCCCGGGCGCGACCCCGACCACCCCGGGCCTGGGCGGGCTGCCGACGACCGGCGCGGCGATCACCAGCTACGTGCTGATCGCGTTCCTGCTGGTCGGCGGCGGGGTGCTGCTCGTCGTACTCGGCCGTCGGCGGGCGGCATGACCGTCCGGGCCGCCCGCGCCGGACTGGTCGTCGCCCTCACCGCCGCCGGCACGATGGTCGGATCGGGCACCCCCGCGAGGGCCGCCGGATCGGCCGGCTACTGCCCGGACGCCTCCGGTGTGACCGTGGTGGTCGACTTCAACGAACTCGGCGGCGGGACCGTGGTGCGGTGCGCCCGGGGCGAGCAGTCCACCGGGCTGGCGGCGCTCAAGAACGCCGGGTTCCAGATGACCGGCACGCTGCGCTGGGGCGAGGGGTTCGTCTGCCGGATCGAGGGCAAGCCGTCGACGGCGTCCGAGAAGTGCGTCGACACGCCTCCCGCCAGCGCCTACTGGTCGTACTGGCATGCGACCAGCGGCGGCAGCTGGACGTACAGCGACAAGGGTGTGCTCAACCGCAAGCCGCCGGCCGGCAGCTTCGAGGGCTGGTCGTTCTCCCTCAACCGCAACGCCAACGACGCGCCCCGGCCGGGCGCCGCACCGAGGCGTCCCGCGCCACCGCCGCCACCACCGTCCCCTCCGCCCCCGGCACCGCCCACCCGGGGCGGCCCGGTCGCCCCACCGCCGGCAGGAGACGGTCGGCCGGTCGCGCCACCACCTGCCACCGCGGGCCGGCCCGGCGTGGCAGGACCGGTGCCGGGCTCCGCCGGGCCCGCGCCGCTCCCCACCGGTACGCCGACCGCCGGCGGCCCGGTCCCGACACCGAGCGCGGGCGTCGCGACGCCACCCGCGAGCGCTGCCGTCAGCCCACCGGCGGGCAGTTCCGTCGACCAGCCGGCGGTGACCGAGGTGGCCGCCCCCCGTGACGCTCGCGGGATCCCGCTGGGGACGGCAGCCGGCGTGCTGCTGCTGGTCGCGCTCGGCGCGGGCGGTCTGCTGGCCGCACGGCGGCGGCGGACCGTCGAGCCGGATGACTGACCGGAGCACCCGCCGGGTGGAGAGGCCCGCCGGAGCGGACCGGGCAGGTTCGGTGGGACGGGCGACGCGCCTGCCCCGGGCGCTGCACCCCGGCGCGTGGTGGCTGTGGGCGCTCGGCCTGGCCACCGCGGCCAGCCACACCACCAACCCGTTGCCGCTGGGCCTGCTCGTCGCCGTCGCCGCGCTGGTGGTCGTCCGGCGGCGGGGAGACGCGCCGTGGGCGCTGGCATTCCGGATGTACCTGGTGCTCGGCGCGGTGATCGTGGCGATGCGGGTGCTGTTCCGGATCGTGTTCGGCGGCGGGCAGGGCGACCACGTGCTCGTCCGGCTTCCCGAGATCCCCCTGCCCGCGTGGGCGGCGGGAATCCGCCTGTTCGGGCCGGTCGCCGCCGAGCAGCTCCTCGGCGGGTTCTACGACGGGCTACGGCTGGCCACGATGCTGGTCTGCCTCGGCGCGGCGAACGCCCTGGCCAACCCGAAGCGGCTGCTCAAAGCCGTGCCCGGGGCCCTGTACGCGGTGGTCACCGCCGTGGTGGTGGCCCTGTCGGTCGCCCCGCAACTGGTCGAGAGCGTGCTGCGGGTCCGCCGGGCGCGGCGGCTGCGGGGTGCCTCCGGCCGGGGAGTACGGGCGTTGCGGGGCATCGCGCTGCCGGTGCTGGCCGACGCGCTGGACCGGTCGCTGGCACTGGCCGCGGCGATGGACTCCCGGGGTTACGGCCGCACCCCGGCGGTGCCGGCCGGGCAGCGCGCCGTCACCGGTGCGCTGGTGCTCGGCGGGCTGGTCGGCGTCTGCGCCGGCACGTACGGGCTGCTCGACGCCACCGGCCCCGCGTACCTGGGTCTGCCGATGCTCCTCGTCGGCCTGTCGACCGCCGTGGCCGGCATGCTGCTGGCCGGCCGTCGGGTGCGGCGCAGCCGCTACCGGCCGGACCACTGGCGGGGCGCGGAACTGCTCGTGGCCGGCTGCGGGGTGGGTGCCGCCGCGCTGACGGTACTGGCCGGTTCGGTCGATCCGGAGCTTCTCTATCCGCCGGTGAGCCCACTCACCTGGCCCGAGCTGACGCCGCTGACGCTGCTCGCCGTCGTGGTCGCGGCGGCACCGGCCTGGTTGGCGCCACCTCCCGCGCTCGCGCGGACGTCCGCCGCGCGCACCGCCGGCCCGGCGACCGCACCCCGCGGTCCGGTCGACGCCGCGCCGGCGGGCGGAGCGGGTCGGCTGGCGTCGTCGTCCCCCACGCAGGGAGGCCCTTCGTGATCGACTTCGACCGGGTGACCGTCCGTTACGCCGAGAGCGACCGCCCGACCCTGCGGGACGTGACGCTGCGCATCGACGAGGGTGAGCTCTGCCTGGTCGTCGGTCGCACCGGCACGGGCAAGTCCACGCTGCTGCGGGCGATCAACGGGCTGGTGCCGCACTTCACCGGCGGCACCCTGCACGGCAGCGTGACGGTCGACGGCCGGGACACCCGCCGTCATCCGCCGCGTGACCTCGCCGACGTCGTCGGCGTGGTCGGGCAGGATCCGCTGTCCGGGTTCGTCACCGACACCGTCGAGGAGGAGCTCGCCTACGGGATGGAGCAGCTCGCCCTGCCGGCGACGGTGATGCGCAAACGGGTCGAGGAGACCCTCGACCTGCTGGGCATCGCCGAGCTTCGCGACCGGCCGCTGCGGACGCTGTCCGGCGGGCAGCAGCAGCGCGTCGCCATCGGGTCGGTCCTCACCGCCCACCCGCGGGTGCTGGTGCTCGACGAGCCCACCTCCGCGCTGGACCCCACCGCGGCGGAGGACGTGCTCGCCGTGGTGACCCGGCTGGTGCACGACCTCGGCGTGACGGTGGTGCTGGCCGAGCACCGGCTGGAACGGGTCGTCCAGTACGCCGACCGGCTGCTCTACCTGCCCGGCGACGGTCGGGTGGTGGACGGGGAACCGGCCGCCGTGCTCGCCGACGTCGACATCGCACCACCGCTGGTCGAGCTGGGCCGTCTCGCCGGCTGGACGCCGCTGCCGCTGTCCGTACGCGATGCCCGCCGGCGGGCGGCCGCCCTGCGCCACCGGCTCGCCGACGCCGCCGTGCCGGCCGCGGCGACGGTCCCGGACGCGCCCCCCGTCCTGACGGCCCGCGACGTCGTCGTGCGCTACCCGGGGACGGTCGCCGTGGCCGGCGTCGACATGGAGCTGTCTCCCGGCCGGATCGTGGCGTTGATGGGGCGCAACGGCTCCGGCAAGTCGAGCCTGCTCTGGGCGGTGCAGGGCAGCGGCCCCCGCCAGGGCGGGACCGTCGCCGTCGTCGGCGCGCAGGGCACCGTCGACCCGAAGGCCCTGCCGCCGGGCCGGGCCCGCCGGCATGTCGGTCTGGTCCCGCAGACCCCCGGTGACCTGCTGTACCTGGAGACGGTGGAGGCCGAGTGCGATCAGGCCGACCGGGAGACCGGAGCACCGGCCGGCACCTGTTGGACGATGCTCGACCAGCTCACCCCGGGGCTACCCGCCGACCGGCACCCCCGTGACCTCTCCGAGGGGCAGCGGCTCGCGCTCGCGCTCGCCGTACAGCTCACCGCCGCCCCGCCGGTGGTCCTGCTCGACGAGCCGACCCGCGGCCTGGACTACCGCGCCAAGCGGCAGTTCACCGCCGTCGTCCGACGGCTGGCCGCCGACGGCCGGGCGGTGCTGATCGCGACGCACGACGTCGAGCTCGTCGCGGCCCTCGCCGACCAGGTCGTGGTGATGGCCGAGGGGGAGATCGTCGCCGCCGGCACCACGGCGGAGGTCATGCTCGCCTCGCCGGCGTTCGCCCCGCAGGTGGCCAAGGTCCTCGCCCCCGCGCCGTGGCTGACCGTGGAGCAGGTCGCGGCCGCACTGGCCACGACCGGGGAGCCGGGGTGAGCGTGCTGCGGGTCGCCCCGCGTACCGCTGTCGTGCTGGTCCTGGCCTCGGCCGCCGCACTGGCGACCTTCACCTGGCCGTTCTTCGTCCCCGCCCATCCCGAGAGCACCGCCCGCACGGGCGAGGCGCCGCTGGTGTTCCTCGTGGTGCTGCCGGTGCTCGTCGCGCTGGTGTTGGCCGAACTCAGCTCCGGCGGCATCGACAGCAAGGCGTTGGCGATGCTCGGGGTGCTCGCGGCCGTCAACGCCGCGCTGCGCCCGCTCGGCGCCGGCACCGCAGGCATCGAGACGGTGTTCTTCCTTCTCGTACTCGCCGGCCGGGTGTTCGGGCCCGGCTTCGGCTTCCTGCTCGGCTCGACGTCGCTGTTCGCCTCCGCGCTGCTCACCGCGGGGGTCGGGCCGTGGCTGCCGTTCCAGATGCTGGCCGCGTCCTGGATCGGTCTCGGCGCCGGCCTGTTACCGGCGAGGCTGCGGGGCCGGGCCGAGATCGCTGCCCTGGCCGGCTACGGCGTCCTCGCGGCCTACGGCTACGGACTGCTGATGAACCTGTGGTTCTGGCCGTTCAGCATCGGCGCGGACACCCAGCTCTCCTACGTCGCCGGAGCGCCACTGTTGGAGAACCTGCACCGCTTCGCCGTCTTCACGGCGGTCACCTCCACCTTCGGCTGGGACACCGGACGCGCGATCACCACCGCCGTGGCGATCGTCCTCGCCGGCCCCGCGGTGCTCGCCGCGCTGCGCCGCGCCGCACGGCGGGCCGCGTTCGACGCTCCGGTCACCTTCGCCGCGCCCGAACCACAGCCGGACCCACCTCGCACGGGTGGGGACGACCGGGCGGGTTCGTCCCGGCCGGTGGCCGGAGCCGCGACCACCGACCGACCGGGCGACGTCCCCTGATGTGGTCCTAGACCGCGCGGGCCACGCAGATCCTGGCGTCGAGGCGGGGCCCCGCCTCGTAGAGCATGTACTCCACGCCGCCGTCGGTGCCGAACGTCGGCGAGGCCACCCGGCCGTTGTCCGACGCGATCGGCCGGTGGAACACGCCGAGGTGGACCTCCCGGTCGAAGTTGTTGCCGACCTCGGTCAGGTACATGTTGCCGCTGCTGCCGTGGTACGCGATGTACGCGGTGCCGTTTCGCTTCAACAGGTGCGGCGCGGAGATGTCGGTGAGCCCGTCGCCCGACGGCGACACCAGCGGGTTCGGGGAGAACTGCCAGCCGCTCCAGCCGTTCGGCGACCAGCCCCAGAAGATCTTCCGGGTGCCCGGCCGGATCGTGTGTGCGCCCATGAACACCATCACGTAGCGGTTTCCCTTGCCGGCCACCGAGTGCTCGAAGACCCGCGCGTACGAGGTCTCGGTCGTGTTGGGCACCAGGTTCGTCGACAGGATCGGCGTCTCGTTGGTGAAGCGGACGCCGTCGCTCGAGCGGGCGACCCGGGTCGTGTGGTTCTCGCCGTGGAAGTACAGGTAGAACTGCCGGGTCGGCGCATCCCACACGACGTGCGGCGACGACACGTGGCTCACCGTCGTGGACGGCAGCACCCGGTCGACGACGGGATTGTTGGCGTACTCGGTGTAGGGGCCCTCGAGCCGGTTGGCGTAGGCGAGGCAGATCCCGCCGGGCGCGTCGTGTGGCGCGTAGTAGAGGTAGTAGCGGCCGAGGGCACCGCTGATCTTGTCGTAGACCCCGCGCACGCACGGGAAGATGAACTCGCCGGTCGGGTTGTAACGCAACGGCCTGTCGAACGCGTCGCGCACGTACCGGTAGTTGGGGAAGCCGGCCGGTGCGGCGAGCGCCGGCGTGGGGGTCGCGGCAAGGCCGGCGCCGGTGGTCGCGGTCGCGACACCGGCGGCTGCCGCGCCACGCAGCAGCGTGCGTCGGGAGAAGGAGCCTTCCGGGGTACGCGTCATCGCGTTCCCTCCGTTCGTGGGGCGCGCCGACGGGGGCAAGGGGGTGCGGGCAGGCGTCACTCGACCCCGCGCTGAGCGACCGGACGGTGTGGACGCTCGGCGCGGAACGGGTTCGTTGGTCGATGAGTCTGCGCGCGCCGTCTCGGCGGCGTCAAGACGCTAATACGAATTAGCAAACGCTCCGGCGGGCCTTGGCCGCGCCGGCAGGCTCGGTCACCTGACGGGAGACCCACCGTCGACCGGGATGGTGTGGCCGTGGATGAAGGAGGCGTCGTCGCTCGCGAGGAAACAGACCGCCCGGGCCACCTCGTGGGGTTCGCCGTACCGGCCCGCGGGGGCCTGCATGGTCAGGTCGTAGAACGGGAAGTCGCTGGTGATCTCCGCGCCCTCGAACGCTGCGGTCTTGATGACGCCGGGCCCGATGCCCACGGCGCGGATGCCGCGGTGGCCGTAGTCGTAGGCGATCTGCTTGGTCAGCCCGATGACGCCGTGCTTGGCCGTGGTGTATTCGGCCCCGACCTCGCTGGCGACCAGACCGGAGGCCGACGAAACGTTGATCACGACGCCGCTGCCGCGCTCCAGCATGTGGGGAAGCACGGCCTTCGTCGCGAGGAAGACGCCCTTCAGGTCGACGGCCATGACGCGCTCCCACTGACTGGTCTCGATCTCGAGCAGCGGGAGGTAGGCGCCGAACACACCGGCGTTGTTCACCAGCACGTCGACGTGGCCGTACGCGTCGAGAGCGGCGCTCACCATGGCGTCGACCGAAGCCTCGTCGGTGACGTCCGCCGCCACCCCGGTCGCGTCTCCCCCGGCGTCGCGAATCCGCTCCACCGTCGCGTTGGCGCGCTCCAGGGAGAGGTCGGACACGATGATCTTCGCCCCCTCCTGGGCGAGCTCCACGCACATGGACTGGCCGAGACCGGAACCGACCTGCTCGGGGCTGTATCCGCCCCCCGTCACGAGCACGACCTTGTCGGTGAGTCCACGCACGATCCATCTCCCGTCCGTTTTCGACCACGCGGATTCAATCTAGTCCCGCGTCACAGACGGCCACCGGGTTTCCCCCGATGTCCCCGAGGATCGCCCGGCGGGCGGGTCGTGACGCACACGGTCGCCAGGTGTGCGTTCCCTCGCCCGACGGCCCCGGCACCCGCCCGGGTTCGGACGGGGTGCCGGAGCCTCGGTGGCGATCGCCTGGCCCGCGGTCACCGGCCCGGAGCGCGATCGCCCCGGGTTCCCGCAGGTCAGCCGAGCGGCGGGGCGGTCCAGGAGGATCGGATCAGCTCCCGCTCGGCGGCGGCGAGATGCGCGGTCGCGGCGAGCCAGGCCCACGCGTACCGGTCCGGGTCGGGATCGGTACGCCGGCCGAACGCGTCCCGGCCGCGCCGGTCGGACTCGTCGGCCAACGCGGTGGTGAGCGCGGCGGCGGTGGTGAAGCCGGCGCGGCGCAGCGGGCCGGCCAGGCCGGTGCCGTCGCCGCGGGCCGCCTCGGCGACGGCGCGGCGACCGCCCGAGACGGCCAACTCCACCAGCCGGCGGACCCGCCACAGCGGGGACTCCGCAACCGCGTCGGCGCCGACGGCCAGGACGGGTCCGGTCGTCTCCGCCGGGTCGCGCGGCGGCAGGTGGCCGCCCTGGAGCTCGTCGTAGCCGAGGTCCGCCCGGCCGTGCCAGTCCACCGGCAGCCGCAACGTGGCGGCGGCACCGGGCACCGGGCCGACCGCGAGCGGTCGCAGCGTGCTGGCCCGGTCCGGGTCCAGCCGGCCGACCACCCGGACCCGCAGGCCGGGCCGGGAGGCGAGCCGCCGCAGGTTGGCCACGTGGGCCAGCATCGGGTGGGAGTCGACCGGCACCAGCCGGATCAGCGGCCCGTCCGGCACCGGCGCCCGCTCGCCTCCTGCGTCGGTGGCGGGGGCCAGCTCGCGGGCCAGCACCTGGTCACCGACGGCGCCCACCACCATCAGGTCACCGCCGAACAGCGCGGTCCCCGCCCGGGCCGGGTCCTCCGGGTCGTCGGTGGCGAGTTGCGCGGTCACCACCTCGGCGAGCGGGCGGGCGAACAGTCGCGCCAGCGGCCCGGTGGACCAGTCGGCCCCGGTGAGCGGGGTGGCCCGGACCCCCTTACCGGCGCCGAGCCGGCCGTCCGGGGAGACGGTGGTGCCGGTGATCCGCAGGCCGCCACGGGCCAGTACCGCGTGGTTGACCGCGACCGCGCCCATCTCGGTGACCGCCCGGGCGCAGTCGCGTGCCCGGTCCGGACCGCCCGGTTTCACGTCGCCGAAGGAGAGCTGGCGCCCGTCGGCGGCGACCAGGTGGGTGACCACCCCGGCGTACCCGGTCGCGCTGATCACCGGTTCCCGGCAGACGCCGTACACCTCCAGGGTGCCGTCCGGCTGGTAGGCCCGCCGCAGGACGCCGACCAGCGCCGGGTCGGCGTCGCCGGCGGCCAGCCGGCCGGTGACGTACAGCAGGTCGTGCAGCACCTCGACCAGCTCGGCCAACCGGTGGCCGTTCTGCCGTCCCCGGTGTGCGCGCAGCCCACGTACCGTGCGCAGCGCGGCGCTCTCGGCCCGCGGCAGGCCGGCCAGCCGGGCGCCGTGGGCGGCCCGCAGCAGTTCGGCCTGGGGCACCGCCCCGGCCGCCGGCACGCCGGCCGCGAGCACCGCGGCGGCCGCCCGCCACAGCGCGCCGGCCGCGGCCCGCTGCGCCTTCGTCAGTGCCGCGCCGGCCGACTTCCTGGTACGCGCGGTCCGGCCGGACGCCGCGGCGGCGCTGTCCGACGCCGGGGACGCCGCGGCGGTGGACGCCGGATCGGGGTGGGCGGCCGGGTCGGCGACGGGGCAGGCGAGCAGGACGGCGGTGCGGTGCAGACAGCGGGGCGCCAGCAGGCAGCTGCACCGCGCCTGGTGCGGGTCGGTGACCGCGCCCGTCGCTCCGGGCGTCAGGGTGACCAGCGACTCCGGACCGCAGTCGACCGACACGCCGCCGTCGACCGGGCCGACCGGTACGCCGGCCAGCCGTTCGACGGCGGCGTCGAGCCGCCTGTGCAGCCGGGGTGGCAGGGCCGCCACCGCCGCGGCGGCGACCGCCGGCAGCACCGGCGGCAACCGGTCGGTGTCCACGGCGGTGGCTGTGCGGTCCGTCAACGTGATCCTCCGCGGATGCGGTCGCCCACCCAGCGGGCGAGTTCGAGCGGGCTGAGAGCGGCGACCGGCATCCCGGCCGCGACGAGCTGCTCGGCGACCGGCACCGAGTAGCAGGGCACTCCCCTGTCGTTCAGCGCGGCGCAGCCGAGCAGGTGCACGCCGGAACCGACCAGCGTGCGGACCTCGCCGAGCAGCCCGGCCAGCGCATAACCCTCCTCGAAGTCGCTGACCACCGCGACGATGGTGCGGCTCGGCACGGTCACCAGCGAGCGGGCGGCGGCCAGCCCGGCGGCGATGTGCGTACCGCCGCCGACGCGCACCTCCAGCAGCAGCGACAGCGGGTCGTCGACCCGGTCGGTCAGGTCGACCACCTCGGTGGAGAAGGCGAGGAAGTGGGTGGACAGGGTGGGCACCCCGGCCAGTACGGCGGCGGTCAACGCCGACCACACCACCGACGCCTCCATCGAGCCGGACACGTCGACCACCAGCACCAGCCGCCAGTCGGCCTCCTTGCGGGTGCGGCTGTTGAAGACCGGGCGTTGCGGCACCACCACCGTCCGGCCGTCGCCGAGCCGCTGGGTGTGCGCCAGGTTCGCCCGCAGCGTACGGGCCAGGTTGATCCGGCCACCGGGACGGCTGGTCGGACGCGGGTTGGTCAGCCCGGTCAGCGCCGGACGCACCTGGGTGGCGAGCTGCCTGGTCAGCTCCTCGACCAGCCGCCGTACCAGTGGCCGCAGCTTGGCCAACTGCCCCTCGGGCAGGCCACCGGCCAGCGACAGCACCGAGGTCAGCAGTTCCATCGAGGGGCGTACGGCGGCCGGGTCGAGTTCGGTGAGCACGTCGGTACGGCCGCTCTCGGCCGCCCGGGCGATGACCTCCTCGCGTACGGCGGTGCCGAACAGCGCCTCGAGTTCGTCGGCCCACTCGCGGGCGGTCGGGAAGGAGGCCTCCTGGCCGCCGCCGGCCGCCTGCCCGAGGTCGGTGGCGCCCTCGCCCTGGCCCGCCCCGTACAGCTCGTCCAGGGCGCGGGCGTAGCGGCGGGCGTCGGCCGGCAACCGGTCGGGCTGGCGGCCGAGCAGCAGCCGCCACCGGTCGCTGGCGGTGAGCCGGGCGTCCGGGGTGTCCGGCCCGGGCGTGACATCGGCATCGGCGTCGACCTCGGTGGGGCCGGTCGGCGTGCCCGGGACGGGGAGGTGGCGGGCGAGCAGGGCGGCCCGGCCGGCCGCGTCGGCGGCGGCCCAGCGGGCCAGCAGCTCCGGCGGGGCGGACAGGCTCAGGTCGAGCCGGTCACCCAGCCGTTCGGTGACGGTGTGCAGCAGCCGGTCCCGGGCCGCCGGGGTGAGCACGTCGAACCCCCCGCGCAGCGCGGGCAGCCGGTCCAGGAAGTCGGCGTCGGGGAGCCGCTCGATCCGTTCCAGCAGCGGGTCCAGCGCGGCCGGGGCGGACTGCAACAGCGGGTGTGCCCCGGTGAGCAGGCCGCCGAGCAGCCGGTGCAGGTGCCGTCGGGTGTCCGGTCCTGTCGCCGCGTCGATCCAGCCGGCCACCCGGGTGCCCAGGGTCTCCAGGTCGGTCAGGTCGAGCAGCACCCGGGCGGCCAGGGCGGCGCCCTGGATCAGCGGCGCACCGGCGCGGGCCAGGTGGTCGAGGGCCTCGTCCAGGCGCAGCCCGATGCGGTCCTCGCCGGCCCGTACCGCGAGGTCGACCAGCGCGGCGGCGTCGGCCGGGGTGTCGCTGCCGGCCAGGCCAGGCAGCCCGCGCACCGCCGCGTCCAGCAGCACGACGGCCAGCTCGGCCGCCCGGGCCCGGCCGTCGGCGGTGGTGCCGGGCAGGTGCTCGCGGCGCAGCGCCTCCAGCAGGTCCAGTGCGGCCAGCAGCTCCGGCAGCGTGCCGGTGCCCGGCAGCACCGTGGCGGCCAGGTCGAGCCGGTCGGTGACCAGCTCCGGCAGGTCGCACCGGGCGGCGTCGCGCAGCCCGGTGAGCAGCTGCGCGGCGGTGGGGCCACCGTCGGCGGCCTCCCGGCGGAACCGCTCCCGCAGGGTGCCGGCGGCGGCCAGCGCGGCGGTCACCCCGCGTACGCCGACCAGGTCCAGCCGGGCCGCCACGGACGGCGTCCAGGCCAGCTGCCAGCGGGTGGTCAGGGCGGCGCCGTCGCCGGTGCCGGACACCGCGACGGGCTCGCCGTAGCCGACGCCGCAGATCTGGAGGCGTTGCAGCAGGATCTCCCGCCGCCCGTCCAGGTCGGTGCGCAGCGGGTCCAGCCGCACCTCGCGGGCCTTGGGGCTGCCCGGGTCGGGCAGCCGCAGCGTGGCGAGTTCCGCCTCGACCGCCGGGCCGAGCCCGGAGCGCGGCGTGCCGGGGGCGATGCGGCCCCGTTCGGCGCCGACCAGCACGTTCTCCAGGGCCCTGGCCAGCGCCCGGCCGCGGCCGAGCAGTTCACCCTGGCCGAGCACGGTGGTCACCGCCTCCAGCACCTCGCCCCGGCCGGGGGCGGGCAGGTTCCGCAGCCGGGCCAGGTCGTCGGCGAGCCGTACCGTCTCGGTGGCCTCGCCGGTGCCGGCGGTGTGGCCGGCCGCGCGGAGTTCCCGGCACAGGTCGGTGACCGCCCGGGCGGCGGCGGCCCGGATCCGTTCCGGGTCGCCGGCGGCGGTGAAGACGGACTGCTGCCAGCGCGGGTCGCGGATCCCGGCCGGGTAGCCGGACCGGGAGTCGAGCAGGTCGAACGCGTACGGCACCAGCGAGGTGACCGCCGTGCGGTCGCCGTCGGTGGCGGCCGGTCCGGGCGGGGTCGTCACGGACCGGACCGGATCGGCCGGGGCGGTGCCGGGCCGGGTGGACGCGACGTCGACGGCGGCGGTCGACGGGGCGGGGACAAGGGCCGGGGCGTGGAAGGCGCCGACGACGGCGGCGACCCGCCGGCCGTCGACGCCGGCCTCGGCCAGTACCCGGCGCATGTGCCGCTCGCGGGCCAGGTCCCGGCCCGGTACGCCGTCGCGGTTGGCGCTGTCGGTACGCATCGCCCAGCCGACGCCGAGCGCGGCCCGGCGGACCGCCTCGGGCGGGCAGCCCGGGGCGCGCACCTCGACCACCCGGTCCCACAGGTCGTCGCCGTCGCGGCCGGTGCCGCTGGCGCTGAGCGCGGCGGCGTAGGACCGGCGCAGGCCGGGCACCGGCTCCCCCGCGTCCGGTGCGGGCTCGTCACCGGCGGCCGGCTCGGCACCGGCAGTCGGGTCGGGGTCGGCGGCGCCGGCGCTCCAGCCGGGGTCGGCCAGCGGCAGGTCGCAGCAGACCACCTCCACGCCGTGCTGCCGGGCCCAGCGGATCGCGGCCAGTTCCGGGGAGAAGTCGGCGAACGGGTAGAAGCCCATCGGCCCGTCCGCGCCGTGGCTGCCGACCAGGGCCAGCGGGGCCCGGGCGGCCGGATCGGACAGGTACGGCAGCCAGCGCTGGAAGTCGGCCGGCAGCTCGATGCAGACCACCTCGGCCCCGGCGGCGTCCAGCAGCGCCGGCACCACCGCCGCCAGCGCCGGGCTGTGGTGCCGCACCCCGATCAGGTACGGCCGCACCGAACCGGCGAGCGCGTCGACCACGGCGCGCGGATCGGCCGACGTCGCATCGGCCCTCGGCGGGTCGGCGGCCGGCGGGGCCGCACCGGGCGTCGTGCTGGAGAGGGTCGTCACCGCAGGCTCTCCCGCAGGTCCCAGAGCCGGCGCCACATCGCCGAGCCGTCCTCGGCGCGGCGACGGACCGGGCCGTCCCAGTAGCCGAGCAGCCGGGCGTGGTCGTTCTGGTCGTCCTTGCGGACCACGCCGAGCAGGTGCCCGGGCACCAGGTCGAGTGCCTCCCCGCCGGGCAGGTACGCGGCGGCCAGGCCGAGCGACACCGCCACCTGCACCGCCTCGGCGGTGGACATCACCGTGCCGGGCCGTTCCACGTCCCAGCCCTCGCCCGACCGGCCGGAACGCAGGTCGCGGAACACGGTGACCAGGGCGTCCAGCACCGCGTCGTCCACCGTGTACGCCGCGCCGGCGCGCTGCACGGCGGCGGTGGCCTGCTGGCGGACCAGGTCGGTCTCGACGTCCGCGTCGGAGATCGGGTGGATGGTCTCGAAGTTGAACCGGCGCTTGAGGGCCGAGGACATCTCCGACACGCCCCGGTCCCGCAGGTTGGCGGTGGCGATCACGGTGAACCCGGGCGTGGCGCGGATCAGCCCGTCCTCGGTGCCGGACAGCTCCGGCACGTTCATCCGCCGGTCGGACAGGATGGACACCAGCGCGTCCTGCACCTCGGGCAGGCAGCGGGTGACCTCCTCGATCCGGACCACCCGGCCGGTGCGCATCGCGGTCAGCACCGGCGAGTCGACAAGCGCCTGCGGGGTCGGCCCCTGGGCGAGCAGCAGGGCGTAGTTCCAGCCGTACCGGAAGGCGTCCTCGGTGGTGCCGGCGGTGCCCTGCACGGTCAGCGCGCTGGTGCCGCAGACGGCGGCGGCCAGCAGCTCGGACAGCATGGACTTGGCGGTGCCGGGCTCGCCGACCAGCAGCAGGCCCCGCTCGCCGGCCAGGGTGACCACGCACCGCTCGACCAGGCTCCGCTCGCCGACGAACTTCGCCGGGATGGTCATGCTGGCCGGCAGTCCGGTGCCGTCCGCGCCGGTGCGCCGCTCGGCGGGCAGCTTCAACGCCTCGCCGTCGCTGCCCTGGATGAAGGTGACCACGGCGCGCGGGGTCAGCGCCCAGCCCGGGGGCCGGGCCCCGTCGTCGTACGCGGCCAGGAAGGCCAGCTCGTCGGCGTACCGCTGCTCGGCGGAGAGGACCTGGGCGGCGGTCTCCGGCGCCACGGTGGGGCGGACGTGTTCCGTCACGGTCACGGGCGTTCCTCGATCTCTTTCGGTTCGGATGGGGGTGGTCAGGGGTGGGTCAGCGGGAGGTGGGCAGGTGGTCGAAGCGGGGCCGGTCACCGTCGCGCAGGCGTTGCCAGGCGCGCCGGTGGAGCTCGGCGGCCGGGACGAACGGCACCGTCACGCCGAGCGCGGCCGTGCCGTCGGGTGCGAGGTCGAACAGGGCGGCCTTCCAGCCCTCGATCGGTGCCTGCCCGCTGCCGCGCTCCAGCCACGGGCCGGGCAGGAACAGCGACCGGCCGGCCCGGGACCGGCTGGCCTCGACGACCAGGTCGGTGCCGGCCAGTTCGGCGCGGGCCGCCTTCAGCCGCGCCGGCTTCCAGCCGGTCCACTTCGCCGTGTTGCGGTCGGTCGGGTCCGGCATGGCCAGCAGCATCAGGTACACCGCCGCCGCGTCGGCGCCCAGGCCGTGCGCCCCGGCCACCTCGGCGACCAGGTCCGGCACCGACCGGGTCGGGTCCTGCGGCCACCAGGTGCCGTCCGCCGCCCGCGCACCGCCGGCCGGCTCCCCCGGATCGCCGAGCAGCGCCACGAAGCGTGGGTCACGGACCAGGCGCAGCGCCACCTCGACCGGGTACGGCTTGGCGGCGTCCCCGCGCAGCGCCGGCAGGTACGGGTCCGTCCCGTCGGCGTCGAGCAGGTCCGGCCGCAGCGCGGGCGACGGCTGGCTGTCGTAGGTGGACAGGACGATGGCGCCGTACCGTTCCCAGCCGGGGCCGGTCTCCGACGGGGTGCCCGCCACCTGCCGGAACGCGGGCAGGGACACGTACTGGTCGAGGTCGAGCAGCAGGCCGGGGCTGGCCAGCCGGTTCCGGATCGCGGCCAGCGCGCCGGGCAGCGCGGCCCGGCACGCGTCGCCGGCCGGCGTGTGGTGGGCGACCCAGGCCGCCAGGGCGACCGTGGAGCGCAGCACGTGACCGGTGAAGCCCGCCGCCTTTGCGTCGACCGGCCGGGCCCGGTCGCCCCTGACCTCGAAGGCCAGGTCGGTGCTCAGCTCGGCCGAACGGGCCGGGTCGAGCAGCGCCGGCAACGCCTTCGCCGGTGCCCAGCCGGTGCGGACCGCGCGCGTCGCCTCGGCGAGCAGGTGTTCGGGCACCACCACCCGGCGCCCCAGGGCGGCGTTCCACACCGCCGCGGCGGCGGCCACGTCCGGGCCCTCGGTCCACAGCCGGGCCGGTTCCTCGGGCAGCAGCGCCGAGACCACGGCCCGCCGCAGCGTCGCCCTGGCCTCCCGCAGCACCCCGAAGGCCAGCTTGACCTCCCCGACCTGCCTGATCCCGAGCGCCTTGCGCAGCTCGGCCGGCATCGTGTTCGCCGAGTCCGCGTACGGCAGGCCGGCCAGCACCAGCTTCGCGGCGGTGGGGGTGACGCCGGTCAGCTCGGCGAACTGTTCGGCCGCCTCCGGCCGCCAGGGCAGCGGGCCGCGCGCGGCCGACTCGGCGAGGAACCCGGCCAGCCAGCCGGCCGGCCGGCCGTCACCGACCGGCTCCGAGGAGTGCACCGTGTACGGCTCGGGCACGGCGAACACACCGGCCGGGTCGTGGTGCAGCGCGTCGAAGAAGTAGCCGGTGGCCGTACCGCTGGAGTTGAGGACGGCGACGAACGCCCCGTCGGGCAACGGCAGGATGCCGGGCCTGGGGTAGCGGCGCGAGCCGTCCGGGTTCTTCAGCTCGTTGTCGAGCAGGTGCAGCCTGCACCGGCGCCACCGCCCCGGCTCCGCCGCCGTGCTCAGGTCGAGCCCGTCCAGCTCCGTGAGCAGGGCCCGCAGCGTCTCCCGGTGCTCGTCCGGGGTGACCGCCGCGACGGCCCGGTAGGCGACCGCGGCGACGCCCCCGAGCAGGGACCACCAGTCCAGCGTGGACGGCAGCGACGGCCCGTCGAGGTGCAGCCGCACGGCGGAGCCGTTCCCGCCCGTGGCGGAGCCGTTCCCGTCCGTGGCGGAGCCGTTCCCGTCCGTGGCGGAGCCGTTCCCGTCCGTGGCGGAGCGCCGGATGGTGAACGCCTGGAACTGGGTGAAGACGCCGGTCGCGGTGCCCGCCCCGTGGGCCGATCCGCGCAGGCCGTCCAGCGCCGCGCTGAGCTGCCGGTCGGTGGGTCCGGTCACGGTGGCCGTCGGCACCACCGCGACCGGGGCGGACAGCGACCTGGTGAGCCGCTCGGTCACCGCCTCCAGGTCGGTGCGTACCCGGGCGGCCAGCCGCAGCGCCCCGACCACTCCGGCCAGCAGGGCGTCGTGGCCGAGCGCCGGCACCGTCGAGCGGACCAGTTCCACCAGCGCGTCCGTGTCGTCCTCGACGGCGGTGGTGGCGGGGCCGGAGCCGGCGCCGACCGTGGACGCGGGAACGGCGACGGGAAGGCCGGTGATGGCCTGGGTGGCCACGGTCAGCCCGGACCGCGCCGCCGCGCGGGCCGCGGCCCGTGCCGCCTCTTCGGCCAGGACGGCGCGGCGCTCGTCGAGGGCGACCTTCAGCAGTGCGGCGGCGGTCTCCCGGTCCATCCGGCGCAGGGCGGTGGAGCCGGCCGGGTCGCGGGGCAGCAGGTTGCCGAGGAACTGCCGGGCCGGCAGCGGGACCGTGCCGGGGCTGTAGTCCCGGCTGGACGGCGGTCCGGCGGCGGCCGACACCACCCCGTCCGGGTCGACCAGGACGAGGCCCTTGAGCACGGCTCGGGGTCGGTCGTCGCCGGGCAGCACCAGCGCCGCGACCGGCTCCTGGCCCGCGGCGACGGTGACGGTACGACCGGCCAGGTCCGTACCGCGTACCGAGCCGTCCGGCAGCGTGACCACCCGCCAGCCGAGCAGCCCGTCCACGGGGACGGCGGCCGGGGTGGCCCGGTCGGACAGGGCCGGCCGCAGCCAGCTGGCCGATTCCTGGAGGCGGCTCCCGTCGACCGGGAGGTCGGCCAGGAACCCGGGCAGGCCGCGCCGGCCATGGGTGTTGGCGACCGGGTCGTACTCGCGCCAGCCGTGGGTGTCGTCGTCCTCGCCGTGCCGGTACACCCAGTGCGAGGTGCCGTCGGTGATGACCGGCAGCTCGGACGGGACAGCGGTGTCACCGGCGTGCAGCACGCCGTCGCCGGTGGTCCGGCCGCCGCCGGCCAGCGGCAGGGTGATCTGCTTCCCGCGCGGCTGGCTGCCGTGGTGACGGCCCTGGATGAGCTGCGGTTCGCCGGGCGACGAGTGCCAGTAGCCGCGCAGGTCGTAGTTGAGCGCCTTGGAACGCCAGTAGACCAGCAGTTGGCCGTCGACGTAGTGGTAGCCGGGCTGGCCCCACATGTCGCCGGCCGGGATGCGCAGGTCGTGGCGGAGCACGATGCCCTCGGCGCCGATCACGCGCACCGTGGTCGGCCCGCCCAGGATCGCGTACGGCCAGGCCTCCTGCCGGATCACCTCGACCTGCCGGTCGCCGCCGGTGACCTCCTGCCAGGCCAGCTCCCAGTCCGGCCAGCCCAGCTCGGCGAGGAGTCCGCCGCGCAGGCTGCGGGCGACGCGCTCGGCGAGGTCGACGCCGAGGGCCTGCCCGAGGCCGCCACCCCTGCCGGGCTCGCCCGCTCCGTCGAGCTCGTCGGAGACCAGGCGCAGCGCCTCGACCGGGAGCCGGCCCAGCCAGTCCACCGACGCCGGCAGGTACGGCAGCCCGGCGGCGAACCGGTCGCGGACCCGGGCCCGCAGCCAGTCGATCAGCATCGGCCGGACGCCCGGCGTCTCGACCATCCGGCGCAGGGCGGCCTGCTGGTCGTCGAGCTGGTCGAGGCCCCGGCGCAGGGCACCGGTGAACCGGTCGTCGCCCGCCACGGCGAGCAGGTCGCGCTCTCCCCCGCGCTTGACCCAGTTCGCCAGGTCCAGGGCCTCGCGCTCCTTCGGCGCGGCCACCGGCAGGTCGAGGGCGAGCAGCAGGTCGAGCAGTTCCAGGTCCCCGTCCGCGCCGAGGGTCTCGCCGCTGTCGGCCAGCTCGACGCGCAGCCGGTCGGCCATCCGCTCGACGAGCGGGTACAGCTGCGGCAGCCGACGGCGGTGGTGGCCGGAGTTGACCCGGCCCACGAAGCGGCGCAGCCAGCCGACGGAGCCGTCCTGCGGGCGGGCCGGGTCCGGCACGTCCGCGTCGGACAGCCCGGCGAGCGCACCGGTGTCGGTCAGCAGGGCCAGCCACGTGACCAGGTCGTCCCGGTCGGCGGGCATCAGGTCGAGCAGGCTGCCGCGGATCGCCGGGTCACGGCCGGCCAGCGCCGTCACCGCCGGCAGGTGCGCCTTCCACCAGCCGGCCGGCGCCTCGGCGGCCACCGGCAACCGGAGCAGCTCGGTCAGGTAGGCCGCCTCGCGCTCGGCGACGGCGGCCGTGCCGGCCTTACCGGCGGCCTTGGTGGCGGCCCGGACCAGCCGGTTCACCACGCCGGCCGACTGGGTGGACGGAACCACTCCGGCGGTCGCGGCCCGCAGCGCCAGCCGGCAGAACCGCTCCAGCGCCTCGCCTGCCGGCAACTGGGCGGACAGCTCCTTGGCGTAGCCCGCCAACGCGGTCGCGGACACGACCTTGGCCGAGGCGAACTCCACGTAGACCTCGTCCAGCCGGTTCAGGTCGACCGGCAGGCCGTGCTGCGCCTCCGCCTTACGCGCCTTGTTGAACAGCTGCGTCGCGTACGCGTCCTGCCCGGCGGCCAGGAACACCCGCGCCGCCTGCTCGAAGAACGTCGGCAGGAAGTGCGGCAGCGTGCGGGCGAGCCGGTCGGCGATGCTCTGGTGCCCGTCCAGGGCGGCCTTCGGCCGCGACCGCACCTGCTTGGCCAGCTTCTGCAACTCCGGCACCACCGCCAACGCGTGCCGGCCGTCCGCCGGGTGGTGCACCAGCACCCACTCGGGGAACGCCAGCGGCCGGCGGGGGCCCAGCCCGACGACGACCGGCTCGGCGCCCGGCGTCAGGCCGAGGAACTCGACGGCGATGTCCTCGCCCTCGCCGAGTGCGGCGTCGACCAGGCGGACCACCGGTCGGTCGCCGAGGACCGGGTGCCGGTAGGTGCGGGCGGTGAGGGGCACCGCCCGGTCGCCGGCCCCGGCGGTGTCGGCCGGCAGCACCGCGCCGGCGGTCAGCAGGCTCTCGACCGAGCCGTCGCCGGTGGTCGTCGTCATCCCGGTCACGCCTTCTTCCCCGTTCCGGTCACGGCACCGGACAGGGCCGTCGCCATTCGCATTCCTTCCGACCAGGCCACCGGCCCGACCTCGGTCAACCGCAACGTCGGGCCGTCCACCGCCGACCAGGAGAGGTTGCCCAGGGTCGCCTCGGAGTCCCAGTAGTCCTCGTCGAACCGCATGGCGGCCTCGACCGTGCGGCCTGCCTCCCAGATCCGGCACCTGACCTGCGAGCCGGAGACCCGGAAGCCGAGCGTGGCGGCCCGGGCGGCGAGCCGGTTGGGGACCGTGGTGCCGCGGAAGTCGGTGATGGCCGTGTCGCGCTGCTTCAGCACGTCGGGCTTGCCCCAGGTGCCCCGGTGCAGTTGCTCGATCCGCTGGGTGACGTCCAGTTCCTCGGCGAACTCGCGCAGGTCGGGCAGGTCGGGCAGGCGCACCGGGTGCGGCAGCGTGGCGGTCGTCGGCGAGAGCCGGACGGTGTCCCCGTCGAGGTTGACCACGCGGAGGTCGCCGGTGTCGGTGACGTCGCGCAGGAAGCCCGGCTCGGCCGGGTCGTCCCCGAGGACCACGAGGTCGCGCAGCGCGTCCTGCCAGGCCGGGTCCGGCCAGACCCGGGCCAGCAGCCCCGTCGGCACCGGCAGCGAGGACACCACCCAGGCGTCGACCCGGGCCAGGCATTCGGCGGCGTGCCGGTCCAGCCACTGGGCGAGCTGGCGCAGCCGGTCCACCTCGGGGTCGTCGCGCAGCGCCTTCGGCAACGTCTTCAGGGGACGGCCACCGGCGCGCGGGCCGGTGGACCGGGCCGCCACCTTTCCGTCCACGAGGGAGATCTCGTACGAGTCTCCCACCGGTAGCCAGGCCATCAGGAATACCCTCCGCAGTGGCAGAACAGCCAGATTTCGTGAGGAATCGGCCGTGATCGACAACGAGGGCACGCTAACAGTAGTGACCGACACGACAGCGACCCATCGGCCGAGCAGCCGAGGCCCGGTCAGCGGGACGAGCGGACGCGATCCGCGGAAGCCGCAGGTCCGGGCGGTCCGAGCGCACCGCGAACGGTCAGTCGCGGCCCCGACGGGAGAAGAGGTGATGACCTAGGTCACACCAGCCGGCCGGCAGTCGGCGGCCGGCGCCTGCGTCCGCATCGACACGTCGGCTGATCGGTAGCGCGAGCGCCGGCGGGTGCGGCCTGGTGGCGCTCAGGCCGGATCACGACGTCGGCGCGCCGCCGTGGTGGTCGAGCACCTTGCCGAGCAACGCGACCAGGGCCTGCCGTTCGGCGGCCGACAGTGGGGCGAGCAGCTCGTCCTGCACGTCGTCGAGCGCGCGGTCCAGCCGCCGCAGCTGTCGCACGCCCGCCTCGGTGCTGCTGACGATGTTGCGTCGGCGGTCCGCCGGGTCGGCGCTGCGCTCGACGAAGCCCGCCCCCTCCAGCTCGGTCACGGCCGCGACGACGTCGCTGCGGTCCATGCGGCAGCGCCGCCCCAGCTCCGCCTGGCTCGCGGGACCGAACTCCTGCAACGCCGCGAGCACCCGATAGTGGTAGCCCCGTGCGCCTGCGGTGGCGAACCCCTGGGCGACGAGCCGCCGCGCGTGCACCGCGGTCTGCGTGATCAGCCAGCTCGCCTTCGTGGCGAGACGATCCGGTGTCGGTTCCACGGGTGACCACGCTAACAGGCCGTTGGCCGCACCAACGATCTGCCATATCGTTGGCGCCACCAACGATATGGAGGATGAGATGTCACCCGTGACCGACCGCACCGAGATCGCCGAACTCGTCGCCCGGCTCGCCCAGGCACTGGACGAGCGGCGCTTCGAGGACCTGCGGGGCGTCTATGCCCCGGACGCCGAGACCAGCAGCCCGCGCGGGGCCCTGCACGGCATCGACGACATCGTCGACGTCCTACGGCGGACCAGCCCCGAGGAGGAGTCGACCCAGCACCTCAACACCGACGTGGTGGTGGATCTCGACGGCGACCACGCCGAGGTCGGCACCCATCAGCTCGTGTACTTCTTCCGCCGGGGCGAGGCGCCGCACCGGGTCGCCGGTGTCCAGGCCCGCTACACCGCCACGCGTACGCCGACCGGCTGGCGCTTCGCGCGGGCCCGGATCTCCCCACTCTGGCAGCACGTCTCGTAGCCGCCACGAACGGAGCCACCTCGCCGCCGGCGGCGAGGTGGCCGGCGGCCCGCGAATACTCGGCTGCGCACGACGCGGCCCGCCCCTAGGCTCCCGAGCTACGCGCCGGCGAGGCGTGCTGTCGACAGCGGTCACACCGCCGATCGGAGATGCGCAGGAGATGACGAGTCAACTGTTCGCGCTCAGCTTCGACGCGAACCAACCCCTGCGGCTCGCCCGGTTCTGGTCCGGGGTCCTGGGCTGGGACGTGGCCGACGACCCACACGACGGTGTCGCGCTGCTGCCCGGTGACGACATCGGGTTCCGGATCCGTTTCCTTCCGACCGGGAGACCGAAGGTCGGCCCGAACCCGATGCACTTCGACCTGACGAGCACATCCCTCGAAGACCAGCGGCAGACGGTGGCCCGGGCGCTGGAACTCGGCGCGGAGCACATCGACGTCGGCCAACGGCCCGAAGAGGGTCACATCGTGCTCGCCGATCCCGACGGCAACGAGTTCTGCGTCATCGCGCCGGGCAACAACTTCCTCGCCGACTGCGGATTCGTCGGGGCGCTGGCCTGCGACGGCTCGCAGGAGGTCGGCTACTTCTGGAGCGAGGCGCTGGGGTGGCCGCTGGTCTGGGACCAGGACCAGGAGACCGCGATCCGTTCACCGCTCGGCGGCCCGAAGATCACGTGGGGTGGTCCACCCCTGAATCCGAAGACAGGCAAGCAACGACTGCACTTCGACCTCGCTCCGCCTGCGGACGGCGACCAGCAGACGGAGGTCGACCGGCTGCTCTCCCTCGGGGCCACCCGGATCGACATCGGCCAGGGCGAGGTCAGCTGGGTGGTCATGGCCGACCCCGACGGCAACGAGTTCTGCGTGCTGACGCCCCGTTAGCCACCCCCGGGCACCCGTCGCCGGGTCGGCTGCACGGACGACCGGGGACCGGCATGGTCAGCGACTTTCGGCTGCCACGGTGCGCCGGGACGGCAGCGGTCGGCGGCCGTCCCGGCGGAACTACCGGTTCAGCAGGTGGTGTTGCGGGCCGGGACCCAGCCGTCCACGGACGGGTTCTCAGCGCCGTGACCGTAGATCCAGGCGTCGTCGTCGACCGCCGAGACCTGACCGTGCCAGCGGAACCCGCGGCCGGCAGTCAGGGTGAGCAGCACGTGGCTGTGCGGCGCGGCGCGCAGCCAGGTGTTCTCCCGGAGGTTGCAGACGATGCCCCACGCGTCGCTCGCCGAGGCCGGCGCGGCCACCACAGCCGTACCGGAGAAGACGACGGTCGCGACCGTCAGGATGTGCAGAAGGCGGCGTTTCACTCGCGTCCCTTCGACTGTGGATGATGACGGCCTCCGATTGTGGTCGATGGGTACGCCGCCGACGCCACGGGGGCCAGCATCACGTCGGCGCACCGCTCGGCAGCCGCCGGTCAGTGGAAGGAGTCGTAGAAGTCGTTCAGCACGTCGTGCACGTTGTCCCGGTCGAACTTCTCGATGCCCAGGATCAGGGCGAGCAGTTGCGCCGTGTCCTTGGGGATCTGGCACTTCGCCTCGGCGACGAGTTCGTCGAGCATCCAGTGCAGGACCTGGGCGACGGGCGTCCGGGCGGCGAGGTCGGAGTTGATGGTGAACCGGATGGTGCCGTCCGAGTTGATGACCGTCGAGTGGTTCAGCATCTTCGGCTCGACCCGCACCACCAGCCGCCCCTCCGCCCGCATCAGCGCCAGCATCGCCGCGTGCAGCGCCTCCATGTACGCCCCGATCAACGGCGCGTACGCCCGGTCCTGCGGCAGGTCGGTGAGCACGAGAGCGACCGGCTTGGGCAGGTCGGACCTGGTGAAGTCGAGGCGGGTGAAGTCGTAGGTGCGCACCCACGCGCGGGTGATGCGGGAGGCGAGCACGGTGTGCAGCGAGTCCATCCGGGGCGCGGTGCGTCCCCGCATGGCGGCCACCTGCTCGTCGGTGGGGAACGGGCCACCCTGGCCCAACGCCTCGCAGACGGTCTGCTCGAAGTTGGCGGCGTTCTGCAGGGCGATCTGGCCCTGCAGGTAGTAGGCGGCGTTGCGGCGGCGGTAGACGATGTCGACCGTCGGATTGTCCGCCAGGATGTGCGTGCCCTCGTGAGCGAGCGTGGCGGCGAGCTCCCACAGGTGCATCGTCCCGTCGAGCGCGGAGCGACCCACGTTGATGATGGCGGTGTCACCCTGACCGCTGGCCAGTGCACCCATCCCGTCGGGCAACGACAGGTTGCACACGAATCCCGACCGTCGGCCGTCGGTGCGCTCGAGCACTGCCCGCAGGGCCGTGACCGTCTGCGCGAAACGCGCCTTGGCCACCGACGAGGCGGACCCGAACAGACGCGCGAACGCGGTGTTGACGGCGACGTGCGTGGGGCTCCTGTCGTCGTTCATGACATCGACGATCCTGGTCTTCAGTTCGTCCACAGCGGCGACGAGATACGGGTTGCCGACGGCGGAGGGCACGACCCCGTCGAGCGAGTCCTGCACCTCCTTGAACAGCGTGGCCGCCTGGTGCATCGTCGCGCCGCGTTCCGAGATCTGT
This sequence comes from Micromonospora sp. NBC_01740, assembly GCF_035920365.1. Classification (NCBI taxonomy): domain Bacteria; kingdom Bacillati; phylum Actinomycetota; class Actinomycetes; order Micromonosporales; family Micromonosporaceae; genus Micromonospora; species Micromonospora sp. NBC_01740. Next base: position 4,789,102 of record NZ_CP109150.1, on the reverse strand, counting down.
TGCAGCCAGGTCCCGACGGCCAGGGCGGCGACCTTGTCGAGCCGGGCGGTCAACTGCTCGCGGCGCAGCCCTGCCGGCAGTGCCCCGACGACGGGACGCAGCCGCTGCAGTTCGCAGGCCATCAGCACCCGGTGGGTCTGGAACACCTCGCGCCGGCCGAGATCGAGTGCCTTCATGGTCGCTTCGTCGGGAAACGGGAACATGTGGAGGGCTCCTTCGCTCTGCCGGCCCGGCCCGGTCGGCCGAACGCCCGCAGAGAGGTAGCACCCGAAGGGCCGTGGCAGTCAGTAGCGCGTCGGTCATCGGACAGTGAGTGATCCGTCGCCCGCGTTCCCAGCCGGCATGTCGCCACGGGGGTGCCGATCGGGCCGGCGAGCCCTCGCCGGAGACAAGCGTGCTTGACAATCCCGGAGGGTGTCAAGCACGCTTGTCACGACAAGGTCACTTGACATCAGGGGGTGTTCATGAAGAACGACCTCTGCGCGCTCCGGCTGGCCACCGGGCTGTCCCAGCGCGAGCTGGCCCAGGCGCTGGGCGTCTCGCGACAGACGATCAACTCGATCGAGAACGGCCGCTACGACCCCTCCCTGCCGTTGGCCATCGCCATCGCGCGCCACTTCCACCGCACCGTCGAGGAGATCTTCCATGTCGACTGATCGACACACGGACAAGCGCAGGGCCCTGGCTCTCGGCGTCGGCATGGCGATCGTGGCGCTGCTGATCGCCGTGGGCCTGCTGCTGCGCGAGCACGCTCCCGGAAACATGGGAGTGGGCTTCCTCCTGGGCGCGGCGGTCGGGCTGATCGGTGCCGCGGTGATGGCGTGGCGGCTCAGCAGGCGACCGGACCGTACGACGGCCTTCGAGCGGGCGTGGTCCCAGTCGGGCGACGAGCGGGACGACGCCGTCCTCACCCGCGCCCTGGCCGTGCTCGGGCTGCTCGCGCTACCGCTCACCGGTGCGGCGGGGATCGCGATCGGGCTCGGCGCCGCGGTCGAGATGATGCTGGCGCTGCTGATCCTGACGGAGGTCCTGGTCGGGGCGACCGCCTTCGCGGTCATCAACCGACGCAGTTGAGCGCGCATCCGAGCGCTCTGCGGCTTTCGCCGGCTTGACGGCAAGTCACGCCATCTGACATCACCCACCAGCACCAGATGTATCTACTCGCATCGATCGGACTCCGTAAGGGTGTCCACCCGCCCACGCCACCACCTCGGGGCGAACGGCGATCCCCCATCATCGGGAGGAAATGTGTCTACCAGACTCGCAGGAAGAGCGCGCCGTTCGACGCTCGCCCTGCTCACCGGCGCGGCACTGGCGACGCTGTTGTCCGTCACCGCGGCCGGTGCCGCACCACTGGCCGGGCCGGCGGACGGCCCCGCCACCGCCGCCGCGGTCGACGTGTACATGAAGGACACCGCCGCCGACGTGGGCCTCGAACCGCACGCGTTGAACCCGCTCTGGCAGAGCCCGGACATCAAGGTCTGCCACACCGCCATCGAGTGCGCGACCAGCCAGAACCCGATCGTCGGCCAGCGCAACTACATCTTCATCAAGCTGCGTAACCCCGGCCCGTACGGCGACAGCGTCATGGAGGAGGGCACGATCTGGGTCTACCGGACCACGCCCGGCGGCGGGGCGGGCTGGCCGGGCGCGTGGACGCAGATCGGGGCGATGGCGGTGCCGGTCTACCCGGGCGTCACCACGGTCACCATCCCGTGGGACAACGTGCCCGGCCCGGGTCACTTCTGCCTGCTGGCCCGCTGGGTCTCCGCCAACGACCCGATGACCTTCGAGGGACCGGACATCGGCGTCAACACCCGCAACAACAACAACATCGCCTGGCGCAACGTGGACTCGGTGGCGGTGACCGCCGGCGGCCTGGCGCAGATCCGGCCGTTCGCCATCGGCAACACGCTGACCCGGCCGGCCCGCAGCAGCGTGGTCTTCAGCCAGACCGGGGCACCGTTCCAGGCCGCCGGTGGCCGGCTCGTCGCCGACCTCGGACCGACCCTGTTCGAGCGCTGGGCCAAGGGCGGCAAGGCCGGCAAGGGTGTCCGCGAGGTGGGCCGCAACCAGGTCGAGATCGTCGACATCGGCCAGGCCAGCCTGGACAACCTGGAGCTCAACCCCGGTGAGCGGCTCGCCTTCTCGCTGAACTTCACGGCGGCCGTGCCGACCCGGGAACAGACCGCCGTCAACGTGACCCAGATCGGACCGGACACCACCGGCGCCGCACGGGCCGACCTCGGCGGCGTGCGGTACGACATCACGGTGGCCCAGCGGGCCAAGTAACGCCCTCGAGGGGCAGGGACGGAGGTCGCGGACGGGGCCCGCGACCTCCGTTCCACCCGTCCGGCCGGTGTCCCGGGCGGTCGCCGCATCGCCCGGTCCCGCCCGGTGTCCGCTCAGCGCAGCGTGACCCAGGCGGTCGCCACCGCGTACCCGGCGGTGCGGGCGCAGAACTGGACCGGGCCGGCGGGCGGCACCCCCATCGAGAAGTAGCCGACCGCGTCCACCGGCACCTCCTCGTACGGGCCGACGGCGGTCCGGGCCGCCACCCGCCCGCCCCGGGCCGGTGAGAGCTGCCCGACGATGCCGGTCGGGGTCAGCTCGATCTCGACCACCACCGCACCGGTGCGGAACGTCAGCGTGCGGGCCGAGCCGGCGGAGCGGGTGGGACCGGCCGGTTCCGGGTCGCAGACCGAGTCGAAGGTCAGCTCGGCGAGGGCCAACTCGGCGTCGACGGTCCGCCAGCTGAACGCGGCGTGCGCTGCGGCCAGGAACTCCTCCGGCACCGGGCCGGAGTCCCGCAGGGCGGCCCTCAACTCGGCCAGCAGGGCGTCGTCAGCGGCTGGCGGCCACGGCTCCATCCCGGTCACCTCCGCTCCCCTCGTCACCCGGGCGCGCCCTGAGGAAAGGGGCGAGTGCCGGACAGTTCCGCAGCTTGTGCAGGCACCGGGCCTGACTCGGACCGACGCTACCCACCGGCATGCCCAACCGCGCGCCGATCTCGCGGTAGCTGACCGGCGGATCGGCCAGCAGCAGGGCCAGCAGGTCCCGGCAGCGCGGCGGCAACTGCGCGAACGCCTCCCGCAGCGCCTGCTGCCGCTCGGCGCGCAACAGGTCCTCGTCCGGGGTGACCGGGTCCACCAGCAGATGGGCGCCGACGTGCCGGTCGACCGAGTCGTCGTACGGGTCGAACGGCTGGGTCCGCCGGCCGAGGCGAAGCAGCCGGTAACACTCGCGTCGGGTGGTGGTGACCAGCCAGGCGGGCAGGGCGTTCGACTCCCGCAGCCGTCCCAGGTGCTCCACCGCACGAAGCCAGACGGTCTGGTTCACGTCCGCCGCGTCGACCTGGTCGAGCCCGTGGGACCGGATCACCGAGAGCACCAGCGGGGTGTAGCGGCGCACCAACTCGCCCCACGCCCGCTCGTCACCGCAGGAGGCGGCGGCGACCAGCCCGACGGTGCTGCGCTCGCTCACCGGTACGACGCCCGGCGCGCCGCTGCCGACGACCTCACGCGACGAGCACGCCGTAGTCGGGATGCCAGCGGGGACCGGCGACCAGCACGGCTCGGGCCGCCTCCGCGCCGAGCCCGGCGCTGGTCATCAGCGCGGCCAGCCGGCCGGCGACGTGGCCGGTGGCGAACGAGGTGCCGGTCCAGGCCGCGAAGCCGTCGAAGTACCGGATCGGCTGGCCCGGCAGTTGCAGTCGACCCCTGACGTAGGTGCTGGTCCGGTCCCCCAGGGCACAGGCGTCCACCCACGACCCGTAGCTGCTGTACGGCGCCGGGACCGGGCCGGTGGCGCCGGCACTCACCGCGCCCACCGCCAGGACCCGGTCCAGGGCGGCCGGCCAGGCCCGCCGGCTGGTGCCGGCGTTGCCCGCCGACGCCACCACCGCCCTGCCGGGCAGCCCGGCCAGGGCGTTGACCAGCGGCAGCGGAGGCTGATCGTCCTGGGTGAAGTAGCCCAACGAGAGGTTGACGACCGACACCTGCGGGCCGAGCCGACCGAGGGCGGCGACCAGCATCTCCTCGTCGCCGACGCCGGTCGCGTTCAGCGCGGCCTCGGGATCGAGACGTACGCCCGGCGCCGCCTGCCGGACCACTCCGGCGACGAAGGTGCCGTGGCCGCCCTGGAGTGCGAGCACGTCAGCGCCGACGTAGAGGGCGTCCTCGTCGTCGACCTCGGGAAGGTAGCTGCCGGCCAACCACTGCGGATGGCGGGAACCGGCCAGCCGCCAGATGCCGGTGTCGCAGATCCCCACCGTCACCCCCGCCCCCTCACCCGCACGCGCCGGATCCGGTGCGGGCAGGGCAGCGGCGGACCGCGGCGGACCGCCCGGGTTGCCCATGATGTTGCCGAAGCCGAGCAGGGCGTGGTGCGGCTGGACCAGGGGCGCCGGCTGCCCGGGCCACTGCTTCGGGTCGCGGAGCCTGGTCACCACCGACGGGATGTCGGTCTCGGTGGCGAAGAGGAGTCGGGCCACCCCGCCGAAGCCGACGCCCTCGGTGACCGGGTGGCCGTAGCTGCGCAGCCGACCCACGACCCGCTGCACGTCGGGGTGGGCCACGAGCAACTGCCGGGGCCGGTAGAGGAACTCCCGGCCCGTGACGGCGTGGCGGCGCAGGTCGGGGTCGGCGGCCAGGGCCTCCAGGAAGACCCGCTGGTAGGTCTCGTCGGGCGACTCGCCGGCGGCGGCCGGGGCGCCGCGCCCGACGAGACCGAGCGGCGCCGCCGCGGCGGCAAGGGTGGACCAGGCCATGACCTGCCGGCGGGACAGCCCGGCGGGCGGGCGCGACGCGAAGGAGTCGTCAGACGGCACCGGTCCTCCAGGCGGTCGAAGATGCGTGGTCGGCGGCGGGCCGGGCAGCTACGGAAGCGCTCTCCGAGGCACCGGACGATTATTTCAAAGGATAGTCGAGTGTCAATTGATCGTCGGTCAGGCGACTGATGTCCGATCCGCCTCGAGGCGATTGACCGGGGAGCGCGACTGCGAGATTCTTCTTGGCATGGCCGACAGCACCGATCCCGGTGCCGTCCAGGCCCAGGCCGCACTCGACGCCGTCCAGCGCTACCCCCGCGAGGCGATCGCGATCGCCCGGCAGGTCCTCGCCGCCGGGCAGCCCGACGCCGACGAGCGGTCCACCGCCGAACGCGCCATCGGGCTGGCCCTGCGGGAACTCAACGACCTGCCGGGCGCCCTGCGGCACCTGCGCCGGGCGGTGCGGGTCACCGACTCGCCCCGGGCACGGGCACTGGCCCGGATGAGCCTCGGGTACGTCCTGGCCAACGCCGGGCGCACCGGCGCGGCGCTCCGCGCGGTGACCCTGGCACTGCCCCGACTGACCGGTGCCGACGCCGGCCGGGCCCGGATGCAGCGGGGCGTCGTGCTGCACTACCGGGGACGGTTCGACGAGGCGGTCCGGGACTACGGCATCGCGGTGGAGATCGCCCAGCGCGAGGGCGACCTGCTACTGGAGGCACGGGCGCGCAACAACCGTGGGCTGCTCAACGCCCACCGGGGCACCAGCCGGGACACCGACGACGACCTGTTCCGCTCCGCGGCCATCTTCAGCCGGCTCGGGCTCGACCTGGCCGCCGCCGACACCCGCTGGAACATCGGCATCGCCGCCGGCCAGCGCGGCGACGTCGCGGGCGCGCTGCGCAGCTTCGCCACCGTCGGCGACGAGTACCGCCGATTGTCGGTGCCCCGGCCGGCGCTGCTGTTGGACCGCTTCGAACTGCTGCTCTCCGTACCGCTGGTCGACGAGGCGGTCGAGGTCGCTACGTCCGCCGTGACGGAGCTACGGCGGCGCGGCATGGCCTCGGATCTCGCCGAGGCGCTGCTGGCGCGGGCCCGGGCGGCGCTGCTCGCCGGTGACCTGGACACCGCCGCGACCGCCGCCGCCTCGGCCCGGGCCCGCTTCCGCCGCCAGGGACGCCGCATCTGGGCCGCCTTCGCCCGGCACGTCGAACTGCGCGCCGAGTTCGCCCGGGGCACCCGGTCGACGGCCCTGCTCACCGCCATGGTGCGCACCGCCGGGCAGCTCGACGCCACCGGCTGGCCCTCGCCGGCGCTGACCACCCGGATCGAGGCCGCCCGGCTGGCCGAGGCGATGGGCCGGCCCGCCCGGGCGGCCGAACTGCTGGCGGTGGCGGCCCGCGCGCACCGCCGGGGCACCGCGCCCCACCGGGCCCAGGGCTGGTACGCGCTCGCGCTGCGGCGCCGGCTCGACGGTGACCTGCGCGGGGCAGCCCGGGCCCTGCGCCGGGGGCTGGGGGTGCTCGACGGCCACCGGGCCTCCCTGGGCGCCACCGAGCTGCGCGCGCACAGCGGGGCGTACGGGCACGAACTCGCCGCCGAGGGACTGGACATCGCCGTGCGCACCGGCACGCCCGCCCAGGTGTTGGCCTGGGCGGAACGCTGGCGGGCCAACGCCCTGCGGATGCGCGCGGTGCAGCCGCCGCAGGACCCCGAGCTGGCCGCCGCCCTGGCCGAGCTGCGGATGGTCAGCACCGCCCTGGAGGACGCGCTGCTCGCCGGGCACCCCGGGTACGCGCTGCGGCGCAGCCAGGGCCGACTCGAACAGCGCATCCGCGAACTGGCCCGGGGGGCGGACGGCGGGGCCCGGGGAGCGGACGGCGGCGACCTGGTGGCACCGCCCACGGTTGGCGCCCTCGCCGCCGCGCTCGGTGACGCCGTGCTGCTGGAGCTGGTGGCGCACGGGCCACGGCTGCGGGCGGTACTGGTCCGCGACGGTCGGACCAGCCTGCACGACCTCGGCCCGCTCGACGAGGCGCTGGGCCGGGCCCGCCTGCACCGGTTCGGCCTGCGCCGGCTGGTCACCACCGGCGACTCGGCCAGTGCCCGGGCCGGGGTCGAGTTCGCCACCACCGCGCTGGACCAGCAGCTCTTCGACCCGGTACGCCGGCTGCTGCGCGACCGGCCACTGGTGATCGTCCCGATCGCCGCGTTGCACGCCGTGCCCTGGTCGGGCCTGCCGACCTGCGCCGGCCGGCCGGTGACGGTAGCGCCCTCGGCGACGGTCTGGCTGCGCGCCGTCGGGCGGATCGTCCCGGCCGGCCCGCCGGTGCTGGTGGCCGGGCCCCGGCTGCCCGCCGCCGAGACCGAGGTACGTCAGCTCGGCGCGGCCCTGCCCGGCTCCCGCCCCCTCACCGGCTGCGCCGCCACCGCCGACGCGGTCACCGACGCGCTGAACGGGGCCGGGCTGGCGCACATCGCCGCGCACGGCGCCTTCCGCGCCGACAACCCGCTCTTCTCCACCCTCGAACTGGCCGACGGGCCGTTGACCGCGTACGAGTTGGAGCGGCTGACCCGCCCACCGGGCTGCGTGGTGCTCTCCGCGTGCGACTCCGGCCTCTCCGGCGTCCGGCCGGGCGACGAGGTGATGGGCTTCACCGCCGTGCTGCTGGCCCTGGGCACCCGCAGCCTGATCGCCACCGTGTTGCCGGTCCCGGCCGACCTGACCACCGCGCTGATGCTGGACCTGCACCGGCGGATGCATGCCGGTGCTCCGCCGGCGGTGGCGCTCGCCGAGGCCCAGCGCGCGTTCGACACCGCCGGTGGTGGTGGCGCCCATGCCACCGCCGCCGCGTTCGTCTGCTTCGGCGCCGGCTGAGAGGAGCCCAAGCCGGTGGGGAGCCGCCTGGTGTCGAGCGACCGGCAGGAGAACGGCGACGTGGGCGACGATCAGTGGACTCGTCCACCTCGGATACACAACGGCACAGCCAGCACTATCGCCGCCCACTCGCACTGGGCGAGTTCGGCGACCTGCCGCCACCCGGTCGACTCGGGTTCGTGGCGACGTAGGTCGCGATGATCGCGCCCGTGCTGGTCACCTGGCTGTCGGCCAGCCGCAGCGGACGGTGTGCGCCGTCGGCGCCGAACAGGCGCTTGCCGCCGCCGCCCACCACCAGCGGATCGATCATCACCCGGAGTTCGTCGACCAGGCCGAGGTCCAGCAGGGTCTGGAAGAGACCGGGACTGCCGATCAGATGCAGGTCCTTCCCCGTCTCGGCCTTCAGCGCGCGCACGGCCGCCTCGATGTCGTCTGGCAGCAGTGTCGAGTTCGACCAGCCGAGCGGCTCGTCGAGAGTCGTCGAGGCGACGTACTTCGGTAGCGCGTTCAGGGGCCCGGCGAGCACCTGCTGCTCCTCCGGCGCGTTCGGCCAGTGGGCCGCGAAGATCTCGTACGTGCCCCGTCCCAACAGGTAGCCGCCCGCGCCGCGTACGTTCTCGATCACCCAGCCCATCGACAGGTCGTCGAAGTAGTGGGCATGCCAGCCGCCGTGCTGGAAGCCACCGGTCAGATCCTCGTCGGGATAGCTGGGAGCCTGCACCACCCCGTCCAGCGTCATCCACTCGTTCGCGATCACTTTCCGCATCCCGGCTCCTACCGATCGTTGGTTCCGCCGCTCCGCCCGCACGGCGGAACAGCCCCGTCACCCTCGAGGACGGAGCCGGGCGCCCGTCTTCGACATGACCCGCGAGCGGCCGGGCGGCCCCTACCGCCGGCCGGTGAAGTCCTCGACGTGGTCGCGAGCCCACTGCGCGAACGTCAGTGCGGGCCGGCCCAGCAGATGCCGGACGGTGTCGGTGACCGGCTCGGGGTGCGTGATCATCGCCGCGTGGCCGGCGATGATCGCGGCGGCTACGCCCGCCGGCATCGTGGGGAAGAGCTCGGCGGCGGCCTGTGCGGAGTCCATCTCCTCGTAACGCAGTGTCCGGCCGAGCGCGGCACCGATCGCCGCGAGCTGATCGACCTGCGTCAGTTGCTCGGGGCCGGTCAGGTGGTGGGCCGCGCGCTGGTGCCGATCGTCCGTCAGCAGCCGCGCCGCCACCGCCCCGAGGTCCGCCTCGTGCACCAGGGCCCGTCTGGCCTGGGGAACGAACCACCGCAGTACGTCCGACTGCTGGATCTGCGGCGCCCACGCCAGGGTGTTCGCGGCGAAGCCGCTGGAGCGCAGGAAGGCGTACTCGGCGGCCGATCCTGCGAGCAGGCCCTCCAGATGGGCGTGGGAGCCCAGGATGGTCCCGTCCGGCCCAGCGGCACCGTCGGGGTCGTCCGGCACGCCGTGAGTGGACAGATAGACGATGCGCCCGACCCGCTCGGCCAGCGTCGCCACCAACCGACCTGCCGCATGGTCGGCCGTGACCGACGGGAAGACGAGGAACAGCGCATCCACACCGTCCAGCGCGGCGCTCAGGCCGTCGGGCACGGTGAGATCACCGCCGACCACCTCCACCTGCGGCCCCAGGGCCGCCGATGCCCTCGCCGGATCGCGGGACAACACGCGCACCCGCACGCCCTCGGCCTCGACGAGCCGGGCGACGACCTGCCCGCCCACTCGCCCGGTCCCCCCGGTCACCAGTACCGTCCGCTTCACGCTCATACCAACCACGCCCTGATCCGCTCGATCGAACCTGCCGTGTCGACGGTAGAAGTTGAAGTGGACTTGAGGGCAAGTGCCGGAGGACCGGCACCACGGTCGGCTGGGGCTCCGGCAGTCCCGACGACCATCCAGGGCGGACACCGCAGAGCCCGGGCGGGCGGAAGGTGCATACGGCGTCGGCGGCCCGGCGTGGGTGGTTCCCCGCGCCGGGCCGTCGGACGGGTCAGCTCGCGGTGCAGGTGGGCGTGCCGGTCGGGCCGGTCCCGGTGCCCTGGAAGCCGAACTCGGTGGTGGCTCCGGCGGAGAGTCGGGCGTTGTAGTCGACGTTGCGGAACGTCACGGCGCCGCTGGTCCCGGTGGCGCGCGCGCTCCACGTGTTGGTGATCGTCGCGCCGCCCGGCAGGGTGAGGGCGACCGCCCAGCCGTTGATCGCCGCGGTGCCTGCGGTGACGCGTACCGTGGCGACGAAGCCGCCGTTCCACGAGTTCAGCGACACCGTCGCGGCGCAGTCGCCGGACGGCGGCGGGGTGGTGGGCGGCACGGTGGTCGGGGGCGCCGTGGTGGGCGGCGGAGTGGTGCCGCCGTTGAGGGCGTCGAGGGTGGCGGTGTACGCGGGCTTCTTGTTGCCGCTGCCGTCGAAGAGCAGCGGGGTGCCGCTGGCCCGCCAGGAGTCCGTGTCCCGGATGCCCCACACGGTGATGCCGGTGCAGCGGGTCACGGCGAGGCAGGCACGCACCACCCGGCCGTAGTTGTCAGCCTGCGCCTGGCCCGAGCCCTCGATGTCCAACTCGGTGATCTGCACGTCCACGCCGAGGTTGGCGAAGCGCTGCAGGTTGGCCTGGTAGTCGGCGGGCACCGGGGAGGCGCTGTTGAAGTGCGACTGGAAGCCGACGCAGTCGATCGGCACGCCCCGGGCCTTGAAGTCCTGCACCATGGCGTACACCGCGTTGCTCTTGGCGTTCTGCCCGTCGGTGTTGTAGTCGTTGTAGCACAGCTTCGCGGTCGGGTCGGCGGCGCGCGCGGCGCGGAACGCCACCTCGATCCAGTCGTTACCGGTGCGTTGCAGGTTCGAGTCGCGGCGGGCCCCGCTGCCGCCGTCGGCGAACGCCTCGTTCACCACGTCCCAGGAGTGGATCTTGCCACGGTAGTAGGTCGCCACCTGGGTGACGTGGTTGACCATCGCCTGGCGCAGCGCGCTGCCGTTGAGGTTCTGCGCCCACCCCGGCTGCTGGGAGTGCCAGGCCAGGGCGTGGCCGCGCACCTGCATCCCGTTGGCGCGGGCGTGGTTGACGATCCGGTCGGCGTTGGCGAAGGTGAACTGGCCCTGGGACGGCTCGGTGGCGTCCCACTTCATCTCGTTCTCCGGGGTGACCGAGGTGAACTCCCGGTTGAGGATCCCGACGTACGTGGCGTCGGAGAGCTTGTTGGCGGCGACCGCGGCGCCGAAGTAGCGCCCCTTCTCGGCGGCGGACGCCCCCAGGGTCGTGCCGGCGCTGGCGCCGGACGCCACCGCGACCGTCGTGGCGGCGACGGCGAGACCGACCACGACCGACGCCAGCGCGACGCGTGGCCGCCGGCGGGTCACCGGGCGCCCGCTGGCACGGGCGAGCATGTTGTCCATGGCAGAGCCTTTCGATGAGCCGAATGGATGAGAAGGCCGCCTCGGCAACCGCCCGCCACGGCGTGGGGCAGGTGGAGTGGTCGCCCGGAGACCACGCCGCCGTCAGCATCCTCGACACCGTGAGTTGATCGAAGCCCTTCCATCGGACCGTATCGGAACATCTCCGGAACCTCAACGCCCGGTTATCGGATTCTTCCGACGGGTGTGCGCCGCATCGCCGCATCGGGCAGGGTCACACCCTGCCCGCGAGCCGGACCGACGCCTACCGGAGCACCGGAAGTTTCGGAGGTCAGGATCCGCGACGCAGGACGTCGACCAGAGCGGCCGGGTCGATGGTGGACGGCCGGTCGCTGACCTGCCCGTCACCGAGTTCGACGATCCGCCAGACGCCGTCGGCGCGCAGGGCCAGGTCCACGGTCACGAACGGCAGCCCCAGCGCCGCCACCGAACCGCTCACCGGGCCCGCGTCGAACGCCTCCGGCGGCGTGTCGTGCGGACTGTCGGGATGGGCGCCGACGAGGACGCAGACGCCGTCGACCCACCACGTGCGGACCTCGGCGGTGGTGAACCGCTCGAACCGGCGCAGCACCAGGCCGCCGACGAGGTCGTCGCCGCGCAGGTTGCGGAAGCGGCTGGCGACCCGCCAGGCGGCATCACCGTCGTCGAGATCCGGGATGAACGCCGCCTCGTGCCAGTGGTGCTTCATCGACTTGGTGAAGTCGCGCAGCACCGCCGCCCCGCCCCCGAGCGCACGCCTCGCCCGGTCGAATTCGGCACGCTCGGTGCCGACCGTCCACGCCGAGCGTGGCGTCAGCTCGATCAGGTCCGGGTACCAGCCCGGCAGCTCGTGGGCGCGCCGGTACTGTTCGGCGCTCGTACGCAGGCTGACGCCCCGTCGGGCCAACGCGTCCGCGAAGGCGGCGTACTGCTCGCCGCGCAGCATCCAACCGCGGTAGACCGCGACGCCCTCGGCCCTCACCCGCGACACCGCCCGCGACACGTCGTCACCACGGGTCAACGCGTCGTGGTCGACAACAGCAACCTCGACGCCGGCCTCCCGGGCGGCGCGTGCCTCCGGTGCGAAGTGGGCGTCAGGGTGGCGCGGTCGTAGCGGGTCCGAGGCGACGATCAGGAGCACGGGTGCATGCTGCCCCATCGGCGCTGCCGACGCGAGCGCCGCCGGGCCGGCGCGGGACCGGCCGGCGGCACTCCGCCCGTCCCGAGGAAGTCGGTGCCCGCTCCTATGCTGAGCCGATGGACCTGGAGTTCGGTGGTGAGCTGTGGTTCTGGCGGGGCCCTGCGCCGTGGCACTTCGTCACCGTCCCCGAGGACGGCTGCCAGGAGTTGGCCGCGCGATCCGCGGGCGTGAGCTACGGCTGGGGCATGATCCCGGTCGCGGCCCGAATCGGGAAGACCGGCTGGAGCACGTCGCTGTTTCCCAAGGACGGGCGCTACATCGTGCCGGTGAAGGCGGCCGTGCGACGGGCCGAGGGGCTGGCGGTGGGAGACACGGTGACGGTCCGACTGGTCGTCGACGGGTGACCGGCCCACACCACACGCAGCAGCGCGACCGCGGCCGACGACACCCCTGACACGACACACCGGGCTGCGGCCGGCGCGGCTACAGCGTGGGTGGGTCCGGCAGGATCCGGAAGGCGACGTCGGCGGACTCGATCCGGGCAAGGTCCTCGGCGGTGATGCCGTGGCCGGTGAACCGCTGCACCGCGACCAGGCCCATCAGCTCCTTGCCACGGTGATGGTCGGCGAAGTCGAGGCCCGCGAGCGCCTCCGCCGTCCCCCGTACCGGAAGGCACATTCCTACCATCGACGGCCGACACCGACATCGATCGAGCCGCGAGGGGCACGCCACCGGCGTCGTGCGGTGCGCGGCCCGGCGCGGTCGCTCCACGAGAACCCGCCCTGATCGCGGCGGCGCAGCAGTAGCGCCGGGCGGATCGACAGGGTAGAAACATGCCAACCCTTCTTTCACGGCGTGATAGAAGTCGCGATGGCGAGAGAGCGCTCTCACAAAGGCGTCGTCCCCCGCCGCCGCCCCCACGAGGCAGGTCGACGACGACCGCGGTCCGGCCACCGGCGCGCCCACCCGGGCCGCGCCGGAACACCTCCCCCACCACGTCGCCGAGCCCGGCACCCGCCCCGGCCGGCGGAGAGGACGAACGATGAGAATGCAGTCCCCCGACCCGCGACGGCGGCTCCGCCGGACGCTCGCCCTCGGCCTGGTGCTGACGGCCGTCGCCAGCACCACCGGCACGGCCGCCGCCGCCGGACCGGCCCGGCACGGCGCCCCGGACTTCGGGCCCAACGTGACGATCTTCGACCCCGACACACCGGTCGCCGAGATCCAGGCGACCCTCGACGGGGCGCACGCCCGGCAGGTCGACGCCGAGATGGGCACCGCGCGGCACGCGTACCTCTTCAAGCCCGGCAGCTACGGTACGGACACGCAGCCCCTGCACGTGAAGGTCGGCTACTACACCGAGGTCTCCGGCCTGGGCGCCTCCCCCACCGACGTCACCGTCAACGGCAAGATCGAGACCTACAACCGCTGCCTCGAAGGCGGCGGGACCGGCAACTGCATCGCCCTGGTCAACTTCTGGCGCACCCTGTCCAACCTGTCGCTGTCCGTCAACGCCACAGGCCAGGACGGCTGCCGCTCCTCGGCGAACTTCTGGGCGGTCTCCCAGGCGGTGTCCATGCGCCGTCTCGACATCAGCGGCGGCGGCCTGTCCCTGATGGACTACTGCACCGCCGGCCCGCAGTACGCCAGCGGCGGCTTCATCGCCGACTCCCGGCTGCCCGCCACCACCAACGGCTCCCAGCAGCAGTGGCTCACCCGCAACAGCGAGGTCGAGAGCTGGTCCAACGCGGTGTGGAACCAGGTCTTCGCGGGCACCGTGGGCGCCCCCGACGACGCCGACTTTCCCGACCCGCCGTACACCACGCTGGACACCACGCCCCTGAGCAGGGAGAAGCCGTACCTGTTCGTCGACGACCGGGGCCGCTACCAGGTCCGCGTCCCCGCCGTCCGGCGTGACAGCCGGGGCATCTCCTGGGGCGACGGCATGACGCCGGGGCGCACCATCGGCATCCGGGACTTCTTCATCGCCAAGCCGTCCGATCCGGTGCACGTCATCAACGCCCAGCTCGCCCGCGGCAAGCACCTGCTGCTCACCCCCGGCGTGTACGACATCGCCCGCAGCATCGAGGTCCGACGGCCCGACACCGTGGTGCTCGGCATCGGTCACGCCACGCTCACCGCCGTGAACGGCGCCGTACCGCTGGACGTCGCCGGCGTGCCCGGCGTCGTCGTCGCCGGGGTGACCATCGACGCCGGCCCGACCGAGTCGCCGGTGCTGCTGCGGGTGGGGCGCGAGCACGGCCGCAACGCCAGCACCCCGCGCAACCCGATCACGCTCTCCGACGTGTACTTCCGCGTCGGCGGGCCGCACATCGGCAGGACGCACACCGCGCTGGAGGTCAACGCCGACCACGTCCTGATCGACCACACCTGGGTGTGGCGCGGGGACCACGGCGTCGAGGGCTTCACCGAGGGCGTCAACGGCGACACCGACCGCTGGCGGACCAACACCGGTCGCTACGGCGCCGTCATCAACGGCGACCACGTGACGGCCACCGGCCTGTTCGTCGAGCACTTCCAGCGGTACAACACGGTCTGGAACGGTGAGCACGGCACGACGGTCCTCTACCAGAACGAGCTGCCGTACGACCCGCCGACGCAGGCCGACTGGATGAACGGCAAGACCAGGGGTTGGGCCGGCTACAAGGTCGGCGACCGGGTGCGGCACCACACGCTGCACGGCGGCGGGGTCTACGTGTTCAACCAGAACAACCCGTCGATCCGCACGGAGAACGGCTTCGAGGTCCCCGCCGCCCCGGGCGTCAGGCTGCACCACGTCATGACCGTGAACCTGAGCGCCGGCACGATCGACCACGTGGTCAACGGCGTGGGCGCGGCGGCCGACACGACGCGGGTCGGCGAGCCCGTCTACGTCACGCGGTATCCCGCCGCGTAACCCCTGCGGGAGTCCGGGTCGGACGGGGCGCGCACCCCGCCCCGTCCGACCCGGTCGTCAGCCGGCGCAGTTGTTGTTGCGCGCGGGCTGGGTCAGCTTCTCCTGGCTGCCGAACTTCGCGTAGACCCGCAGGTAACACGGCAGCTCGACGTCGCCGTAGTAGCTCTGTACCTCGTTGGCGTAGTGCGTGGTGCCGCTCTGCGCGACCTGCCAGCCGCCGGCGTCCCCCGACTGGATCTCCCAGTAGACGTCGCCGGAGCAGCCCTGCAGGCCCTGCGACCAGGCGATGATGTTGGCCCCGTTGTAGATCTCGGACTGCACGAGCGTGCAGCTCGCCGCCTGCGCCGGGCTCGCGCCGGCGAGCAGGCCCACGGTCAGCATCGCTCCGGCTCCGACCGCCGACATCAACTTACGCATGCTCGATCTCCTCCACGATGGACGGCAGGTGTCCACCGGAGGGTATCCCGTTCCGGAGATTAGCTCCACGGCCATCGTCGATATTGGCGAAAAGTTTTACCGGCCTCCTCCGGCAGGCGTCGGCCGCCCCGCTACGGCCTCGCCGGCACGCCACCCCCGCCCACCGTTTACATTAAACAAAGTTAATTGATAGCCTCCCGCCATCGACGAGGAGGAATGCCATGCGACTTCGACGTACGATGCCCGCCCTGCTGGCCGGCGCGGCGCTCACCGCCACCCTGGCGGCCATGCCCGCCGTGCACGGCCGCGCCGCCGCGAAGACCGCCCCCGACGTCGCCGCCGCGGCCTGCACCGCGCCGGCCTGGGCCGAGGGGACCACGTACGCCGCCGGCAGCCGGGTCAGCTATGCGGGGCGCTCCTACCAGGCGCTGGTGACGCACACGCCCCCGCCGGGCGCCGGCTGGAACCCCGCCGCGACGCCCTCACTCTGGACCGACCTCGGCGCCTGCGCCGGCGGCGGCACACCCTCCCCCACCCCGACCGCCACGTCGGGGCCCTCCCCCACCCCGACGCCGACGCCCACCGCGACGCCGACCCCGCCCGGCCCGGGCACCTGCGCCGGCAAGCCGAAGCCGGCCGGCAAGGTGCTCCAGGGCTACTGGGAGAACTGGGACGGCGCGGCCAACGGCGTCCACCCGCCGCTGGGCTGGATCCCGATCACCGACGCCCGGATCCCCGCGCACGGGTACAACGTGATCAACGCGGCGTTCCCCGTCATCCGCGCCGACGGCACCGTGCTCTGGGAGGACGGCATGGACGCCACCGTCAAGGTGCCCACTCCCGCCGAGATGTGCCGCGCCAAGGCGGCCGGCCTGACCATCCTCCTGTCGATCGGTGGCGCGACCGCCGGAATCGACCTCAGCTCGGCCGCCGTCGCCGACCGGTTCGTCGCGACCGTCGTACCGATCCTCCAGCGGTACAACTTCGACGGCATCGACATCGACATCGAGACCGGGCTCACCGGCAGCGGGAACATCTCCCAGCTCTCCCCGTCGCAGGCGAACCTGATCCGCATCATCGACGGGGTGCTGGCGCGGATGCCCGCCGGCTTCGGCCTCACCATGGCGCCGGAGACCGCGTACGTCACCGGCGGCAGCGTCACCTACGGCTCCATCTGGGGCGCGTACCTGCCGATCATCAAGCGGTACGCCGACAACGGCCGGCTCTGGTGGCTGAACATGCAGTACTACAACGGCAGCATGTACGGCTGCTCCGGCGACTCCTACCCGGCCGGGACCGTGCAGGGCTTCACCGCCCAGACCGACTGCCTCAACGCCGGGCTGGTCGTGCAGGGCACCACCATCCGGGTCCCGTACGACAAGCAGGTCCCCGGACTGCCGGCGCAGCCCGGCGCCGGGGGCGGCCACATGGCCCCGGCGACGGTGGCCCAGGCGTGGAACACCTACCGGGGTGGCCTGAAGGGCCTGATGACCTGGTCGCTGAACTGGGACGGGTCGAAGGGCTGGACCTTCGGCGACAACGTGCGGACCCTCCAGGGCCGCTGAGCCGCCGCGCACCCCGCGCGTCAACCGCCGGCCGCACCCCCGCGGCCGGCGGTCGGCGCCCCGGAACGCGCGGCGCCTCCGTCGCGTTCAGGGCCGGAACCGGTAGCCCATGCCGGGCTCGGTGATGAGGTGGCGCGGGCGGGCCGGGTCGTCCTCCAGCTTGCGGCGCAGCTGGGCCATGTACTGGCGCAGGTAGTTGGTCTCGTTCTGGTACTCGGGACCCCAGACGTCGTGCAGGAGCTGGCGCTGGCTGACGAGCTTGCCCGGGTGACGCAGCAGCTGTTCGAGCACCCCCCACTGGGTTGGGGTGAGCCGGACGTCGGCGCCGTCGTCCCGGGTGACCGTACGGGCGGCGAGGTCGACGGTGTGCCGGCCGACGCGCAGCGTGGCGGTGGTCGCGTCGGCGCTGACGTGCAGTCGCCGGGTCACGGCGCGGATCCGGGCGAGGAGTTCGTCGATGCCGAAGGGCTTGGTGACGTAGTCGTCGGCGCCGGCGTCCAGGGCCGCGACCTTGTCCTGGCTGCCGGCGCGGCCGGAGAGCACGATGATCGGGACGTGCGTCCAGCCCCGCAGGCCCCGGATGACCTCCACCCCGTCGATGTCGGGCAGGCCGAGGTCGAGCACCACCAGGTCGGGCGGGTCGCTGGCGGCTGCCTTGAGCGCGGCCGTGCCGGTCGCGACGGCCTGCACCTCGTAGCCCCGGACCCGCAGGTTGATCCGCAGGGCACGGACGATCTGCGGCTCGTCGTCGACGACCAGGATGCGGGTCATTCCTGCTGCCCCTCCGCGGCGCTCGAGGTGGCGGCGGGCAACCGCAGCACCATGGTGAGGCCGCCCCCGGGGGTGGTCTCGGGAGTGATGCTGCCACCCATCGCCTCGGCGAGGCCGCGGGAGAGGGCCAGGCCGAGGCCGACGCCGGTGGCGTTGTCCCGGTCGCCCAGGCGCTGGAACGGCAGGAAGACGTGCTCCCACTGGTCCTGCGGGATGCCGGGACCGACATCGATGACGCGCAGCTCCACCTGGCCGGCGTGGGCGCTGGCGGTGATGGCCGGGGGCCGCCCGGGCGGGCTGTGCCGCAGGGCGTTGGCGACGATGTTGACCAGCACCCGCTCCAGCAGCCCCGGGTCGGCGACGGCGGCGGGCAGGTCGGCGGGGATGTCGGTGCCGACGTCGGCGGCCTGCGGACCCAGCTCGTCCAGGGCCCTCGGCACCGCGTCCTCCAGCCCGATCGGCACGCGGGTCACGCCGAGGGCACCGGCCTGCAGGCGGCTCATGTCCAGCAGGTTCGCCACGAGCCGCCCGAGCCGGTCCAGGGACTCGTCGGCGGTGGCCAGCAGCTCGTCCCGGTCGTCCGCGTCGAACTCGATGTCGTGGCTGCGCAGGCTGCTCACCGCGGCCTTCGCCGAGGCCAGCGGCGTACGCAGGTCGTGGCTGACCGCGGCGAGCAGCGCCGTACGCATCCGGTCGGCCTCGGCGAGCGGCCGGGCGCTGGCCGCCTCCTCGGCGAGGCGTTCCTGCCGCAGCGCGACCGCTGCCTGCGCGGCGAACGCCTCCACGACGCGCCGGTCCGCCGCCTCCAGCCGCCGGCCGGAAAGCACCACGGTGAGCCCGTCGTCCACCGGCACGGCCGTCTCGCCCGCGCCCGGGTTGCCCGCCGGGTCCTCGCCGACGCTGGCCACGATCCGCCACGCCCCGTCCTCGCTGGCGTGCCCGGGCCGTCCCCCGGCGTCGGCGACGAGTTCGAGGACGCTGACCGCGCGCAGCCCGAACGTCTCGCGCAGCCGGTCCAGCAGCGCCGGCAGCGGCCGCTCGCCGCGCAGGACGCCACCGGCCACCGTGGCCAGCGTCTGCGCGTCGGCGGAGGCGCGCGCCGCCTCCCTGGTGCGCCGCGCCGCGACGTCGACGACCCCGCTGACGGCGACGGCGACGGCGACGAAGACGCCCAGGGCGAGCAGGTTGTCGGCCTCGGCGATGGTCAGCGTGCGGAACGGGGGCGTGAAGAACCAGTTGAGCAGCAGGGAACCGCCCAGCGCGGCGACCAGCGCCGGCCACAGCCCGCCGACGAGCGCGACCCCGACGACGCCGGTGAGGAAGAGCAGGATGTCGTTGGTGAGGCTGAGGTCCGGCAGGGCCCGCAGCAGCACCGTCAGCAGCGGCATGCCGAGCCCGGCAAGGCCGAGGCCGAGCAGCCGGCGCCGCCGCGACAGCGCGGCCGGCACGCCCGCGCCGCGCCGCCCCCGGCCCATCTCCGGGTGGGTGACCAGGTGCACGTCGATCGGCCCGGACAGCGCCGTGGTGGTCACCCCCACGCCACGGGAGAAGAGCTGCGCGAACCGGCCGCGCCGGCTCGCGCCGAGCACCAGCTGGGTGGCGTTCACGCCCCGGGCGAAGTCGAGCAGCGCCGCCGGGATGTCGGCGCCGAGCACCTGGTGGTACGTGCCGCCGAGGCTCTCCACCAGCACGCGCTGCCGGGCGAGCTGCGCCGGATCGGCGCCGGCCAGCCCGTCGCTGCGGGCGACGTGTACGGCCAGCAGGTCCGCGCCCTTGCTGCGGGCCGCGACCCGCGCGGCGCGGCGGATGAGCGGCGCACCCTCCGGTCCGCCCGTGAGCGCCACCACCACCCGCTCGCGGGCCTCCCAGGTCTCGGAGATGCCCTGCTGGGCGCGGTAGGCGCCGAGCTGCTCGTCGACCTTGTCGGCCAGCCACAGCAGGGCCAGCTCGCGCAGGGCCGTGAGGTTGCCGACGCGGAAGTAGTTGCCCAGGGCCGCGTCGATCCGGTCCGGCCGGTAGATGTTGCCGTGCGCCATCCGGCGGCGCAGCGCCTCCGGGGTCATGTCGACCAGCTCGACCTGTTCGGCGGCGCGGACCACCGCGTCGGGCACCGTCTCGCGCTGGGTGGTGCCGGTGATGCGCGCGACGACGTCGTTGACCGATTCGAGGTGCTGGACGTTGACGGTCGACAGGACGGTGATGCCGGCGTCGAGCAGCTCCCGCACGTCCTGCCAGCGCTTCTCGTGACGCGAGCCGGGCACGTTGGTGTGGGCCAGTTCGTCGACCACGGCGACCTCGGGCCGCCGGGCCAGCACCGCGTCGAGGTCCATCTCGGTGAACGCGGCGCCGCGGTAGGTCACCACCCGACGCGGCAGCACCTCCAGGTCGCCGACCATCGCGGCGGTCTGGGCGCGACCGTGGGTCTCGACCAGGCCGACCACCACGTCGGTGCCGCGCTCGGCGCGCCGCCGGGCCTCCTCCAGCATCGCGTACGTCTTGCCGACGCCGGGCGCGGCCCCGAGGTAGATGCGCAGTTCTCCCCTGGGCACGCAGCCATCCTCCCTGATCACCGGCACGGCCGGTCGTCGGACCACGGACCACGGGTGGGGCGGGACGCCCGGCCCCACCCCACGCCGGCCCTCACGCGACGGGCAGCGCCTCGTCGAGGGCGAGGTTGAGGGCGAGCACGTCGACGGCGGGGGCGCCCATGAACCCGAGCACCCGGCCCCGGGTGTGCGCGGCGACGAGGCGCCGGACCGCCGCCGAGTCCGCGCCCCGCTCACGGGCCACCCGGGCCACCTGGATGTCGGCGTACGCCGGACTGATGTGCGGGTCGAGGCCGCTGCCGCTGGCGGTGACCGCGTCGGCGGGCACGGCGGGGGTCTGTGGCGCGTCGCCCCGCACCGGCACGATCAGAGCGCCGGCGGCCACGAGGTCCTCGCCGGGCCGGGCCAGCTCCACGGCCACCCCCTCGTACGCGGCGAGGAACGGGGTGGCCGGCGCGCTCTGGTTGACGCTGACGACCCGGGTGACGGTGCCGGTCAGCCCGTCGGCGCGGAACACCGCCAGCACCGCCCCCACGCCGTCGGGGGTGCAGTAGGGACGCCGGCCGTCGACGCCGTCGAGTTCGCCGACGGCGCGACTGCGGGCGCAGACCTGGCTGAGCAGGCTCCGGCTCGACGCGCGCGGGTCCACGGCGAGCGTGTCGACCACGCTCTCCGGGCCGAGGTTGGACGCCGCGGTGGCCGTCGGGTCGTAGCCGTCGCCGGCGGCCGACGGCCGGGACTGGAAGTACCGGGGCACGGGCGCACCGTCGGCATCGGTGAACGCCTGGCCGATCAGGGCGCTGCCGACCGGCCGGCCGTCGGCGGCGAGCAGGGACCCGTCCGTCCTGTCGCGCAGGCCGGGCAGCCGACCGGCGCCGACCAGGGCGAGCGGGTAGGCCAGGCCGAGCAGCACCGTGAAGACCAGCAGCGCGCGCAGCGCGGCCACGTGTGCGGAGAGCCAGGTGGGCAGACGCATCAGGAGACCCCCGGGAGGAATTGCAGGAGCAGGTCGACGAGCTTGATGCCGACGAACGGCACGACGATGCCGCCGAGGCCGTAGACCAGCAGGTTGCGGCGCAGCAGCCGCGAGGCCGACGCCGGCCGGTAGCGCACACCGCGCAGGGCCAGCGGGATCAGGGCGACGATGACCACGGCGTTGAAGACGACGGCGGCGAGGATGGCCGACTCGGGACTGGCCAGCCGCATGACGTTCAACGCGTCGAGGCCCGGGTGGATGCCGGCGAACATGGCGGGGACGATCGCGAAGTACTTCGCCACGTCGTTGGCGATCGAGAAGGTGGTCAGCGCGCCCCGGGTGATCAGCAGTTGCTTGCCGATCTCCACGATCTCGATCAGCTTGGTCGGGTCGGAGTCCAGGTCGACCATGTTGCCGGCCTCCTTCGCGGCCGACGTGCCGGTGTTCATCGCGACGCCGACGTCGGCCTGGGCGAGGGCGGGGGCGTCGTTGGTGCCGTCGCCGGTCATCGCGACCAGCCGGCCGCCCTGCTGCTCCCGCCGGATCAGGGCGAGCTTGTCCTCGGGGGTGGCCTCGGCGAGGAAGTCGTCGACGCCCGCCTCGGCGGCGATCGCCGCGGCCGTACGCGGGTTGTCGCCGGTGACCATCACGGTGCGGATGCCCATCCGGCGCATCTCGTCGAAGCGCTCCCGCATGCCGGCCTTGACCACGTCCTTGAGGTGGATCACCCCCAGGGCCCGGGCCGGCTCGCCGTCGACGTGCTCGGCGACCACCAGCGGGGTGCCGCCCGCGCCGCTGATCTCGTCGACGATCCGCCCGAGCTGCCCGGCGGGTTCGCCGCCGTGCTCGCGGACCCACCCGGTGACGGCGGAGGCGGCGCCCTTGCGGATCCGCCGGGCCGGCCGGAGCGCGCTCCCGTCGGGGTCGAGGTCGACGCCGCTCATCCGGGTCTGCGCGGTGAACGGCACGAACGTGGCGTGCGGGAGCAGACCGGGCTCGCGCTCGCGCAGCCCGAACTCCTGCTTGGCCAGGACGACCACCGAGCGGCCCTCGGGGGTCTCGTCGGCGAGGCTGGCCAGCTGCGCCGCGTCGGCGACGAAACTCGCGTCGACGCCGTCGACGGGCAGGAACCCGGCGGCCTGCCGGTTGCCGAGGGTGATGGTGCCGGTCTTGTCCAGCAGGAGGGTGTCGACGTCGCCGGCCGCCTCCACGGCCCGGCCGCTCATGGCCAGGACGTTGCGCTGGACCAGGCGGTCCATGCCGGCGATGCCGATGGCCGACAGCAGCGCGCCGATGGTGGTGGGGATGAGGCAGACCAGCAGCGACACCAGCACCACGCCCGTCACGCCGGCGTCGGTGATCGCGCCGTTGTCGGGCGCCGCCGCCTGGTGGCCCTTGGCGAAGACGCCAAGCGGCTGGAGGGTCGCCACCACCAGCAGGAAGACGACGGTGAGCGCGGCGAGCAGGACGTTCAGCGCGATCTCGTTCGGCGTCTTCTGCCGGTTGGCGCCCTCGACCAGCGCGATCATCCGGTCGACGAAGCTCTCTCCCGGCCGCTGGGTGATCCGTACGACGATCCGGTCGGAGAGCACCCGGGTGCCGCCGGTGACTGCGCTGCGGTCGCCACCGGACTCCCTGATCACCGGGGCGGACTCGCCGGTGATGGCCGACTCGTCGACGCTGGCGATGCCCTCCACCACGTCGCCGTCGCCCGGGATCAGCTCCCCGGCCGCCACCAGGACGACGTCGCCCTGCGCGAGTTCCGGCGCGGGCACCGCCTCGTCGCGGTAGGTGCCGGCCGCGGCGCCCGGCGTCCAGTCGCGCAGGCGGGTGGCCACGGTGTCCTTCCTGGCGTGGCGCAGGCTGGCGGCCTGTGCCTTGCCGCGCCCCTCGGCCACGGCCTCGGCGAGGTTGGCGAAGAGCACGGTCAGCCACAGCCAGGCCGCGACGGCGAACGCGAACGCCGACGGGTCGACCAGCGCGAGCACGGTGGTGCAGGCCGCGCCGATCTCGACGATCAGCATCACGGGGTTGCGCCACAGGGTGCGGGGGTCGAGCTTGCGCAGCGCGTCGGGCAGCGACCGCAGCAGCTGCCGCGCGTCCAGCAGGCCGCCGCCCCGGCCACCGCGTACGGCGGGGGTGCCCGCGTCGGCCCGGGCCTCGGGTGCCCGCGTGTCGACGGTCATGGTCTCTTTCCTCATCGGGGTCACAGCCCTTCGGCCAGCGGGCCGAGGGCGAGCGCGGGCAGGAAGGTCAGCGCCACGAGGATCACCGTGACGCCGGCGACCATCGCGACGAACAGGGGCCGGTGGGTCGGCAGGGTGCCCTCGGAGGCGGGTACGGGTCGCTGGCGGGCCAGCGACCCGGCCAGGGCGAGCACGAAGATGATCGGCAGGAACCGGCCGAGCAGCATGCACAGGCCCAGCGCGGTGTTCCACCAGGGCGTGCTCACGGTGATGCCGGCGAAGGCCGAGCCGTTGTTGTTGCTGGCGGAGGTGAACGCGTACAGCACCTCGGTGAGGGCGTGCGGGCCGACGTTCAGCGCGGTCGCGTGGTTGCCGGTGGCGAAGGCGGTGGCCGTGCCGATCAGCACGAGGGCGGGGGTGACCAGGAAGTACAGCGAGGCGAAGCGGATCTCGCGGGAGCCGATCCGCTTGCCCACGTACTCGGGGCTGCGGCCGACCATCAGCCCGGCCACGAACACCGTGATCACGGCGAGCACCAGCATCCCGTAGAGGCCGGCGCCGACGCCGCCCGGCGCGACCTCGCCGAGCATCATGTTGCCCAGCGTCATCATGCCGCCCAGCGCGGTGTACGAGTCGTGGAACGAGTTCACCGCCCCGGTCGACGTCAGCGTCGTCGCGGCGGCGAAGGTGGCCGAGTTCGACACGTCGAAGCGCACCTCCTTGCCCTCCATGGCGGCGCCGACGGCCTGCGGGACGGTGCCGCCCGCCGCGAGCTCGAAGACGTTTGTCAGCGCGACGCTCGCGAGCGCGAGGACGGCCATGACCGCGACGATCGCGTGGCCCTGCCGGGTCTGGCCGACCATCCGGCCGAACACGCGCGGCAGGCTGAACGGGATCAGCAGGATCAGGAAGATCTCGATCCAGTTCGTCCAGGGGCTCGGGTTCTCGAAGGGGTGCGCGCTGTTGGCGTTGTAGAAGCCGCCGCCGTTGGTGCCGAGTTCCTTGATCACTTCCTGGCTGGCCACGGGCCCGCCGGTGACCGTCTGGGTCCCGCCGGTCAGGGTGGCGACCTCGGTGCCGCCGGAGAGGTTCTGCACCACCCCGCCGGCCATCAGCACCAGCGCGCCGAGGACCGCGACGGGCAGCAGGACCCGCAGCGTGATCCGGGTCAGGTCGACCCAGAAGTTGCCCAGCTCACCGGTGCGGCTGCGGGCGAAGCCGCGGACCAGGGCCACCGCCACGGCGATGCCGACGGCGGCGGAGACGAAGTTCTGCACCGCCAGGCCGGCCATCTGCACCAGGTGGCCCATCGTCGACTCGCCCGAGTACCACTGCCAGTTCGTGTTGGTCACGAACGACACGGCGGTGTTCCAGGCGCCGTGGGCGACGACCGGGTCGAGGCCGAGCGACAGCCACAGGTGGTCCTGCCAGCGCTGGAACGCGTACAGGAACAGGATCGACACGGCGGAGAAGGCCAGTACGGCGCGGGCGTACACGCCCCAGGTCTGCCCGGCGGCCGGGTCGACCCCGACCAGGCGGTAGATCCCCCGCTCGACGCGCGAGTGCCGGGTTCCGGCGACCACCCGGTGCAGGTGGTCACCGAACGGGCGGTGGACGACGACCAGGGCCGCCACCAGGGACAGGACGAAGAGGGCGCCGGCTGTCGTGGCGGACATCAGAAGCGCTCCGGGAACAGCAGCGCGACCACCATGAACACACCCAGTCCCAGCGCCAGCACCAGGCCGACGGCATCGACGACGTTCACAGCTTCTCCACGCCCCTCACCACGAGGGCGAGTGCGGCGAACAGCCCCACCGTCACCAGGACGAACACCACGTCGGACACACTGACTCCTCTGCCGGAACCGCTCGTCACGACCGCCTTCCGGCCGTGCCGGGCAATCGAAACTCCGTGCCCGCGCGAGGGACAGGGGTCATCACGCGATCATGACGGCGGCGGCGCGTTTCTTGACGCGCTCTTCACGCGGCCGGGTTGCGGCGGTGACGCCGCTCACCGGCGCCCCCTCCGCCGGAGCACGCGGACGGGACGCGGCAGCCGGGCGAGGTCCGACAACCGGCCGGACGGGGACGGGCGTCAGCCAGGCGGGCGGACGTCAGCCAGGCGTGCAGGCGTGGGTCACTCGGGCGGGCGTCAGCCGGGCGTGCAGGCGTGGGTCACTCGGGCGGGCGTCAGCCGGCCAGCCAGTTCCGGATCTCGTCGCCGTGCTCGTCGAGGCCCGGCGGCGGCAGGTCGTAGCGCGCCGGGGTGGCGCTCAGGCCGATCGGGTGGCGGATGCCGGGCACGCCGCCGGTGGTGACGACCGGGTCCAGCCCGAGTTCCCGCGCCAGGTCGACGCCCCCGGCGACCGTGTTGATCGGGGCGCACGGCACGCCCGCCGCGCGCAGGTCCCGGAACCACTCGTCGCGGCTGCGCAGGACCAGTCGCGCGACCAGGAGGGGCCGCAGGGTCTCCCGGTTGACCGTGCGGTCCTGGTTGCGCCCGAACCGGGGGTCGTCGGGCAGTTCGGGCAGGCCGAGGACCTGGCACAGCTTGCGGAACTGGCCGTCGTTGCCGGCGATGACGACGAGGTCGCCGTCGGCGGTGGGCAGCGGTTCGTACGGGAACAGGCTCGGGTGCCCGTTGCCCATCCGGAACGGCGTCGCGCCGCCGGCGACGTGGCCGCTGGTCTGGTTGACCAGGCCGGACAGCGCGGAGGAGAGCAGGTCCACCTCGACGTGCTGGCCGGTGCCGCAGCGGTCGCGGTGGTGCAGGGCGGCGAGGATGCCGACGGCAGCGTGCAGGCCCGCGATCACGTCGAACACGGCGACCCCGGCCTTGTAGGGCGGGCCGTCCGGCTCGCCGGTGAGGCTCATCAGGCCGGACGCGGCCTGGACCACGAGGTCGTAGCCGGGCAGGTTGGCGCCGGCACCGGCGCCGAACCCGCTGATCGAGGCGTAGACGATCCGCTCGTTGACGGCGGCGACGCTGTCGTAGTCGAGGCCGAAGCGCCGCAGGCCGCCGGGCCGGAAGTTCTGGATCATGACGTCGGCGCGGCGGGCCAGTTCCCGGGCGACGGCCAGGTCGTCGGGGTCGGCGAGGTCGAGGGCGATGGACCGCTTGTTGCGGTTGACACCGAGGTAGTAGGTGGAGGTGCCCTCCCGCACGGGCGGCAGCCAGGTCCGGGTGTCGTCCCCGCCGGGCCCCTCGACCTTGACCACCTCGGCGCCGAGGTCGGCGAGGAGCATGGTCGCGTACGGTCCGGCGAGGATCCGGGAGAAGTCGGCCACGAGGATGCCGCTGAGCGGCCCGGACCCTTGCTCCCCCATCGCCGCTCCCCCTCCCGTCGACGCCACGGCCGGCGCGGCGGCGTCGTGGCACCTGCCGGGGGCGCGTGGCGATGGCAGGACCACGATGGCACAGCGGGCGAGACGGACGTCGGTCGCCCCGACGGTCCGGGCCGGGGGCGGATGGCGACGGGTCGTCGCCATCCGCCGAGCGGGTCAGCCCTTGCGCCACTTCTGGTTGGCGGTGCCGGCGCAGTCCCAGAGCTGGAGCTTCGCGCCGTCGGCGCTGTTCCACTCCCGGATGTCGACGCACCTGCCGGCCTGGATGTTGACCAGGTCACCGGTCGCGGTCAGGGTGAACCGCTGTGCGCCCGTGCCGTTGCACGTGTAGAGCTGGACGACCGCGCCGTTGCCGGTGGCGCCGCCGTCGACGTCCATGCACTTGTTGTTCTGGCTGCGCAGGGTGTCGCCGGTGAACGTCCACTTCTGCGCGGCGGTGCCGTTGCAGTTCCACATCTGCAACTGCGCGCGGTCGACGAAGTTCGAGTTCGGCACGTCGATGCACTTGTTGTTCCAGTTGCTCAGCACGGGCACCGCGCTGCCGGGGTTCCCCGGTCCGCCGCTCCCGGCGCCGAACGGGCTCAGGACGAGTCCGGCCGCGCGGGGGTCGCCGTCGTGGACCAGCGACTCGAACGCGCCGACGTCGTCGAAGGCGAAGGCGTACGCCCTGCCGTCGGTCATGTTGGCGTGGATGACGCGGGCGTAGTGGTTCGTCGGGTTGTTGCGGTAGAACTGGGCGGCGTCGGTGCTGGGCTGGGTGTCGATGGTGCCGAGCGTGCCCCGGTTCAGCGCGGCGCAGAGCGTCCGGGAGATCGGGCCGACGACCGGGTCGTTGGGTGCGGGCAGGTCCCCGTCGCAGCCCCAGACGCTCGCCGAGGAGGGCCGGTTGAAGGAGGCGACCCGCTGGCCGGCGCTGTTGGTGAAGGTCATGACGTTGCCCGAGGTCCGCCCGAAGTAGCGGGTGTTCGGCTGGTCGGCGAACGGCACCACGGTCAGCGTCCTGGTCGTGTACGCGTTCCAGGCCGACGCGATGTAGGAGTCCAGGTAGGTGGCGCTGAACAGGCCGGCGCCGGCCGCCTTGCCGGGCGCGAGGACCCGCAACACGGTCCCGTCGGAGCGGGTGTGGACCGTGTTGGCCCAGCCCGACTGGGACCGGATGCCCTCGATGATCGCGTTGCGGCCCCCGGCGACGACGTCACCGGTGCGCTTGGTGACGCCGGTGGCTCCGGTCACCGTGACCGCGTGCGGCACCGCGAACATGTCGACCTGTGAGCTGTTGAGCCACAGTCCGGCGTCGTTGTAGGTGAACTCGCTCCAGTCGAACAGGATGTCGCGGTTGGCGTCGCCGGCCGCCCATGGGGCGGGTTGCACGAGGCCGTCCGGGGTGAGGAAGAACTTGAGCTTCTCGCCGAAGGAGAAGTAGACGCGGCCGGAGAACCCGCGCGGGAAACGGATGGTCGTGCTGCCGCCGTTTCCGGGCCCCGGGATGGACGCGTCCGGCGCGGGCGACGGCGGGAGCTGCCCGCCCGACCACGGGACGAAGGTGCCGCCCTGGTTGACGTAGCCGAGGCGGCCGCTGGAGAGCTGCACGCCGATCACGTAGAGGTGGACGGCCTCACCCCGGCCGGTGCTGTTGGTGACCGTGACGGGCAGCAGCGCGGGGCCGACGGCGTGGGCGGGGGCTGCGGCGAGGGTCACCGGGACGGCGGCGACCAGCGCGGACACGGCGGCGAGCAGCCTTCTTCGAAGCTTCACGAAAGGTCCTCCTCGGGGTGGTGGGCGGCGCGAGAGAGCGCTCTCTCAGCGTCGGGCCGAGGCGGCTCTCCTGTCAATAGACACAGACCAATGCGACCCCCGCACCAGGCTCGCGGACCGTCTACTCCGGGTGGAAGGTGGCGGAGGCGCGGTCGGCGTCGCCGCGGAAGAGCGTCGAGCCGTCGTCGCGCTCGACGCACAGGGCGACGTCGCGGTGGCGCAGGTGGTGATGAAGTGGATCTCCGGCGGGATCAGCGCCGTGGCGGGGCGGCGACGCTGCGACGGGAGACCAGGGAGGGCGCGACCGTCTGCCGCAGCGGGCCGGTGATGTCGGATTCCATCTGTGCCAGCAGCAGGTCCAGGCTCGCCCGGGCGACCGCGGCGAAGTCGGGCCGCACGGTGGTCAGCGGCGGGATGAAGTACGCCGCCTCGGGCACGTCGTCGAAGCCCACCAGGCTGATGTCGTCCGGCACCCGCCGGCCGTGCTCGTGCAACGCCCGCAGCACGCCCAGCGCCAGATGGTCGTTGGCGGTGAAGACCGCGGTGACCTCGGGCATCCGGGCCAGCATCTGTCCGCACCGGTACCCCGCTGCCGCCGACCAGTCCGCCGGCAGCAGCGGCGGCAACTCGGCGCCCGCCGCCTGCAACGTCTCCCGCCATCCGTCGATCCGGCCGGCGCTGTCGAACCAGTCCGCCGGCCCGGAGACATGCCAGACCGTCCGGTGCCCGGCGTCGAGGAGGTGCTGCGTGGCGGCGCGGGCACCGGCGACCTGGTCGACCGTGACCAGGGGCACCGGACGGCGCGGGTCGCCGTCGACGGTGACCAGCGGAACGTCCTTGGGGAGCCGTTCGAGGGCCTCCCCCGCCGACTCGACCGGCGCGATCACCACGATGCCGGCGACCCGGTGCGCGAGGTGCCGCTCCACCGCCGCCGAGATGGACTGGTCGTCGAGGTCGCTCACGCTGCCGACGCTGACCGCGAACCCCGCCTCGGCGGCCGCCTGGTCCAGGGCCGCCAGCAGCGAGGCCGGGCCGTAGAGAGTGGTGTTCTGCGCGACCACGCCGATCACCTGGGACCGGCCGGTGACCAGCGCCCGCGCCGCGCGGTTGGGCCGGTAGCCGAGTTCCGCGATGGCCGCCTGGACCCGCAGCCGGGTCTGCTCGCGTACGTTCGGGTGCCCGTTGAGGACCCGGGACACCGTCTGGTGCGAGACGCCGGCGAGGCGAGCCACGTCCGTCATCGCAGGACCGCGCACGGCCACCTCACCTCTCCCGCCCGCCCCGTCCGGCGACTGCGCCACGTCCGACCTCGACGGAGCGCCTCAGTGACACGGAAACACACTCCGCCGCCAGCCGGCGCGTGTCGGACGGCCGGGGCTGGACCGCCGACAGTCTACGTCAGCGGTACGCCGGCCCTGGTGGGGCTGAACCGGCAACCGAGGCGCCTGCCCACGACATGGCCCGGCCGGCCGTCCCGCACCGGATGCTCCCGCGCGTCGTCACGCCGGATCGGCACCCCAGGCGGCGTGCACGAGGGCGGGAAGCACCTGGGCGGCCGGACCGCGCAGGTTCACGTCGGACACGGCGTCCAGGGGCGTCTCCTGCGGGTTGACCTGCAGCACGGTGGCGCCGAAGCGGGCAGCCACCTGGGGGATCTCGGCGGCGGGATACACCAGGCCCGAGGTGCCCACGGTCACCAGCAGGTCGCACGTGGACGCCGCCTCCACGGCGGCCTCCAACGCGGCGGTCGGCAACGCCTCACCGAACCACACCACCCCGGGCCGGACGGGGCCCGCGCAGTGCGCGCACCGGGGCGGAGGCACGCGCCGGCCGTCGTCCGGTTCCTCAACAGCCTCGTCCGGCATCGGCGCCGGACGGGCGCAGGCCGAGCAGCGCGGCGCGAAGAGGCTGCCGTGCAGGTGGATCGGCGCGACCGAGCCGGCGCGCTCGTGCAGGTCGTCGACGTTCTGCGTGACGACGACCGCGCCGGGTACGCGTGCCTCGATCGCGGCCACGGCCACGTGACCGGCGTTCGGGCGGGCCCGCCGCACTGTGGCGCGTCGCCACTCGTACCAGCCCCAGACCAGCGCGGGATCCTCGCGGAACGCCTCCGGCGTGGCGAGCCGCTGCGCGTCGAAGCTGCGCCACAGGCCGGTGAGGGCGTCGCGGAAGGTCGGCACACCACTCTCCGCGGAGACGCCCGCGCCGGTGAAGATCACGACGCGCCGCGCCTGCGCCAACAGCGCTGCGGCCTCCCGCATCGACCGCTCCCCCATCTGACCTGCTCCCTTCGACCCGGTCCCGCTGGGCAAGACTAGTGCGGTCTCCGTGCCGGTTCAGCGGGGCAGCGCCGGACCGCTCGCCGGCTGCGGGCCCCGGCGGGCGGACGCCACGGGTCGGGCGGTTCAGTGCTGGGCGCGGGCGGCGAGGAAGCCGTCGACCGCGGCCAGGAACTCCGCCGGCCGGCTGGCGTGCACGTCGTGCCCGGCCGGGATCGTGACGAGGGTGGCGTCGGGCATCCGGTCGACCATCTCGGCGAGCAGCTGCTGCGGGATGGGGCTGTCCGGGCCGCCGCCGACCACCAGGGTCGGCACGTCGACGGCGTCGGTACGGTCCCACCAGGCCGGGTCGGGGTCGTTGAGCTGGGCGCGGATGGCGTTGACGGCGGCGAAGTCGAACGGCGTGGGCGCGTCCGGCGGGGGCAGGGGCGGCCGTTCGAAAGCGCCCGGTCGGGGTGCTGCCACGTCCTCCAGGATCAGGTGGGTGAGTCGGTGCGGGGCGGCCTCGGCGAGCAGGATCGCCACGGCCCCACCCATGGAGTGGCCGATCACCACGCACCGCTCGACCCCCACCGCGTCGAGGAACCCGACGAGGTCGTCGCGCATCGACTCGAGCGAGTACCGGCCGGGGTGGTCGCTGCGGCCGTGGCCGCGCAGGTCCAGCGCGTACACCCGGTGCCTGGCGGCGAGCGCGGCCAGGACGCCGTGCCAGTCGCGTTCGTCCTCGCCGAGGCCGTGCAGCAGCACCATGGGTGGGTCGGTCGAGTCGCCGGCGACGCGATAGGCCAGGGCCACTCCGTCGACCGTGACGGCCCGCAACGCCCCGATGTTCGACTCGTCCACGCGCCACACCGTATCGCCGGGGCCGGCGAGGCGTCGCCCCCGACCGCTGGAGGGCCGGGTGCGGGCGGCTCCCCGTCGTCGAGCGTGGGCGACGAACGCGACGCGCGGCCTTATTCGATAGTGCGCACTTCACCGACTCACGCCGGTGCCGTTTTCCGGCACGCGGACCGGCCGGGCGTCGAGGGCGAACAAGCCGACCTGCGAATTTGCTCCACCGGCCGGCGCGAATCGCCGGAACGGTATCCGGAAATGGGAATCCCACGACACCGGGTGAGGCTGGTGTGATCGCGTACGGCCCGACAAGAATGGGCCAGGCGCTCCAGCGGAAAGGCGTGTCGTCCATGATTGCACCGAAGGTCGTGTCCCGGGACGAGTGGGTCGACGCCCGAAAGGAACTGCTCGACCGCGAAAAGGAGATCACCCGCCTGCGGGACAGGGTCACCGCACTCCGGCGCGAACTGCCGGCGGTCGCCGTCGAGAAGGACTACTCCTTCACCGGTCCCGCCGGCGCCGTCCGGCTGCCCGACATGTTCGAGGGACGACGACAGTTGATCGTCTACCATTTCATGTTCGATCCGGAATGGGCCGAGGGATGCACGAGCTGCTCCCTGCTGGTCGACAACTTCGGGCACCTCACGCACCTGCACGCCAGTGACACGACACTCGCCGTGGTCTCCCGCGCGCCGTTCACGACCCTCGCGGCCTTCAGGAGCCGGATGGGCTGGCGCTTTCCCTGGTATTCCTCGCACGGCAGCGACTTCAACTACGACTTCCACGTCACCATGGACCCGGCCATCGCCCCGGTGGAATACAACTACAAGGACGCCGAGACCCTGGCGGCCCAGGGCCTCACCCACCACCTGCAGGGCGAGGCCCACGGCCTGAGCGTCTTCGTCCGCGACGGCGAACGGGTCCTGCACACCTACTCCGTGTACGGCCGCGGCCTCGACCCGCTGCTGAACACGTACAACTATCTCGACCTCACGCCGCTGGGCCGGCAGCGCTACGTCAACGAGTTCCCCCACCACGACACCTACGACACGGACGCGGCCGGCAGCCACAGCCACTGACCACCCGCCGCCGACCGGCGGCGTCGGTCATTCGGGCACGCAGTTGTTGCTCTTGCGCCTGACCGTGTACTCGGTGTCGTCGTGGGTGATGCCCGACGGCGCCCCGTCGAAGTAGGCCTCGACCTTCTCCCAGCCCCGGCGCTGCTCGTAGTGCAGGTGCGGCGCCCCGGAGTTGCCGGTGCTGCCGACCCGCCCGATCTGCTCACCCTGGGCGACCCGCTGACCGACCCGGACCAGCGGCGGTTCGAGCAGGTGCAGGTACTGCGTCTCCCACTTGCCGCCGTGGTCGATCTTCACCCAGTAGCCGCCGCCGCGGCCACGCGGCCCGTCCGGGTCGTCGGGCGTACGGCCACCGAGCGATCCGTTGATCCCCGCCACGGTGACCTCCCCCGCGTAGGACGCGAGCACCGGCCGCCCCCACGCCCTGCCCTCGGTCGGGAACAGGTCCACGTCGTAGTCGTCGTGACCGGGATAGGTGCCCAGTTGCCACGTCTCCCCGCACGCGACGGGAAGCTGGAACAGCGGGCGCGGGCCCGCCGGCCGCACCAGCGGCACCACCACCGCGGCGACGAGGACGGCGACGGCGAGGACCACCGCGGCCGCGCCGGAGACGAGCGCGATCCGGGTGCGGCGGCTGCGGACGCGGCGGTGGGTGCGGGGGGTGGTGGGGCGACCGGTCGTCACCGGCCCGAGCATGGCAGACACCGGCAAGGCGCCCCTCCCCGGGCGGCCGGCGTCACCCGCAGGCCCTTCGACGGTATGGCGGACCAACGCGGCGGTCGACGACCCGCACGCCCGACGGCTCCCCGGACGCACCAGGCGCGGCTTCGGGGATCCCGCGTGGCGCCCGCCCGCCGGTTGGCAGAGTGGGCGGGTGGCGATGAGCGCGTCGGGGGCCGGGCGGATCCGCGCCGCGGTGTCCGGGCGGATCCAGCCCGGTCCGGGCGGGGTGACACGCCTGGAACTGTTCCTCGACCTGGTCTTCGTCTACGCGTTCTTCAACGTCACCGCGCTGATGTCGGCGAACTTCCACCCCGTCGGGCTGTTCGAGGGGTTCCTGGTGGTCGCGCTGCTGTGGCGGTGCTGGGCGTCGTACGCCTGGTTCGGCAACACGGTGCGCTTCGACCGGGGGATCATGCCGCTGGTCGTCTTCGGGGCGGCGGCCGGCATCTTCGTGGTCGCTGTCACCCTGCCGGTGGCGTACGCGGACCGGCCGGGTGGCCGGTGGGGGCCCCTCGTCTTCGCCGTCGCGTTCGTCCTGGTGCGCCTCGTGCCGGTGGCGGTCACCACCCTCGCCGGGCTGAACGCCGGCGACCGGCCCCTGTTCGCCCGACGCGCGTGGTTGCCGCTGTGCGTCACCTCGCCGCTGCTGCTGGCCGCCGCGTCCCTGCCGGCGCTGCTGCCGGACCGGCCGCCGGTGCGCCTCGCGCAGGTGGTGCTGTTCACCGTGGCCACCGCCGTCGACTACGCCGGCCTGGCGGGGCTCGGCTCGGGCGACTGGCGGATCGGGTCCGTCGGGCACTGGGCGGAACGGCACAGCCTGATCGTGCTCGTCGCCCTGGGCGAGACGATCATCTCGATCGGCACCAGCCGGGGACTGGTGGGCGACCCGCCGATCACCTGGTCGGTGCTCGGCGGCTCTGCCCTCGGCGTCCTCGTGGTGATCATGCTGTGGTGGACCTACTTCGACCTCGCCCGGTTCGCCGCCGAACAGTCGCTGCGGCGTCTGCCCGGCGGCGCCACGTCGCTGGTCGGCCGCGACGCCTACGCGCTGCTGCACCTGCCGATGGTCGGCGGCCTGATCCTGCTCGCGCTCGGCCTCAAACACGCCCTGAGCGCGACGGAGGTGAGCACCGCCGGCCGCTGGGGCACGGGCAGCGTGCTCGCCCTGCACGGCGGGGCGCTGCTCTACCTGCTCGGGCTGCTGGCCTTCGAGAAGCGCGGGTTCGACCTGGTGGGGCGCAGTGTCGCGCTCGGCATCGGGCTGCTGCTCGCCGCCGCACCGGTGGCCCTGAATGCGCCGGCGCTGGGATCGCTGGCGATCCTCGCCGCCTGCCTCGGCACCGCCGTGATCGCCGACCGTACCGTCTTCGCCGGGCGGCACCGCCGGCTGCACGAGGCGGTCGCCGGCACGGTGCGGCGGGTGACGGCGGTCCGCCCCCACCAACTCTTCCTCGACCTGATCGTCGTGTACGCGTTCATCCAGATCACCGTCCTGGTGACCCGTCAGCCGTCCCCGGCGGGGCTGGCGCAGGGCCTCGGTGTCCTGGCCCTGCTCTGGTGGTCCTGGTGCATGTACGCCTGGCTGGAGAGCGTGGCGCCCCGCGTCAGCACCCTGGTGCGGGCGACGGTGCTGGCGGCGGGCGCGTTGACCTTCGTGCTCGGCGTCGCCATCCCGCAGGCGTTCAGCCGCGTTCCCGGTGGGCTTCCCGGCCCGCTGATCGTGGTGGCCTGCTACGTGGCGCTGCGGGCGCTGCACCTCGCCGCGCTCTTCCGGGTCGCGAGGGGCGATCCGGTGCTGCGGGCCCAGGCGGCCCGGGCCGCCGTACCCACCGCGGCGGCGCTGGCGCTGCTGGTGGGCGCGACGCTGACCTTTCCCCCGCTCGGTCGGCCGATCCCCCCGGCCACCGCCGTGTGCTGGACGGCCGCGGTGGTGGTGGACCTGGCGGGCGGCTACCTGACCAGCGCCCGCGACCAGGGGATCCGCTCCATCGGGCAGTGGCCGCACCGGTACAACCTCGTCGTGCTCGTCGCCCTCGGAGAGGGATTCATCTCCACCGGCGTCGCACTGGCCGACACGTCGATCTCAGCGGCTTCCCTGGTCACCGTCGCGTTGATCGTCACCCTGCTCGCCGCCCTGTGGTGGACGTACGTCGGCACCGACCGTGTCCTCGACCGGCGGCTGTCGCAGGTGTCGACCGGCCCTCGCGGCGCGGCCCTGGCCCGGGACGTCTACACCTACCTGCACCTGTTGACCGTCGCCGGTCTGGTCCTGGTCGCCCTCGGCCTGACGACGGCGCTGGCCCAGGCGGCCCAGCGGCCGGGCGCGCCGCTGGCGTCGCTGGGACACGCCGCCCTGCACGGCGGCGTGCTCGTCTTCCTCGCCGCCGACCAGCTGATCTGGCGACGCGCGACGGGCCGGTTCTGCCGGCGACGGATGCTCGGGCTGCTGGTGGTGGCGCTCGCGGCTCCGGCGACCGCCGCGCTGCCCAGCCTCGCGTCGCTGGTGCTGCTCGCGGCGGTCGGCGTCGCGGTCGCCACCACCACCTCGCTGCCCGCCGTCGCGCCGCCCGGCGGCCCTTGACCGGTGGACCGGCAGGACGGTGGTCGTCGCCAGGCGCCGGGCGGATAACGGGTCGGCGGGGCGGCCCCCCGACCGCCACAATGGTCGGCGTGCGGAGATCGACACGACGGCTGCTCGGCGAACTGGACGCGCTGGCCCACCCGGAGCGGATGGCGACGCTCGCCCGTCGCGCCCGCGAGGCGGCCGCCACGGGGGAGCTGCCGGAGACCCTGGCGGACCTGCGCGCCGAGGCGTCGTCGTACCACCGGTTCCTGGCCGTCACCGCCGCCGAGATCGTCGGCGACCACGCGGCGGTGCGGGCGGCGCTGGGCGACCGGCACGGCACGATCCGCGCGGTCGCCGTGAAGGCGGGCCTGCGCGCCGGCTGGCTCGCCGGCGACGACCTGCGCGCACTCGTCCGGGACGCGCCGGCCGACCTGCGGCACCTGGTCTACCGGTCGCTGCGGCACCTGCGCCGGCCGGCGGTCGCCGACGACCTGGTCGACGGCGTGCTGGGGCGCTTCGGGGCCGTCGAGGCGGTCGCCCTGCTGCCCGCCTGCAGGGCGGACACCGTCCGCCGGCTGCTGCCGGTCGTCGAACACGCGTTGCCGGGCTCGGTCTGCCTGGCCCGTCGCCACGGCGACGTGGTGCTCGACCACGCCGAGTCGACGCTGCCCCACCTCCAACCCGACGAACGGGACCGCTGGTGGACGGCGCACGGCAAGAGGGTCCTGGTCGCCGGCCGGCGCCGACCGGAACGCGCGCTGACGCTGCTCGAACGGTACGCGCCCACCGGGCACCTCCCCGGCGACCTCGCGTACTACGGCCCGCTCGCCGCGTCCGCGCCACGACGGGTGCTGGCCCTGCTGACCGCGCCGTCCCGCGCGGACTGGGTGGCTTACCAGTGGCTGCCCCCGGCGCTGCTGCGCCGGATCGCCCGGCTGCCGCAGGCGGACCTGGTCGCGCTGGGCCGGCGGGTACGCGGCCACAACAACGCCCTGGACCGGCTGTTGGGGGCGCTACCCCCGGCGCGCCGGGGCGACCTGTACGACGCCGTGTTCGCCGACGTCGAGACGGCCACCCGGATCCCCGACGCGTCGCTGATGGAGGTGCTGCCGCACGACTGGCGGGAGCGGGAGGCACGTCGGGTGCTCGCCCTCGACGACGTCCGCCACGACGAGGCGCAGGTGCGGTCGTGGAGCGCCCTGCTGCCCTGGCCGGCGGCGTCGGCGGCGCTCACCCCCGCCCTGCGCGCCGCCGACGCGCACGACCGGGCCGTCGCGTACCAGCTGCTCCTGGCCGCCGCCCGGCGCA
Organism: Micromonospora sp. NBC_01740; assembly: GCF_035920365.1. Taxonomy (NCBI): domain Bacteria; kingdom Bacillati; phylum Actinomycetota; class Actinomycetes; order Micromonosporales; family Micromonosporaceae; genus Micromonospora; species Micromonospora sp. NBC_01740. Next base: position 4,751,657 of record NZ_CP109150.1, on the reverse strand, counting down.
GCCGCCACCCCGCGGCGGCGGCCGAGGCCCTGACCAGGCTGGATCGGCTGCGCAACGAGCAGGACCCGGTCCGGGCCGTGGCGCTGACGGAGCTGGCGGACCTGGCCCCGTTGCTGCGCGCGGACGCCGTCGAGGCGCTGACCCGGATCACCGTCGACGCCACGACCACCCGCGACGCGTCGACACGCACCCTCGCCGCGCTCGGCACCCTCGCCGCCCGGGTGCTGGGTCGGCACGTCGACGAGCCGGCCCTGCTGCGGTGGGCGTTGGACACGCTCGACCGGCTCTTCGGCGGGCACCGGCTGCCGCCGCTCGGGCGGTTCGACGAGACGCTGCGCCGCGGCCAGGAGACGCTGGTCTTCGCCCGGCTCCGCGGATGGATCGAAGCCGGTGTGGCCCGGGGGCAGTTCACCGCGTTGTTCGCGGTGACCCGGGCCCTGGGGCGGCGGGCGTGGCAGCTGCCCGAACTCCAGGAGCTGCTGCGCCGCGCGACGACCCCCGGCACCGTGGCCGCCGTCGTGCGGGAGGCCGTCGAGCTGTGGCTGGCCGACCCGAGGACCCGGGCGCAGCGCGTGGCGTACGTGCTGGACTCCGACAGCTCCACCGTCACCCTCCCCACGGTGTGGCGGACCGTCAGCGCCCGACGTACCGACCTGCTCGACCGGGTGCTGCGTCACCCGCCGAAGGGGGCCTTCCTCACCGCCGGCACCCGCTGGATTCCGGGCCGACCGGTGCGCGTCGAGCGGTGGCTGCCCCGCCAGCAGGAGGCGTTCGTGCGGCTGCAGGCGCGCCTCGCCGCCGACGCCGGCACCCCGCTGCACCACCGGGCCGCCGCCGTACGGGCCGCCGCGCGGGTGCCCGACGCCGGGCGGGAGCTGGTGCTGCGTCACGTCGGCTCGCCGAACGTGACCCTGGCCGAGGCGGCCCTGGAGGCGCTGCCGTGGACCGACCGGCCCGCCGAGGCGCTGCCGCTGCTGCTGTCGCACGCCGACGACGATCGGGCCAGGGTCGCCCTGTACGCCGCCACCCGCGCCGTCCGCTTCACCCGCCCGGCCGACCTGGTGGCCCCGCTGTCCGGCGTCGCCCTGGGGCGGGGCAAGGTGACCAGCCGCAAGCAGGCGGTCCGGCTGCTCGGCCGCTTCGGTCCCCCGGAGGCGATGGCGGTACTGGTGTCGGCGTGGCGCCAGCCCGGCCAGCACCGCGACGTACGGGCCGCGATCGTCGACGCCGCCCGGCAGCGGCTGCACGCGCCGGAGAGCTGGCCGATCCTCGAGGAGGCGATCGTCGGGAGCCGGGAGGAGTCGCTGGCCGTGCTGGCGACCCCGCCCGGCGGAATCGCCGCACCGGATCGCCCCCGCTACGCCGCCCTCGTCGCCCGGGCCTGCGCGAGCCCCGACCGGGAGCTCAGCCGGCTGGCCTGGCCCCGGCTCGTGCACTGGCTGCCCTGGGCGCCCGACCTCACCGGCCTGCTCACGGCGGCGCTCACCGACCTGGGCGGGCAGTACGACTGGCAGTCGGTGCGCCCGATGCTGACCGCGGTGCTCCGTCACCCGGACCGCGCCGAACGGGAGGTGCCCGTCGCCGCGCTGGACGCCCTCGTCCGGATCGACGGCGCCGACGCGGACCTCGGTGGCCCCGCCGGGGACCGCCTCGCCCGTCGGCGGATCGACGACATCGTGGCCACGGCGTCCTGGACGCTCGGGCCACTGGCCGACCCGGCGCCGGTCCGGCGGGCGGCGGCGGAGTTGGGCCGGCACCGCGCATACGTTGCCCAGGCGGGCACCCTGCTGACCAGCGCGCTGCCGTTGAGGGACACGACGTCGGCGCGGCTCACCGCCGAGATCCTCACGATCGCGGAGCTGGTGGCGGGCCGGCCGGCGCTCGCCGCCCGGCTCGCCCACCTCCTCGCCCAGCGCACCGCCTCCCCGACGGCCCTGGACGCCGAGCCGATACTCGACACGGCTCGTACGCTCGCCGCCCGGGGTGAGGCCGCCACCGGCCTGTTCGCGGTGGCACTGGCCGCCGGCGGCAGGGCGTTCGGTTGGTCCGCTCCCTGGCGCGACGTGCTCCACCTGCTGCGCGGGCACCCGGTCGCCGATGTCCGCGACGCCGCCTTCGACATCTCGATGCAGGCGTGATCCAGGCCGGACCGCACCGATGGCGCGGGTCAGCGGCGGTTCGCGGTCAGTCGTCGGCGGCGGGGATGTCCTGCGGCAGCAGCGTCCGCAGCTGCTCGGCGGTCGGCGCCGGTACGTCCCCGAGCCGTCCCGCCTGCCGTTCGATCATCGCGTTGAACAGCTTCCGCGCGCCCCGGCCGTTGCCGAACACCGGGTCGCGGACGGCCTCGACGAGCCGGTCCAGCAGGGCGTCGGCGGTCGGCCCGGTCAGGTCGTAGCCGTGCTGCCCGGCCAGCGCGGAGATGATGGCGAGCAGCTCGTCGGGGGCGTAGTCGACGAACTCGATGGTCTTGGTGAACCGGGACGCGAGGCCGGGGTTGGTGGCCAGGAACTGCACCATCTCGTCGGAGTAGCCGGCGACGATGACGACCGTCTCGTCCCGGTGGTCCTCCATCAGCTTCACCAGCGTGTCGATGGCCTCCAGCCCGAAGTCCGAGTTGGTGCCGAACGTGCGGGCCAGCGCGTACGCCTCGTCGACGAAGAGCACCCCGCCGAGGGCCCGCTCGAAGGCCGCGGCGGTCTTCAGCGAGGTGCTGCCCAGGTACTCGCCCACCAGGTCGACCCGCGCCACCTCGACGACCTGCCCCTTGGTGAGGACGCCGAGCTGCGCGAGCAGCCGCCCGTAGATCCGCGCGACGGTCGTCTTCCCGGTGCCCGGTGAGCCGGCGAAGACGAGGTGCCGGCTCACCGGCGGCACCGGCAGGTTGGCCCTGCGGCGCTGTTCGCCGACCCGGATGAGCTGGACCAGCGTCCGCACGTCCCGCTTGACCGCGGCCAGGCCGATCATGCCGTCCAACTCCGCCAGCACGGCGTCGACGTCGACGTTGGCCGACGTCGGACGGGCGGGCACGCCTGCCTCGTCGGCGGAGCCGGCCCGGTCCCCGGGAGCCGGTACGACCGGGGCGGCCGGCTGTTCCGGGGCGGTCACCGACACCCGCGCACGGTCGGCGCCCCGGACGGACTCGCCGGCCACGTCGACGAACTCGCACCGGTCGACCAGCACCGGGGCGTCGGTCTCCACCTGCACGCCGTCGCCGCCGCAGGCGCGCAGCGTGCTGGCCCGCAGGGTCAGCCGGGACTGCTCCCGCAGCAGCATCCCGGAACCGGTGGTCCCGGTGACCGTGCTGGCGGTGAGGTGCAGGGCGGCCTCGCCCGCCCCGGTCACACCGACGGTGCCGCCGGAGAACACCGCGTCGGTGAGGGTGACCGCGATCGCGTCGGTGCCGACCAGCCCCACCGGGGCGTTCTCCACCCGGACGTTCGTACCGGTGAGCCGGCCCGCTCCCCCGGCGGCGATCCCGCTGCTCGTCGCGCCCCGGATGGTGGCGCCGTCGAGGCGGACGTCGGCCTCGACGGCGCCGTCGAGCACCACTCCCGCCTCGCCACCGTCGACCGTCAGGTCCGTCAGGGTCGGGTCGCCGCCCTGCACGATCACCCCGTAGCGGCCCGGAGCCTCGATCCGCACGCCGGTGTACCGGCCGGCGGCGGCCCGGACCAGCAGGGCGTCCTCCCGCGCCCGGCGCAGGACGCCGCCGCGCACCAGCGGCGCCGCCCCGTCGACCACGGCGATCGCGGGCAGCCGGCTGGCCGTCACGTCGCAGTCGGTGAACGTGCCGCGCGCACCGCTGACGTAGATGCCGTTGCGGCCGACGCCCTCGATCCGGCAGCGACGCACGTCGGGCTCGGCGCCGCCGGAGACCTCGACGCCGCAGCCCTCCAGGTCCGTCAGCTCGCACTCCTCGACCAGCCCGCCGGCGGACCCGCTGAACACCAGCCCGCTGCCGCGTCCGCCGGAGACCCGGCACCGCCGCACCGTCGGCCGGGAGCGCCCGCCTGCCGTGACGGCCCCGATGCGTACGCCCGTGAAGTGGCAGTCCTCGACGGTGCCGCCACCGCCCTCGAAGGCATCGAAGCCCCGGTCGGTGTCCCGGACATGGCAGTGCCGCACGGTGGGCTGACTGTCCCGTTTGGACAGCACGGCGTACTCGTCGAGGTCCCACAGCCGGCAGTTCTCGACGACCCCGCTGCCGTCGACGAACGCCACGCCCCGACGCATCCCGCTGACGTCGCACATCCGCACGTGCGCGGTGCTCCGCTCGCAGAGCACGGCGTTGAAGGCCTGCCCGGTGACGACGCAGGACTCGATCGTCAGGCTGGCGCGGAGCGCCGACACCGTCGCCGGCGCGTCCGCGCTCCACGTGCGCAGGGTCAGCCCCTGGAGGACGACCTGAGCGTCCTCGCAGTACACGGCGGGGGCGGCGGCGCCGCTCTCCACCAGCACCGGTGGCCCGCCCGGTACGGCCGCGCGGATCGTGACCGCCTTGGCCCGTACGACGACCTGCCCGTCGTAGCGGCCCGGCTCCACGACGACGACCGCGCCGTGCGGTGCCGCCGCCACCGCCGCCCCGATGTCCCGGTAGGCGTTCGCCCTGCTCAGCGAGACCAGCAGCGTCGGCACACCCACTTGACCCGTCCCCCCGCCCAGGCCGCGCCACCGACGGCGGCGAGGCACCAGGAGCATAGATCGGGCCTGCCCCCGTTCGCGGCCACGGGGGCCGCGAACGGGGGGCGCCCACGCCCGTCCGGTCCCGGCGCGACGGCCGCACGGCCTGCGCGGCCCCCGTGCTCAGAAGTCGTCGTCGAAGGCCACCGTGCCGCTCACCCCGACCTGGTACGCCGACACGCGTCGCTCGAAGAAGTTCGACAGCTCCTGGACGTCCTGCAACTCCATGAACGCGAACGGGTTGGTCGACCCGTAGTGGGCGGGGATGCCGAGCTGCGCGAGCCGCCGGTCGGCGACGTGTTGCAGGTACTCGCGCATGTCGACCAGGGACAGCCCGGGCACGCCCTGGCCGAGCAGGTCCTCGGCGAACTGGACCTCGCACTCGACGGCCTCGGCGAGCATCTGCCGCACCTGAGCGGCCAGCTCGTCGTCGAACAGGTCCGGCTCCTCCCCCCGTACCGTCTCCACCACGTCGAAGGCGAAGGCCATGTGCATGGACTCGTCGCGGAACACCCAGTTGGTGCCGGACGCCAGGCCGTGCAGCAGCCCCCGGGAGCGCAGGAAGTAGACGTAGGCGAAGGCGCCGTAGAAGAACAGCCCCTCGATGCAGGCGGCGAAGCAGATCAGGTTGAGCAGGAAGGCCCGCCGGTCCTCCCGGGTACGCAGCTGGCGCAGCTCGCCCAGCGAGTCGATCCAGCGGAAGCAGAACTCGGCCTTGCGCCGGATCGACGGGATGTTCTCGATGGCCGCGAACGCGGCGAAGCGTTCGGCCTCGTCGGGCACGTAGGTGTCGAGCAGGTTCAGGTAGAACTGGACGTGCACGGCCTCCTCGAACAGCTGCCGCGACAGGTAGAGCCGGCCCTCCGGCGAGTTGACGTGCTGGTACAGGTTGAGCACGAGGTTGTTGGCGACGATGGTGTCGCCGGTGGCGAAGAACGCGACGAGGCGGCTGACCAGGTGCCGCTCGGCCGGGGAGAGCCGGTCGAGGTCGGCGAGGTCGGCGTGCAGGTCGACCTCCTCCACCGTCCACGTGTTGCGGATGGCGTCGCGGAAGCGATCGAAGAAGTGCGGGTAGCGCATCGGGCGCAGGGTGAGATCCATCCCCGGGTCGAGCAGCATGTGTGTGGTCCTCGGTTCGCTGGTGGTCGGGGTGGTCACTGGCAGGCCTCGCACGACTCGGGGTTCTCCAGGGAGCAGGCCAGCGCCTCGTCCACGGTCGCCACCGGCGCGACGACACCGGCGGCACGGGCCGGTCCGACCGGCGCGACGGTGGCCTGCTGGATCCGGGTGGCCGGCCGCGACCGCAGGTAGTACGTCGTCTTCAGCCCGGCCTTCCAGGCGTACAGGTACATCGAGGAGAGCTTGCCGATCGTCGGCGCGGCCAGGAACAGGTTCAGCGACTGCGACTGGTCGATGTACGGGGCGCGGGCCGCGGCCAGGTCGATCAGCGCCCGCTGCGGCAGCTCCCACGCGGTACGGAACAGCTCCCGCACCTCGGCCGGCAGTTCCGCGACGTCCTGCACGGAGCCCTCGGCGCGCTTGATCGCCGAGCGGATCCGCTCCGTCCACAGGCCACGCGCCTTCAACTCCCGCACGAGGGCGGTGTTGACCTGGAGGAACTCCCCCGACAGGGTCTCGCGCTTGAACAGGTTGGACACCTGCGGCTCGATGCACTCGTAACAGCCGGCGATCGAGGCGATGGTGGCCGTCGGCGCGATCGCCACCAGCAGCGAGTTGCGCAGCCCGTACGCGGCGACGCGCTCCCGCAGCGCGCTCCACCGCGCCGTCTGGGTGCCCGTGACGCCCCACAGGTCGGGTTGCAGCTGCCCGCGCGCCGCCCGGGTCTGCCCGTACGCCGGGTGGGCGCCCGAGCGTCGCGCCAGGTCGGCGGAGGTCTCCAGGGCCGTCAGGTACAGCTCCTCGCTGATCCGGGTGGACAGCTCCCGGGCGGCCGGCGAGTCGAACGGCAGCCGCAGCGCGAAGAACACGTCCTGAAGGCCCATCAGCCCGAGCCCGACGGGTCGCCAGCGGGGGTTGCTCGCCGCCGCCTGCGCCGTCGGGTAGTAGTTGATGTCGATGACCCGGTCGAGGTACGTCACGGCGGTCCGGACGGTGGCGCGCAGCCGCTCCCAGTCGATGCCGTCCGCGCCCAGGTGGGCGGCGAGGTTGACCGAACCGAGGTTGCACACGGCGGTCTCGGCGTCGCTGGAGACCTCGACGATCTCGGTGCACAGGTTGGACAGGTGCACCACGTTGCCCGCCTCGGCGGTCTGGTTGCACAGCCGGTTCGCGGCATCCTTGAACGTCATCCACCCGTTGCCGGTCTGGGCGAGGGTACGCATCATCCGCCCGTACAGCTCCCGCGCCGGGACCTGCCGCACGTAGCGGCCCTGCTCCTCGGCGGCCCGGTACGCCGCGTCGAACTCCGCGCCCCACAGATCCGGCAGTTCCGGCACCACATCCGGGTCGAACAGCGACCACACCCCGTCGGACTCGACCCGCCGCATGAACTCGTCCGGGATCCAGTTGGCCAGGTTCAGGTTGTGGGTGCGCCGGGCGTCCTCGCCGGTGTTGTCGCGCAGTTGGAGGAACTCCTCGACGTCCGGGTGCCACGGCTCCAGGTAGACGCAGGCCGCGCCCTTGCGCCGGCCGCCCTGGTTGACCGCCGCCACCGAGGCGTCCAGCGTCCGCAGCCACGGCACGATCCCGTTGGACTGCCCGTTGGTGCCCCTGATCAGCGCGCCCCGGGAGCGGACCCGGGAGAATGCGATGCCGATGCCCCCGGCGAACTTCGACAGGTTCGCCACCTGCGCGTACCGCTGGTAGATCGAGTCGAGCTCGTCGCGCGGGGAGTCGACCAGGTAGCAGGAGGACATCTGGGTGTGCCGGGTGCCGGAGTTGAACAGCGTCGGCGAACTCGGCAGGTACGCCAGGCTCGACATCAACCGGTAGAACCCGATCGCCTCGTCCGGTGCCTGCGACAGGCCGCAGGACACGCGCAGCAGCCAGTACTGCGGGGTCTCCAGCACCAGCCGGCTCGTCGGGTGGCGCAGCAGGTACCGGTCGTAGACCGTACGCAGCCCGAAGTACTCGAAGCGCAGGTCGCCGCGCGGGTCGACGGCGGCGTCGAGGGCGCCGGCGTGGGCGGCGACGAAGGCCGCGGTGTCGTCGCCGATCAGGCCCTCGGCGTGGCCGTGCCGGATCGCCTCGCTGAAGGAGCCGATGCCCTGCCGGCGGACCTCCTTGTCGACGTACCCGGCCAGCAGGCGGGCGGCCAGCCGCGAGTACTGCGGCTCCTCACCGATCATCTCCGCGGCGGTCTGGATGGACAGCCGGTCCAGTTCGGCAGTCGTCGCCCCGTCGTACAGGCCGCTGATCGTCCGGGTCGCCACCCGCAGCGGGTCGACGTCGGCGAGGTCGTCGGCCCACCGCTCGACCGCGCGGACGATCCGGTTGACGTCGACCGCCTCGGTGCCGCCGTCGCGCTTGCGGACCCGCATCTGCGGCCGCCGCTGGCCCACCACGACCGCATCGTCGGCCGGAAAAACCTCGGTGACTGTCACCACTCACTCCTCGCGAGCCTTGATCCCAGACGGATTTCCTGGGCACGCGGGGAGCGGACACCGACGACGACGCGCCGCAGGGCAACGCGTCGGGATGGCGTCGGCCGTCCCACGCGGCCTCGGACCGCCACACACCCGGAAGCGGGCGTACGGCGCACTGGCAGGTCTTCGGACTCGCGGGCGCGACCGGACTCGCCGGTCTCCTACTGGCCGTCGCTTCCCAGGCCGCTGGCGGCCCAGTGCTGATGACGGCGGTCGTTCCCACTCACCGCTGCGGGGCAGTCCCGGATTCCCACCGGGTTCCCTCTTGCCTCGACCACTCCGGATGAGCGGCCGAACCAGCTGCGCCGACACCATATATAGGGTTGGCGCCGTTGTCACACCCCACATGTCGGTCCCGGGCGTGTCGTCGGCGGCGCGGGTCACGCCCGTCGATCGCCGGCCAGAAGCCCGCGTCGATGCACCGACCCCGCGCACCGGCGCACCGCGACGCGGTGCCGCTCTCTGCCGCAGCTCTCTGCCGGCCGCGCCCCGCAAACGGTGATCAGGACGCCATGGACCCTAAAGCCGCCGGGTCACGTCCATGGCGTCCTGATCACGTTCGGGTGGGTCTGTCGGCGCGCTGGTGGCGGTGGAGGAGGGCCGCGAGGCGTGGCGCGGCGACGCCTGCCGAACGCCCGGCCTCAGCCCGGCAGCGTTCCTAGACCCGGGTGACCCGGACGGCGTCGGCCACCACGTAGCCGGTGCTGCTGGTCCAGCGGCTGACCGCGACCAGGTTACGGTCGCCGGCGGCCAGCCCGAAGGTGCCCAGCGAGCGCCAGACGCCGCCGCTGGAGCGCTGGTCCACGTTGACGGTGCGGTTGCCCGAGGCGGTGACGACGACGTGCGGGGCCGAGCTGTTGTAGCCGGGGTCGGCCGGGTGCCGCACCTCGACGCGGTAGTTGCCGGCCGCCGGGATGTTCACCTTGAACCAGGCGGAGTCGCTGGCCAGCGTGGGGTTGGCGAAGCGGTAGTCGGCGCCGTAGCGCTGGGCGGAGTACGAGGAGGTCCCCCAGTTGGTGCTCGCCGTGAACCGTCCCGCCGTGGTGTTGTCCACGATGGTGCTGAACGTGGGCGGGTTGGGGGCGCTCAGGCCGAGGTAGGCGGCGATGCCCTCGGCGTGGCCACGGGCGGTGGCGGTGATGAAGTCGGCGCGCCTGAGCAGGTTCGAGTCGGCGACGGAGTCGATGAAGAGGTTCTCGGTCAGCACCGCGGGCATGGCCGACTCGCGCAGCATGTGGAAGTTCGCGGTCTTCAGCCCCCGATCGGTGACCCCACCGATCGTCCGCATGCCGCCGATCACCCTCGGGTGCAGGGCGTTGTGCAGATTGACGGTGGCGGCGTCCGACGTCGGGTAACGGTAGCTCTCGAAGCCGGTGCCACCGCCGGAGTTGATGTGCACGCTCACCAGCAGGTTCGCGCCCCACGCGTTGGCGTCGTCGGTGCGGTACGCCAGGCTGCGGGTGATGTCGGTCGTGCGGGACATCCGGACGTCCACGGCCCAGTTGGCCAGCAGGATGTTGCGCAGTTGCAGGGAGATGTCGAGCGTCAGGGCCTTCTCCTGCAGCCCGTTGCCGACCGCGCCGGGGTCGGTGCCGCCGTGGCCCGGGTCGATGTAGACCTTCGGCAACGCCGCCCACGCGGGGCCGGCGATGATGGGGACGGCCGCGGCGCCAGCGACGGCCGCCAACAGGGTACGCCGCCGAAGCGTCGGGTTGTCGAACATGTGCACCTCGTCATCGGGAGAGATCGACACTGCTCGGCAATATAGCGGGACATCGATACAACATGAAAGATGTCTACGTCCCTTGATCTGAGATCTGAAGGTTTCCTCCTACGGCCCGCCGGACCGCCGAGCCCGACCGCTGGCCGGCTGAGCGTGGGTGCGGTCGCACGGCCGTCGTGCCGCGACCGCATCCCACGCCCAGGCGAGCACCCACTCACACCGATCCGCCGGCCCACCGAGCCGGTCGACGGCCCGCTTGAAGGGCCAACTCGACCGGGAGGCTCACGCCCCCGGAGCCTTCGTCCCGGCCGATCAGGGTTCGATCGGGCGGACCTGATCGCGGTACCGCTCGTAGAGGACGCGGTTGTGCGCGTCGCCCTGCGCGAGATTCGCGGATACGTGCACGGGCGGGTCGATGTCGCGGCCCAGCAACCGGCGGCAGACCAGTTCGGTGAGTAGCTGCGCGATGAGGACTCCGGTGAACGACGAGACCGCCCCGATCCGAACTCCTGGGGTGATCTCCAGCGCCGCGTCCCCCGCCGGCGCCTGGTTGTCGATCACCACATCCGCCAGGTCGGCGAGATGCGGTCCCTGGGTCGCACGGGCACCGGCCGAGCGAGTGTGTGCCAGTGAGGTGACCGCCACGATCGGATGGGAGCGCTCGCGGGCCAGCACCGCCATCTCGGTGACGGCGGCGTTGATTCCGGAGTTCGAGACGATCAGGAAGGCATCGTGCGCGGAGGGTGCGGCGAGCTGGTAGATCCGCTCGGCGAGGCCGGGCTCGCGCTCGTACGTCGGATCGAGGATCGGCCCCGGCTCGGCGCCACCGAACATCACGAGATCCTTGACCGCCAGCATGCTGACGGCGGCGAGCCCGCCGGCACGCCCCGCGAGTTCGAGGGTGACGATCCGCGAGTGGCCGGTCCCGAACGCCTGCAGGACACCACCGGCGGCGATGGCGTCGGCGACGAGCCCGGCCGCTGCCTCGATGGCGTCGAGCTGCGTTGACAGGACCTGTTCGAGTGCGGTCCGGGCGATGTTGGCGTAGGCAGGCTCAGGCATTGATCCTCCTGGAGTGGTCCCGGTTGCCGACGGCCGCCGCGACGGCCGCCACTGCGGCCTCGACGACGATCTCGCTGCTGCCCGAGGTGACCGGACTGGCATAGGTTTCGTAGCAGGGCTGCGTGTCACGGGCGGGTAGGTAGCCGAGGTAGCCGTTCGTGTAGCCGAGGACCACGACGTCCCGTGCCTGGTCCGGCGCCGCGGCCCGGATCGTCTCGCCCAGTTCCAGGAACAGTTCGCCGGGAACGGCCACGACCGTGACGCCGTCGAGGTCCACCGCCTCCACGTCGATCACGTACGGTTCCGTGCGCTGCCGGGCAGCCTGTTCCGCCGCGATCCGCAGCCCCTGCTGCATGACCCGGTGGATGCGTTCGTTCCCGCCCCCCGGCGGCGGGGTCTGACGCACGGCGACGTCGAGTTCCGCCGGCTGCTTCGGCGCGAGCGTCACCGTCCGCACGACCGGCGGGCGTACCGGCGGCGCCGCACCCTCGCCGACGCGCGGCGACACCGGTTCGACCCGGTCGGCCAGCCAGGCGCCGAGCCGGTCCGCCTCGTCGAGCCCCCGCCCCTGACGGGTGTGCCGGGTGCTGATGTCGCCGGCCGCACCGGTGGCGACGACCACCCACCGGTCCGGCGTGGCCAGCGCCCGGCGGATGCCGCCGTTGAGGTCCGCGCTCACATGGTTGTTGTCGGCGGGAAGGATGGTCGGGTGGACCGGTGAGACCACGACCAGCCCCACCACTTCGGTGCCCGCGGTGACCACGATGGTGTCGACGGGAATGTCCAGGGGAGCCGGATCAGCGACGTTACGGTGACCGGCCAGTTGGGGAACCAGCGTGCGGGCGGAGCCGAGTCGGGCGGCACGCTCGGACGCCACGGCAGACCGCGCGGCCACGAGGGACGCGGCTTCGAGCCGGTCGGCGACGTGCCGTGGCGTGGCGTCGCCGCCAGGGCTGCAGCCCGCCTCGGGGCTCGCGTGGGTGTGGGTGGCGGCGACCCAGCAGGACTGCACGCCGACGTCTCGCATGGCGGCCCGGATCCGGTCGACGACGTCGACGTTGACGCAGATCAGGTCCGCGACCACCAGGGCGAAGCGGTGGCCCTCGTCGGCGAAGGTCACGACATGGACCTCCAGCGGGTCGAGCACGTTCCGCACGCCGTCCGAGCGGTCGGCGTACCCACCCATGGGTTCCCCCGGCACGACCTCGAGTCGCGCCACCCCGTGCCCGGCCCTCACGCGTCGCCGCCCTGGCGCGCCAGCAGGCGCGCGTAGGGGGCGGCACCGCTCAGGAGCGCCGGACCGCCGTCGAGCGGCTCCGCTCTGGGCGTCACCAGGGGCAGCCCTCTGGCCTCGAGTTCGGCCGACAGCGCCTGGTGAAGAGGGTTACCCGGCGTCAGCAGCCGTCCGCTGAAGGACACCCGGCGGGCTGGCCCGCCGAGATTGAGCCGTTCGGTTGCCGCCTGTGCCGCGTCGGCGAGGTCGGCCGCGGCCCCGGCGCAGATCCGGCCCGCCACCGGGTCGGCCCCGGCGGCCGCGTCGAGCACCTCGCGGGCGAAGGCCGCCGTACGCGAGATCATGGCCGGGTCCCGGTAGTACCGCTGCAGCGCGGCCAGGTCCACGCCGCCGAGCGCCGCGACGAGGCGGTCGGCCAGCCCGGTGGCCGGCCCCACCCGGTCGTACGACGCGGTCGCGGCGCGCATTCCGGCCAGCCCGATGGCGTGCGCGCTGCCCCGGTCACCGAGGTGGGGACCCCATCCGTCGAGCCGGGCGTGGTCGCCGTCGGCGTCCACGGCGAGCACGGTCGTTCCGGTCCCGACACACAGCAGTACGCCGGGGCCGCCGAGAGCGCCGGCGTGCGCGAGGATGCTGTCCTCCACGACCACGGCCGGACCGCCGAACTGCCGTTCGAGGGCGAGGGCGAGGCGCCGGCGTTCCGCCGACTCCCCTGGCACGCCGGTCAGGCCGGCCACCACGCCCGCCACCTGTTCGGGAAGGGAGATCGTCGCCGCGGCGCCACGAACCGCGGCCAGGATCCGGTCGACGCCGTCCTCGTGGGGCTGGTAGGAGAAGCCCGGGCCGACGCCGAGCTGGCGGCCCGCCGCCGCGCGTAGCAGCAGCCGAAGCTCCGACTTGCCGCCGTCGATGGTGATCGTCGTCGTCAACGTGACATCCCTGCGGTCAGGCCCGCGACGATCTGCTTGGTCGCGAGGGCGAACACCACGGCCAGCGGCACCAGGGCGATCACGAGTCCGGCGAAGAGGGTGCCGCGGTCGGCGGCGAACTCGCCGAAGAACCGGGTCAGCCCGACCGGTACGGTGTACTTGTCCCCGCTGCGCAGCAGCACCAACGGATAGAAGAAGTCGTTCCAGGTCGGCGCGAACTGGAAGACCGTGGCGACCGCGAGCGCCGGCCGCATCAGGGGCAGGACGACCGACACGAACAGCCGGCCCTCGTGTGCCCCGTCGATGCGCGCGGCCTCCTCCAGCTCACCGGGTAGTCCCCGCATGAAGCCCATGATCACGAAGATCGAGAACGGGATTCCGCTCGCCGCGTAGAGCAGCACCAACCCGATCCGGCTGTCGATCAGACCCATCGACTGGAACATGTAGAACACCGGCAGCAGGCCGAGCTTCGCGGGGATCATCAACCCGGACAGGAAGAACGCCGCCAGCAGGGCGCGGCCCCGGAACTTCCACCTGGACAGGGCGTAGGCGGCCATCGCCGACACGCTGACGCACAGCGCCACCGAGGCGCAGGTGACGGTCAGGGAGTTGACGAAGTACGTCGAGATCGACGCGGTCTGCCAGGCCCGGGTGTAGTTGCTCAGGTCGAACGAGCTGGGCAGCCCGACCGGTGCCTGGAGGATCTCCGCGTTGCTCCGCAGCGATCCGATCAGCACCAGCAGCAGCGGGCCGAAGGCGATCGCGGCGTAGGCCCACAGGACGAACTGGCCGCCGGCGGTGCGCAGCAGCGAACGCTGGCGGGTGCCACGCGGAGGTTCAATATCGCCCCTGGCTTTTTGTGCCGTGCGGGGGGCGGCGCGCAGGGTCGTCATCTAGTGGACCTCCCGGCGGCGCAGCACCCGCTCCAGGCCTAGGGAGACCCCGAAGATGAACACGAAGATGAGCATGGCCAACGCCGAGGACTCTCCGATCGCGTTGCTGCCGCCCTGGAAGGCAGTCCGGTAGTAGAGCAGGCCGAGCACGTCCATCGCGCCGCCGGGTCCGCCGTCGGAGCCGCCCAGCGCGTAGACGAGGTCGAAGATGTTGAAGCACCCGATGAACGTCAGCACGGTGATGACGCCGACCGCCGGCATCAGGAGCGGGAACCGGATGCTCCAGAACGCCCGGGTCGCGGACGCGCCGTCCATCGCGGCCGCCTCCTCCAGCTCCTGGGGGATGCCGCCCAGGGCGGCGCCGAAGATGAGCATCGGTCCGCCGATCCACTGCCAGGCGTTGACCAGGATCAGTACGGGCAGGGCGAGGTCCGGCTCACCGAGCCAGGGACGCGCCCATGCGTCCAGGCCGACCGCGCGGAGCGCGAAGTTGATCGGGCCGAAGGTGGGGCTCAGCAGGAGCGACCAGATGTACCCGACGATCAGCGGGCTGATCAGGTAGGGAAGCGAGAAGAGCGTCTGGAACAGCCGCTTGCCCCAGGGATTGCGGTGCAGGAGCACCGCCAGGCCCAGTCCGACGGTGTTCTGGATCGCCATGGTGCCGACGAAGAAGAGGACGTTGTGCCCCAGCGCGGCGGGGATCTCGTCGCGTAACGGATAGCGGGCGAGAACCTCCTGGTAGTTGCCGATCCCGACGAACTCCCCCTGCCGGGTGCCGTCCCAGTGGAACAGCCCGTAGTAGAAGGCGGTGACGAGCGGCACCACGACGAAGAGGCCGTAGAGCGCGAGGGCCGGCAGGCAGAAGGTCGTGATCCACCCTGCCGAGACCCGTCCCGCCCGGCGGCGTGACCGCCGGGCAGGACGGACCGTCAGTTCTTGGGCCGGAACCACTGATCGACCCCTCGTTGGACGTGGGCGGCCGTGTCAGCGGCGCTGCGTCGACCGAGGACGTAGTCGGAGAACGCCTCGGAGGCGAGGTCCCAGCCGGTGGGTGTGCCGCCGGAGAAGTACGCGTAGGTGACGTACGGACTCGGGTTCGCCTGGTATTCCCGGAGTGCCTGGGCCAGCAGTTCGTCCTGCGGCTGGACGCCCGGCACCGCGGAGATCTGGTGGAGCTCGGTGGCCAGGGCGCGGCCGAACTCCTCGGTCGCCATCCACCGCACGAGTTCCAGAGCCGCGTCCCGCCGGGGCGACTTCGCCGAGACGCCGAACGACCCGTCGACGTAGCCGGGAACCAGCGTCTTGTCGACCGCCGCGCCGGGCGCGGGCGGCACGTTGAAGATGCCCAGGTCCAGCTGCGGATTGGCCTTCTTGAACCCGGCGATCTCCCACACGCCGCCGGGGAACGCGGCGGCCCGGCCGGAGGTGAAGAGTGCCTGCGCGTCCGCGTAGCTCACCCCGGACGCCTGCGCCGGCCAGTACTTCTGGGTGCTCTTCCACGCCTCGAGGGAGTTCACCCAGGGCGTGCCGGTGAACTTCGCCGAGCCGTCGAGCATCCTGGTCAGGTAGTCGGGGCCGCCGTACGTCGTGGCGCCGAAGATCTCCTGCTCGATCGGGAGCATCCACTTGTCGGTGACGGTGTTCGCCAGCGGGGTGACGCCGGCCTTCTTGAGCTTGTCGAAGCCCGCGATCATGTCCGCCCACGTGGTGGGGGCGGCGATGCCGTTGTCGGCGAAGATCTTCTTGTTGTAGATGACGTGCAGGGTCTGGAGCGCGAACGGAACGCCGTAGACGCGCCCGTCCTTCTCGCCCTTCGCGCCGTCGAGGACCGGCTTCGGGAAGCCGCCGAGCTTGTCGACCTGGTCGTCGAGGGGCACCAGGCTGCCGGCGGCGACCAGCGGCTGGAGCAGCCCGTAGGAGCGCAGCTGCGCGACGTCGGGGCCGCTGGAGTCGGTGAGGCCGGTCTTGAGGATCGTGTCGTACTCGGTGTTCTTGTAGGGCAGGTACTCCACCGTCACGCCCGGATGGGCCTTCTCGTAGATCTGGAAGATCTTGTTGTATGCCGCGACATCCTCCTGCCGCCAGCCCCAGACCTTCAGGTTGACGGCGTCGTCGCCGCCGTCCCCGCTGCCTGGCGCACACGCAGTAAGGGTGATGGCGAGCAGCGCTGCCGCCCCCAGCACACCGCGTCTTCTGGGCATCGCATCTCCGATCGTCGTGGCCGCCACCCCGCTGGACGTGGCGGACCAGCCGAGGCTAATACTGGTATAGACCGGAGGTCAACGGTTACGCCGACCTCACCAGCCGTCCGGGCGTTTGCCCGTACGATGGCTTGAATTGCGTAGGAAGGAGAACTGGTTCGTGCCAAGGACGCGACATGAGCCGAGCGACGGGGCCCTTGAGTCCCTGCCGGCGGAGCGCAACGGCGGCAAGGGCGAGCACATCAGGGACGTCCTCACCGCCATGGTCCTGAACTCGCGGGACGGTGCGCTGCTCCCCTCGGAGCGGGTCCTCGCCGAACGGTTCGGAGTCGCCCGGATGACCGTCCGGGGCTCCATCGACGCGCTGGAGTCGAAGGGAATGGTCCGGCGCGTGCCCGGGCGTGGGACCTTCGTGCAGCACCCCACGCTGACCCACTCGGAGATCTTCCGCTCGTTCAGCGAGGACATGCGGATGCGCGGCATGACACCGGGCGCCAAGTCGTACCGCGCCCGCACCCGCCCGGCCGCCCGCCAGGTCGCCGCCAACCTCGACATCGCCCCGGGCGACCCGACCCACTACATCGAGCGGATCCGCACGGCGGACGGCATCCCGATGGCGTTGGAGCGGACGAACCTCGCCGCGGCACGGTTCCCCAGCCTGCTGAAGGTGATGGAGCGCGACGACTCGCTGTACGAGGTTCTGGGCCGTGTCTTCGGGGTGCGGCTCGAATCGGCCCGGCAGACCGTCACCATCGCCCGGCTGACCGGCACCGAGGCGAAACGGCTCGAAGTCGGCGAGGACACCCCGGCGTTCCTGATAGAGCGCATCTCGGTCGACAACATGGGCAAGGTCGTGGAGTACGGCCGCTCGCTCTACCGCGGCGACCGGTACGCCATCCAGATGCACGTCAGCCCCCCGTCCCAGGGCGGCTGACGCGCATCCGCAGGGCCGGTCAGCGCAGACCGGTGAGATGGTGCGCCTCGATTTCGGCTGCCGTCAGGGCGCGGTCGTAGATCGCCGCCTCGTCGAGGTCACCCTGCAACCGCTGGGACGTGTCGTCCCCACGGCCACCGAGCTTGACGCTCGCCGTACCGCTGCCGGGCGGCACCGACGTCGCGACGCTGTTGTCCGCGACGCCGTCGAGGTACACGGTCAGTCGCGATCCGTCGAAGACGGCGGCGACGTGGTGCCACTCGTCGACCGTCAGCCGGGTACGGCCGGTCACGAGGCCGTGCCCCTTCCCGGCGGCGCCGAGCGACCACGCCTGCAGGACGCCGTCGGTCACCCGCAGGGCGTAACCGTTGACCGCCGGCCCGGAGTAGCTCTCGATGACCGCCTGCCCCGGCGCCGGGGCGAGCCTGTCGAGCTTCACCCACGCCTCCAACGTGAAGGCGCCCTGAAGGTCGGTCCGCGGGCCTCGCGGCGCCTCGATGTAGCCGGCGGAGAGGTCCGCCGCCCGGTCACCGGTGATCGCGCCCTCGGCGACCGGCTGGGCGCCGGCGAGGTAGGTCCCGTTCCGTCCGCTGGCGGAGCTGTCCACGGCGGTGCTTGAGCCGGCCGGGTCGCCGAGGCGCCAGTAGCCGGCCGGGTCCGCCCCGGTCACGAGGTTCGGGTAGCTCTGCTGCCCGACCAGGATCGGCAGCGACACCTTCACCGGGGGCGCGCCGTCCTCGTTGAAGGCCACCGTGACCTGGTGGCGCCCCGGCTCCGCGCCGGCCGGTACGCTCACCTTCACCGGCACGCTCGCGACGATGGTCCGGCCATCCGGCCGGGCACGGAACACCTGCGTCGCCGGGTCGACGGTCCAGCCGTCCGGGCCGGTGGCGGTCACCCGTCCACTGAGCCGGTGATCCGCGAACACCTCGACGGCGACCTGGAACCGCTTCGTCTCCCCCGGCGCGATCAGCGACCCGGGCGGATCGACCGAGACGGCACCGCTGAACACGTCGGAGTAGTGCGGGACGATCTCGTAGACGCGCGGGGCCGCGCTGCCCGACGCCCACCGGATCCGCACCGCGCCGGCCGAGAGGTCCGCCGCCGGCACCTTGGTGAACCCGTCAGCGAGCGGTCCGAGATCCACCCAGGCGCCGTCGACCAGCGCCTGGATCACGCCGTCGGCGGGAGCGGTCGCGTCCTGCACCACGGTCACCGCCGACAGCCGGTGCGGCTTGGTGATCGCAACCGTGATCGCGTCGCCGTCCTGCGGCTTGCCGGCCGCGACGTAGGCCGTGTCGTCGCGCCGGTCGGTCAGGTTGCCCAGCGCGGACCCCTGGGCGGCAGCCGGTAGGCCCGTGGGGGCCCCGAGGTCGCCGTACCAGCGGTCGCCGATGTAGCCGTCGCTCTGCGCGGCCGCGAAGCTGAGCAGTTCGTCGACCGGGCCGGGGCTGATCTGGTGCGATGTCCTGTCGAGGATGCCGCGGGCACGCGCCTGCTCCCGCCGGGCCAGCCAGGCGGCTTCGCCGTTCCCCCGGTCCTGCGCCCGCAGGATCGCCAGCGCCGCCCGGCCCGCCTGGCCGGTCGTGCCGACCCGGTCCAGCCAGGGCTCGATCTGCTTGAGCAGCAGAGGGTTGTCTAGCTGCGCCCGCAGCGTGGTGGGGAGTTCCTCCAGACGGCGCAGCTCGCGGTCGAGCTGGTCGAGCTGGGCGTCCACCGCTCGGCCCGCCGAGTAGTCGGCGATGAGCCGGTTGACGAGCGCGGCGAACTGGGGCCGCGCGGTGTTGTCCAGGGCGCTGGCCTTGTTGTTCTCCGCGAAGAGTCGCAGCTGCGCGTACGCGTCGCCGCCGATGATCTCGAGAGTCCGCGTCCATGAGCGCTCGGCGTCGTAGGCCCCGGGGTTCCAGGCGTAGTCGGCCTGCGTGCCGAGTGGGATCTGCGAGGCCTCCTGGTGCTGGACGAGTCCGTTGAACGAGATGCCCAGGACGTCGTCCGCCATGCCGGCGTCGCGGTTCACCAGTGGGCCCAGCAGGAGTCGGTTGGGGCTGTAGTCGTTGACCGGGTAGTTGTCCCAGATCATGATCCGGTGCCGCGGCCAGACGCCCTGAGCGGCCCGCAGGTCGTCCTCGGTGATGCGCGGCGAGACCACCTCCGAGCCCGTCCAGTAGAGGTCGACCTCGGTGCTGAGCAACTCGTCGAACCGGTTCTTGTACGGCGTGGGCGTCATGCCCCAGTACTCCGTCGGCACCGTCACCATGCGGCTGGCGCCGGGGCGCTTCTCGATGAACTCGCGTTGGACCAGGTTGGTGACCCCGGCCTGGGCCGCCGCGAGCGGCGACGGATCGCCCTGGTAGGCGTCCCGGTCCTCCTGGCACGCGAAGTTTCCGGACACGTCGTCCCAGGCGATGACGTAGCTGCGGACCCCGATCTCCCACAACTGCGCCAGACGCGCCAGCAACTTGGCCCGATCGGTGTCGCGTACGTGGCAGATCCCCCTGCCCGGCGCCAGGGGCGCCTCCGGCGAGATCCGGTACACGAAATCGACATGACGGGACGTCGCCAGGTCGAGGATCTCCTTCAACCGGCCCAGTTCCGCCTCGTCGTACAGGGAGTCCCAGTGCGATCCGGTACGCAGGTCGTCCGCCGGCCCGTAGAAGAACTGGTTCATCTTGTGCCGGGCCAGGAACTCGATCTGCGAGCGCCGGTCCTCCTGCGACCACACGGGTCCGTAGAACGACTCCATGCCCCCACGGATCCGGTAACCCGGCCAGTCGCGCACCGCCACGCCGTCGACGGCCACCCGGGCGCCTCGCGACACGAGCAGCTGACGCAACGACTGGACCGCGTAGAAGGTGCCCGCGCCGTCCACCCCCGCGAGGACGATCCGCGGTCGCCCGAGCCGATCGTGCCCGGCCGCCAGCACGTACCCCTCACCGGGCAGTCCCGCTGGCCCCTGCACCCCGAGGGCACTCAGCGCGGCGACGCTCGCCGACGTCTCGTTCGGGCCGCCGAGGAGGATCACCGGACGCGATGTCGACATGTCCGCGCTTCCGACGACCCTGGCGGTGACCCCGCGCGCGTCGAGCACGTCCACGAGAGACTGCCGGGCGGCCGGATCGGCTGCCGCACCCGCGACGACGTCGACGTGGTCGGGCAGGACGACCGATCCCGCACGCGCCTGCACGCGCTGCGGCGTCGGAAGGACGCGCGCCACGCCCACCCGATCAGGGGCCTGGGCCTCCCCCCGAGCCGGCACGGGGTTCACCAGGCCAACGGCGAGCACGACCGATCCGGCCAACACGCCGGTGCGGCGACAGCCGCGAAACGAGCGCAACAGAAACATCGAACCTCCACTCATGCGATATGGGCCAGCCGTGGTTCCGTAAAGGGTCCGGCGTGGCGTGCGGTGAGCGGACCACCGCGAGGACCGGCCGACATGGCAACCGCCGGTCTGGTCGAGTCAGCAGGGACGAGGCCGGCCGTCGGGGTCGGAGCCGACGGCCGCGCGAAAGGGGCTCCCGGAGGATCGTCCGGGCCGGGCTGGCATCCGCGCGTGGGATCGGTTGTGGCCGACCGGTCTATACCGATGACGAGGATCCATGCCACACCCGGTCACGTCAACCCCCTACCGTCGTACGACAGCGCTGGTCCGGGTCGCTGCGCGTAGCGAGCCATTGACATCAACTCGGTCGGACTTCACGATACTGGCCTAGGCCGGTATCTGGTCGTGCCGTGGACATCGACGGCCGACCCCGAAGGGAGATCGCCATGCGTATCCCGCCCATCCGCCGCGGCCAGGCCCACGCGGCCATGCTCGCAGCGCTTGCCTCCGTCGCCCTCGTCGTGCCGGCCGCGCCGGTCGCGGCGGGCCCGAGTGCCGTCACCGCGGTAGCCGAAGGTCCCAGAAAGCTCATCGCACAAGGGTTCGCAGACCCGGACGTGGTCCGCATCGGCCAGACCTGGTACGCCTACGCCACCAACGACTTCAGGCACCTCCCGGTGGCCAGCGCGCCCACCATCGACGGGCCGTGGCAGGTCCTCGGTGACGCGATGCCGGGCGGACCCGGCAGCTGGGCCGTCGCCGGCAGAACCTGGGCACCCGACGTGCACCCCAACCCTGACGGCAGTCTGACCCTCACCTACACGGCCCAGGACGCCGCCTCTGGCCGTCAGTGCATCGGTGTGGCGCTCGCGTCCTCGCCGCTCGGTGGGTTCGTGCCCTACGGATCGGGGCCGCTCATCTGCCCCCTCAGCCAGGGCGGCGCGATCGACGCGAACACCTTCGTCGCGCGGAACGGAACGCGCTACCTCACCTGGAAGAACGACGGCAACGCCATCAACCGGCCGTCCACGCTCTGGGTCAGCCAGGTCACCAACAACGGCACCGCCCTGGTCGGTCCGACGACGGCAATGCTGACCGTCGCGGCAGGCCAGATCATCGAGGCGCCGGACCTGGTCCAGCGTGACGACAAGATGGTGCTCTTTTACTCCGGTGGGTCCTTCGCCAGCTGCGGCTACTACACGTCGTACGCCACGGCGCCGACGGTCATCGGCCCCTGGACGCCGGCGCCGAACGCCTTCATGACCCAGGCCGACACGGGACTCTGCGGTCCGGGTGGCGCGGACGTCGTGACGGCCCAGGACGGGCTGGGCGGCGGCGACAAGGTCGTGATGCACGCGGCGGTCGCCGACGGCAGCAGGCACATGTACTCGATCAACCTCCGCTGGGTCAACGGCCTCCCGGTGCAGGGCGGCAGCCGCAAGTCCTCGCTCGACGGCAACGGCCGCGCCGAGATCGCCCTGGTCCAGGCCGACGGGCAGATCAAGGCCTGGCACAACTACAAGGGCTTCGACAACATGCCGTACGGCGCCGCCGCGGTCATCGGGACCTCCTTCACCGACCCGGCCCGGGTGCGCTTCGCCGACCTCGACGACGACGGGAGGTCCGAGCTGATCCAGATCCAGGCCGACGGCCAGATCAGGGCCTGGCACAACGACCTCGGCTTCGCCGCCTCGCCGTACGGGAACTCCGTCGTCATCGCGACCGGATTCACCGACCCGACCCGGGTACGCCTCGCCGACCTGGACAACGACGGGAGGTCCGAGCTGATCCAGATCCAGGCCGACGGCCAGATCAGGGCCTGGCACAACGACCTCGGCTTCGCCGCCTCGCCGTACGGGAACTCCGTCGTCATCGCGACCGGATTCACCGACCCGACCCGGACCGTGTTCACCGACCTGGACGATGACGGCCGGTCCGAGATCGCCCTGATCCAGACCGAGGGCCAGATCAAGGCCTGGCACAACGACCTCGGCTTCGCCGCCTCGCCGTACGGCTACACCGTCGTCATCGCGGCCGGGTTCACCGACCCCGCGAGGGTGCGGTTCATGGATCTCAACGACGACGGCCGCTCCGAGATCGCGCTGATACAGACCGACGGGCAGATCAAGGCCTGGCACAACTACAGGGGCTTCGACACCATGCCGTACGGCGCCGCCCAGGTCATCGCGACCGACTTCCTCGACCCGGCCCGCACGATCTTCATCTGATCCGGGCTCGGACACCAGCACCACGAGCAGGGCGCTGCTCGGCGCGGCTACGTCGGTCCGGTGAACTCGGGGCCGGTCCTTTCGCGCCGCCGGGTCCGCAGCCGCGCGGCCACCCTCAGCGGTGAGCCGGCGTGGTCGTCGACTCGCACGGAGGCCGCCGCCGCCCAGTCGATCTTCGTACGGCGCGGTGCGGCCGGCGTCGACGGTACGACGCCGGCCGCAGCCGACCGCACGGAGCCGACCCGGGCCGCGACGCTCCTGCTCGGCCCGGAGCCCAGCCCCGGCGCCGTGGACGTCGTCGCCGGTCATCCCCTGTGCGGCGACACCGCAGGCCAGCGCCGCAGTGATATCGCCATGGCCGCGGTCGCCCCGTCGTGGACGCCGGCCGCTCCGCGGCTCGGGGCCGGCCGGGCGCACCAGGTCGTCTCGGGTAGGTGGAGCCGGCGGTCGGCCGTCCGCGGTCCAGGGGCCCAGGAACGGCCTGGCCTGGGCGTTCTCGATGCGCCCGACAGTGCCGGTGTGCTGCCGCCGCATCGCCTGCGGATCGCGGTGCCTCCGCGACGCGTGCGCCCGCCGGGGTCGCCGGGCCCGCGGTCGGCCAGGGACCAACACGTCGTGCGTTCCACCCGTCGACAGCAGCCTCCGCACGGACGCCGTCGCGGTGCGGCCCGGCTCCACGCGCACGCACGAGACGGCCGGTGACACGCCACCTTGTTGCGCATGACGTGCCACCGGCCAGGGTCTACGCCGCGGCCACCGCACGATCTCCGGTGGTCCTCACGGACTGTCGACGATCGTGCGGTGGCCGCCCTCATGCCCTCGCCACGCCTCACACGTGGCGTCCGGGGTCAGCCCGTCGTGCCGGCCGAGTGGTGTCGCGCGACCTCGTCGGCGGTGAGGGCATGGTCGTAGACGGCAACCTCGTCGAGCAGCCCGGCGAGCCTGGCACCGGCATCGTCACCACGGGCCCCCAGCTTGAGGCTTCCGGCCCCGTCGGTCGGGCTCACCTTCGTGGCGGCCGAGCCGTCGGGTCGTCCGTCGAGGTAGACCGTCAGGGTCGACCCGTCGTAGACCACGGCCACGTGATGCCACTTGTCCGGCGTGACCACCGTCTGCCCTTCGACCGACGCCAGTTGCCCGGCTGCGCCCAACGTGAGGGCGCTGATCCTGCCTCCGGGCAGGACGCGCAGCGCGTAGCCGTTGTAGGCGGGCGCGTCGTACTTCTCGACCACGCCGTACTGACCGCAGACGTCGTTGAGATTCACCCACGCCTCGAGGGTGAACGAGCCACTGACGCTCACCGAGGCCGAGTCCGGTACGGCGACGTAGCCGCCGGTCAGCTCGGCGGCGGTATCCGGATCGCCCGTCAGCGCGCCCGGGCGGCCCAGTGCCACCGCGTCCGCGTACGCGCCACGGTTGCCGGTGCCGGAGGAGTCCTCGGCGCTCGTGCCGGATCGCTCACCCAGCCGCCAGTAGCCGACCGGCTTGTCGGCCAGCACCTGCGCCGCGTAGGAGGACTGGGCGATGGCCGCCGGCTGCCTGCTCGTCGGCGTCTGCCCGGCTGCCGAAACCGCCGGAGCCGGCGCTGAGCTGCCCTGCACGGCACTCCCACCCGAGCGCTGCGCACTGGGCGAGGGGCCGGGGTTGCCGAGCACACCCTTGACGTAGTGCGAGTCGATCTGCCCCGGAGTCAGGGCCTTGTGGTAGATCGCGACCTCGTCGAGGTCGCCGAAGAAGCGGTCCGCCGCGTCGTCTCCACGGGCGCCAAGCTTGAGGCTGCTCCTGCCGTCGGTAGGCGCCTTGGCCACCGGGGTGGACGTCTGCAGCTGCCCGTCGAGGTAGGTCCGCAGCGTCGTCCCGTCATACGCTGCCACCACGTGGTGCCATCGCACCTGCTGCACGCTGCGCGGGCTGGACGCGCCGGACTGCGCCTCGTCGGCGATCGTGAGCGCCTGCAGCTTGTTGCCGTTGACCAGGCGCAGGGCGTAGCCGTTGCGCGACGGCAGGCAGTCGCCGCCGTCGTACTTCTCGACGATGCCCTGCGGTCCACCCGCCGCGTCCTTGACCCACGCCTCCAGCGTGTAGGCCCCGGTGACACTGAGCGAGGCGCTGTCCGGAATCTCGGCGTAGCCGTCGTCCAGCCGGACCGCGGTGTCGGCGGAGTCGGCGATCGCCCCTGGCTGGGACCGACCGACGCTGCCACGGTAGGCACCAGCGTTTCCGTTGCCGGAGGCATCGACCACCGGCTGGCCCTGGGCGTCGCCGAGCCGCCAGTAGCCCACCGGCGCGTCCCGCTTCACCAGCGCGGCGTAGTCAGCCGGATCCGGTCGGGCGACCCGGACCGACAACGAGGTGGTCCGCGCCGTACCACCGGACGGACGGGTGACCACGTCGATCCGGTAGCTCCCGGGCGCCGCATCGGTGGGGATCCGGACCGAGGTCGCGAGCTCGGACCAGGCCAGCCTCTGGTTGCTGCTCACGCGGAACGGCAGCTTCGGGTCGCGCACCGTCCACCCGGTCGGAACACCGACACCGACGGTGCCGCCGACCGTGCCCTGCCCGAGCGCCTCGACCTCCAGGTCCAGCGCAAACGTCTCACCCGGCTCCAGCAACATACGCGGGGTCGTCACCTTCGTAGCCTCCGCGCTCGGCGCGGTGGCCACCTTCACCGCCCGGTAGGTCGCCCGGACCGTGACCGCCGTCGTCGGCCGGCCGAGGTCGACCAGCTCGCGCTCGGCGTCAAACGTCACCGAACGGCCGTCGACGGTGACCCCGGTCAGCCGGTGACCGCGCGGCGCACGCAGGTGCAGCACCACGTCCGTCAGCGGCGCCCGTCCGGTGGCCGCGCGCGGTGGGTCGACCCGCACGGTCAGCCGGCCGTCCGTCAGCTCCGACGAGGAGGCGAACCCCACGGGGCCGAAGGACGTCGGCAGGTCGGCGACCTCGATCCGCTCCCCGTCCGCGAGCCAGGGGCGCGGCGTGGCCGGCGCCAGGTGCAGCCGGGTCGGCACGCCGTCGGCGTTCAGGTCCTCGCTGACCAGCAGGCCGCGCACCGCCTCCAGATAGGTGGCGTTGTTCGGCGACAGCGGCGGCCAGTACTGCGACCGGTAGTACTCACCGAACTGCGGGCACGGCGAGATCGTGGCGCCCTCGCCGCCGACGTAGGTGTGCGGCGTGAAGTTGTGCGCGAGCATCCCGTAGAAGCTCAGGTCGAGGCGATCGGACTCGGCATTGTCGGCCAGGAACCGCATCAGCGAGTAGCCGTACTGCTGGTCGATGCCGCTGGACTTGTATCCAGGCACCGCCGGCCACTGGTTGTGCCGGATGTTCTGGCAGACGCCGGGATCGGCGGTCGAAAGGTTGAACCTGGTCAGGCCAAGGAACAGCGACCCGTGCTTGTAGAGGTAGTCCCGTAGTCCGGTCGCCGTCGCGCTGCCCGGCTCGAACAGCCCGGTCGCGAGTGCGTACGGCATGATCAGGTTCCAGTAGCTGCCGAGGAAGTCGGTGGTGACCTTGTCGTACGGCTTCGACGACGCCGGATCCAGCAGCGCGATCGGCACGAACACCGAACCGTCCGGCAGCACCGTCTTCGACTTCTCCACCGCGCCCAGCAGTGACGCGCGCAGGCCGGCCGCCTCGTCGAGGAACGGCTTCGCCTCGTCGGCACGGCCCATCAGCCGCAACGCGACACCGACGTCGCGCAGTCCGCGCCAGACCTCCGACTGGTGGTGCAGGCCGTAGACCGGCTCCGGAATGTCGGAGGCGTAGCGGGTCTTGGCCAGCAGACCGTTCGGGTCCGCGACGCGTTGCCGCTTGAAGTCGGCGAGCCAGTCACGGAACGTCGGCAGGTTCTCCAGCAGCAACGACCCGTCGTTGCTCTGCAGGTAGTACGTCGCCACCGTCTGCAGCTTGATCCCGCGCTCCCAGGACACGAAGAAGCTGCCCTGGCCGCGTCGCAGCATCTCGGTGAGGTTCGCGCGCGCCTTGTCCTGGTAGCCGAAGTCCCCGAGCGAGGTGACCGTCGCCGCGATCTCCGGCACCCAGGCGAAGGACTTGTCCAGCGACTCGTAGCCGTTCCCGACGGTGAGGTTGAAGCCCATCACCAGGTTGTTCAGCAGCGTGCTGCGCATGGCGTCCGCGGCGTACCGCTCCGGAAGCCGGACCTTGGCGCCGGCGTTGAGCTGCGCCGTCCAGTAGGCGCCGGTGCGGGACTTCGCGGCGTCGTAGAGCTTGGCCGACGGACGGTCGGCGGGCAGTTCGGCCGGCTCGTTCGGCACGACCAGATAGAACTCGGCCTTCCCGCGGCTCAGGTCGGGCGTGAAGCTCAGGTCGGGCGCGGACCAGGTCGCCGCACCGCTGTACGCGACCACGGTCTTCCCATCGAGGGTCAGCCGTCCGGGCGTGGCGACGACGTCCGCCACCTTGTCACGGCTCACGTTCAGCCGCAGCCTCGGGCGCGCCTTCGCCGGCCCGCTGACGACGAACCGGAGCATGCTGACTGCCGGGCCACCCGGGGTGAGCTCGGTGACGAACGACTCGCGCTCGTAGCGGACCCCGGCGGCGTCACGATAGGTGTTGGCGAGGATCGGCAGGTATCCGCCGGTCAGGCGGGGGGCACCCGACCTCGCCTCGGCCTGGCCGTAGCGCTCGGCCCCGTCCGCGCCGACGAAGAAGCGGACGCGCTGGGTCGCCCGCGAGTCCGACCATTGCGACATCAGCTCGCTGCCGTCGGCGACGTGCAGCGAGAAGTCCCGCTCCTCGGCCCACCGGGTGGGGTCCGGTGCCGGGTAGGTGAAGGGCAGGTAGTACCAGGGCGAGGCGGCGTCCGTCGTGCCACCGTGGTTGGCCGGCACCAGCAGCGGCTTGACGTTGGTCAGGGTCGGACCGTCGGGCAGGCCGAGCAACTTCTCGCCCCAGTGGTCGGATCCCTGCTCCAGCGCGTGGTTCACTCGATCGGCGTAGCCGTCGGGCAGGGTCAGGTCATCGCGGGGGCCGGACTGGCCGTGAGCCTTCTGCTCGCCGGCCGCCCGCTCGCCGGCCGCCCGCTCGCCGGCCGCCTGGACGCCGGCCGCCTGGACGTCCTCGGATTCCTGCGCCAGCAGGCCGGCCGCCAACGTCACCACCGTCAGCAGCGACAGCGCGGCCCTCGATCTCGATCTTGTGGCCATTCGATCCACCTTCGTGTGGAGTACTGCGAATACTGGACTAGTCCAGTAACTCTGGAGCACCCTCCTCGCCGGTGTCAACACTCCGACTGCCCACCCCTTTCACGAGGGCGCGTCACGACGATCGACCCGAGCGCGGGCTGTCTGCTGTGTACCGTCCCGGCTCCTGGAGAGACTTCCCGGATTCGGAGGAACCGCCAGACAGCAGAAACGGAATCGAATCCTCAGTGCTGCGGGAGCGAGCGGTGCGGATGGTCGAGGAGGTGTGCAGATGTTCGCCGAACAGGGCGTCGAGGGAACTGCGCGTGCGCTCCGCCCCTGCGGCCCGCACGCGCGTTCAACCCCGATGAGCAGGATCGCCGGTCAGGAAGATGTCCCCACTCACGGCAGTACCAGGGTGACGGGCTAGGTCAGCACGCCGGCAGCGACGACCGCACCGCCGCAATCGATGCGGCCTTTCGGCCACAGCCTGGGCGCCTTCGACGCCCGGCAGGACCCGAGGGGATGTTCGCGCAGCTCGGACAGGGTGACGGCGTCACTTGGCGTTGAAGTAGCTCGCCTCCGGGTGGTGCACCACGATCGCGTCCGTCGCCTGCTCCGGCATCAGCTGGAACTCCTCCGACAGCTGCACACCGATCCGCTCCGCGCCCAGCAGCTCCACGATCTTCGCCCGGTCCTCCAGGTCGGGGCAGGCCGGGTAGCCGAACGCGTACCGGCAGCCCCGGTAGTCGGTGCGCAGCAGACCCGCCAGATCCGCCGGGTCGTCGTCGGCCACCGTACGGCCGCCCGGCAGGGTCAGCTCGGCGCGGATCCGCCGGTGCCAGTACTCCGCGAGCGCCTCGGTGAGCTGTACGGACAGCCCGTGCACCTCCAGGTAGTCGCGGTACTCGTTGCGGGCGAACATCTTCGCCGTGTACTCGCTGATCGGCTGCCCCACGGTGACCAGCTGCAACGCCACCACGTCCAGCTCGTCGCCGCGCGGACGGAAGAAGTCGGCCAGGCAGAGCCGCCGCTCCTGCCGCTGCCGGGGGAAGGAGAACCGCGCCCGCTCGGAGTGTCCGTTCTCGTCCAGCACCACCAGGTCGTTGCCCTCGGCGTACGCCGGGAAGTAGCCGTACACCACGGCCGCCTCCAGCACCTGGTCGGCGATCAGCCGGTCCAGCCAGTAGCGCAGCCGGGGCCGGCCCTCCGTCTCCACCAGCTCCTCGTAGGACGGTCCCTGCCCGCTGCGGGCGCCCCGCAGGCCCCACTGCCCGAGGAAGGTGGCCCGCTCGTCGAGCAGCGCCGCGTAGTCGGCAAGCGGCACGCCCTTGACCACCCGGGTGCCCAGGAACGGCGCGGCGGGCACCTCCACGTCGGTGGCCACGTCGGAGCGCACCGAGGCGTCGTCCAGCTCCGGCAACGACTCGCTGACGATGGCGCGCTGCCGCTCGCGGCGCGCCCGCCGGGCCGCCAGGGCCGCCTCCCGCTCCGCGTCGATCACGGGCGCCCCACCGCGCTTGGCCGTCATCACCCGGTCCATCAGGGACAGTCCCTCGAAGGCGTCCCGGGCGTAGTGCACCTGGCCGGGGAACATCGCCCGCAGGTCGTCCTCGACGTACGCCCGGGTCAGCGCCGCCCCGCCCAGCAGCACCGGCCAGCGCTCCGCGACCCCGCGCGACGCCATCTCGGCGAGGTTCTCCTTCATGATCACGGTGCTCTTGACCAGCAGGCCCGACATGCCGATCGCGTCGGCCCGGTGCTGCTCGGCGGCCTCCAGGATCGCGTTGATCGGCTGCTTGATGCCGATGTTGACGACCTCGTAGCCGTTGTTGGACAGGATGATGTCCACCAGGTTCTTGCCGATGTCGTGCACGTCACCACGCACCGTGGCCAACACGATGCGGCCCTTGCCGCCGTCCTCGGCGGTCTCCATGTGCGGCTCCAGGTACGCCACGGCGGTCTTCATCACCTCGGCGGACTGGAGCACGAACGGCAGCTGCATCTGACCGGAGCCGAACAGCTCGCCGACGACCTTCATGCCGTCGAGCAGGATGTCGTTGATGATGGACAGCGGGCTGCGCCCCTGCGCCATCGCCGCGTCCAGGTCGGCCTCCAGGCCGTTGCGCTCGCCGTCGATGATCCGCCGCTTGAGCCGCTCCTCCAGCGGCAGCGCGGCCAACTCCTCCGCCCGCCCGGCCCGCGCCGACGCGGCGTCCACGCCCTCGAAGATCTCGATGAACCTCTGCACCGGGTCGTAGCCCTCGCGGCGGCGGTCGTAGACGAGGTCCAGCGCCGCCTCCCGCTGCTCGTCGGGGATCTTGTTGAACGGCAGGATCTTGCTGGCGTGCACGATGGCGCTGGTCAGGCCGGCCTCGCGGCACTCGTGCAGGAAGACCGAGTTGAGCACCTGCCGGGCCGCCGGGTTGAGCCCGAACGAGACGTTGGAGATGCCGAGGGTGAAGTTGACGCCCGGCCAGCGGCGGGCGATCTCCCGGATCGCCTCGATCGTCTCGATGCCGTCGCGCCGGGTCTCCTCCTGGCCGGTGGCGATCGGGAAGGTCAGCGCGTCGATCAGGATGTCCGCGCGGTCCATCCCCCACCGCCCGGTGAGGTCGTCGATGAGCCGCCCCGCGACCCGCACCTTCCAGTCGGCGGTACGCGCCTGTCCCTCCTCGTCGATGAGCAGCGCCACCACGGCGGCGCCGTGCTCCTTGACGATGGGCATCACCCGGGCGTAGCGGGACTCCGGCCCGTCGCCGTCCTCGAAGTTGACCGAGTTGACCACGCACCGGCCGCCGAGCATCTCCAGGCCCGCCTCGACCACCTGCGGCTCGGTCGAGTCGAGCATGATCGGCAGGGTGGAGGCGGTGGCGAAGCGGCCGGCGAGTTCCCGCATGTCCTGGGTGCCGTCGCGGCCGACGTAGTCGACGCACAGGTCCAGCAGGTGCGAGCCGTCGCGGGCCTGGCTGCGGGCGATCTCCACGCAGGCCCGCCAGTCGCCGGCGAGCATGGCCTCGCGGAACGCCTTGGAGCCGTTGGCGTTGGTGCGCTCCCCCACCATCAGCAGGGAGGCGTCCTGGGCGAACGGAACCGGGTGGTAGACCGACGAGACACCGGCCTCGTGCCGCGGCTCGCGGGGTGCCGGGCGCGTGCCGTGCAGGCGCTCCGAGAGGACCCGGATGTGCTCGGGAGTGGTGCCGCAGCAGCCGCCCACCAGCGAGACGCCGTACTCGGTGACGAACCGCTCCAGCGCGTCGGCCAACTCCACGGGGGTCAGCGGGAAGTACGCCCCGTCGGCGGTCAGCACCGGCAGGCCCGCGTTCGGCATCACCGACAGCGGAATCCGGGAGTGCCGGGACAGGTAGCGCAGGTGCTCGCCCATCTCGGCCGGACCGGTCGAGCAGTTCAGCCCGATCAGGTCGACCCCCAGCGGCTCGATGGCCGCCAGCGCCGCCCCGATCTCGCTGCCCACCAGCATGGTGCCGGTGGTCTCCACGGCGACGTGGCAGATGATCGGCACCGTCCGGCCGAGCCGGGCCATCGCCCGCTTCGAGCCGACGACGGCGGCCTTGACCTGGAGCAGGTCCTGGCAGGTCTCCACGATCAGCGCGTCCGACCCGCCCTCGATCAGGCCCTCGGCGTTCTCCTGGTACGCGTCGCGCAGGGTCGCGTAGTCGGCGTGCCCCAGGGTGGGCAGCTTGGTGCCCGGGCCGATCGAGCCCAGCACGAAGCGGGGCCGCTCGGGGGTGGCGTACGCGTCGGCGGCCTCCCGGGCGAGGCGGGCCCCGGCCTCGGAGAGCTCGCGGATGCGGTGCTGGATGTCGTACTCACCCAGGTTGGCCAGGTTGGCGCCGAAGGTGTTGGTCTCGACGCAGTCCGCGCCGGCGGCCAGGTACGCCTCGTGCACCCCGCGCACGACGTCCGGTCGGGTGGCGTTGAGGACCTCGTTGCAGCCCTCGTAGCCCTCGAAGTCGTCCAGGGTGAGGTCGGCCGCCTGCAGCATCGTGCCCATCGCGCCGTCGGCGATGAGAATCCGGTCTGCCAGTACGTCGAGCAATGAGGTCCGCACAGGATCAGGTTAGTGCCGTCGCCGGCCGATGGATTCCCCCGCACGTGCCTTCCCACATTGTGTCAGCGGGATCACGCTGTCCGGTTCATCGTGGTATGGCCGACCGTCGCTGGGCTCGACCGGCGCGGCCGGCGGGCCGCATCCCGCCCCGACACGTAGGCTGACGGACGTGAAGGACTACAGCGACAGCACCACGCCCGGCGGGCGGACGACCGGGTCCGGTCCCGGCGCCGGCCCCGACGAGCAGGGTGAGGTGACGGCGTGACCGAGTTCGACGGACTGCCGGTGCTGCGGTCCCCCGTGGCGATCGCCGCGTTCGAGGGCTGGAACGACGCCGCCGATGCCTCCACCGCCGCCGTCGAGCACCTGGAGCAGGTGTGGCAGGCCCGGCAGGTCACGGAGCTGGACCCGGAGGACTTCTACGACTTCCAGGTCAGCCGCCCCACGATCACCATGGCCGAGGGCGAGACCCGCCGGGTGGAGTGGCCGACGACGCGCTTCATGGTGGCCAGCCCCGAGGGCACCGAACGGGACGTCGTGCTGATCCGCGGCATCGAGCCGAGCATGCGGTGGCGCACCTTCTGCGAGCAGGTGCTGGAGATCTGCCACAGCCTGGAGGTCGAGCGGGTCGTCGTGCTCGGCGCGCTGCTGGCCGACGTGCCGTACACCCGGCCGCTGCCCATCAGCGGCAGCGCCTCCGACGCGGAGGCCGCCCAGCGCTACCAGCTCACCCCCACCCGCTACGACGGGCCGACCGGGATCGTCGGCGTGCTGCACGACGCCTGCAACAAGGCCGAGGTCGACGCCGTCTCGTTCTGGGTGCACGTGCCGCACTACGCCAACAACCCGCCCTGCCCGAAGGCCACCCTCGCCCTGCTGCACCGGGTCGAGGAGGTGCTCGACCTGCCGGTGCCCATGGCCGACCTGGCCGAGGAGGCCGCCGAGTGGGAGCAGCGGGTGCGCAGCGCCGCCGAGCAGGACGCCGAGCTCGGCGAATACGTGCGCGAGCTGGAGGAACGCGTCGGCGACGCGGGCATCACCCCGCTGACGGGTGACGAGATCGCCCAGGAGTTCGAGAAGTACCTGCGCCGTCGCGGCGGCTCCGCCGGCCCCACGGCCGGCTCCTGGTAGCACCCATCCCCTGCCGCACCGGCCCCGGACGCGTGTCGTCCGGGGCCGGTCTTTTGGCGTGTCCGGGGTGGCGCGGTCACCACCCCTAGGGCATCCTAGGAACCTAGCTGTCATCGAGGAGGCGGGCATGCAGATCAATCCGGGGGCGGCCGAGTTCCCGCACCGGCAGATCGCCGCGCAGCTCAAGGCCCAGATCCGCCGCGGCGACTGGGCACCGGGCGAGCGGCTGCCGTCCATCCCGGCCATCGCCGAGATGTTCGGCGTGGCGAAGCAGACCGTGCAGCGCGCCGTCGACCAGCTGCGGGTCGAGGGCATCCTGATCACCAAGCCCGGCTCCGGGACGTACGTCCGAGGCACCCGGCGGCGGCTCAACCGGCTCTCCCGGGGCCGCTACGGCGGCTTCCGCGGCTACCACACCGACCTGGCCGCGCGGTACCGGCAGCAGCTCGTCTCCGTCGGCAGGGCCCCCGCCCCGCCGGAGGTGGCCGACGCGTTCGGCGTCGCCGACGGCACCGACCTGCTCTGCCGCCGCCACCTCGTGCGCACCGAGGACTCCCCCGTCGAGGTGGGCGCCTCGTGGTTCCTGCCCGCCGACACCGCCGGCACCTCGCTGGAGCGCGCCGAGGCGTTCGGCCGGCCGCTCTACCAGGAGGCCGAGGAGGCAACCGGCCGGCGGTACGTCTCCGCCACCGACACCATCAGCGCCCGTCAGCCCAGCCGGGAGGAGGCCGAGATCCTCCAGATCCGCCCCGACACCCCCGTGCTGCACCTGCTGCACGTGGCCTACGACGGCCACCGCAAGCCGATCGAGGTCGCCCAGGCCACCTGGCCCGGCCCGGTCACCACGCTGACCGAGGAGTACAAGATCCCCGCCCCGGCCCCCGACCCCACCCCGGACCCGGGCCTCGTCCTCGGCTAACCAACCCTCCACCCCACCCCGTCGATCATGCACTTGGGGTGGGCGGCTACCGCCGTTATGCGCCTTTTGCGGGGCACCACAACTGCATGATCGACGTCGCGAGGGGCGGGGCCCACGGTCAGTCAGAGGCTGAGTCAGACCGACCGGGTGACCCGCTCCCACATCATCACTGTCAGAGGTGGATGCCGAGGAGGGCGTCCAGGGTGGCGGCGAAGAGGGCGGGGGCGGCCGGGTCGTCGGCGGTGCCCGCGAGGGTCGCCTCGGCCCATCCGTCGGCCAGCGCCAGGGCGCCCGGCGAGTCCAGGTCGTCGGCGAGGCGGGCGCGTACGCCGGCCAGGAACTCCTCGCCCGACGGACCGGCGGGCGCGGCGGCGGCCCGCCGCCAGCGGGCCAGCCGCTCCAGCGACGTCGCGAGCAGCTCGTCGGTCCAGGCGCGGTCGGTGCGGTAGTGCCCCGAGAGCAGGGCCAGCCGGACCGCCATCGGGTCGACCTGGTCGGCGCGCAGCCGGGAGACGAAGACCAGGTTGCCCCGGGACTTCGACATCTTCTCGCCGTCGAGGCCGATCATGCCGGCGTGCACGTAGTGCTGCGCGAAGGGCGCGGCGCCGGTGAGCCGCTCGGCGTGTGCGGCGGAGCACTCGTGGTGGGGGAAGATCAGATCGTTGCCGCCGCCCTGCACGTCGATCCGGTCGCCGAGCAGGTTGAGCGCGATGACCGTGCACTCGATGTGCCAGCCGGGACGGCCGGCGCCCAGCTCGCCACCCGGCCAGGACGGCTCACCCTCGCGGGCGCCCCGCCACAACAGCGGGTCGAGCGGGTCGCGCTTGCCGGCCCGGTCCGGGTCGCCCCCGCGCTCGGGGAAGATCTCCAGCATCTGCTCCCGGGTCAGGTTCGACTCGTAGCCGAAGCGGGGGGTGGCGGCGATGTCGAAGTAGACGTCGCCGGTGCCGTCCTCCAGGCGGTACGCGGCCCCGTCCTTGAGCAGCAGGAGGACCTTGTCGGCGATGTCGGGGATCGACTCCACCGCGCCGACGTAGTGCGCCGGCGGGATGATCCGCAGCGCCTCCATGTCCTCGCGGAACAGCGCGGTCTCCCGCATCGCCAGGACCTTCCAGTCCTCGCCGTCCCGCTCGGCCCGCTCCAGCAGCGGGTCGTCGATGTCGGTGACGTTCTGCACGTAGTGCACGTCCCGGCCGGCGTCCCGCCACACCCGCTGCACCAGGTCGAACGCGATCATGGTGGCGGCGTGGCCCAGGTGCGTGGCGTCGTACGGGGTGATGCCGCAGACGTACATGGTCGCGGTGCCGGCCGGGTCGCTCGGGTGGGCGCCCTGCCGCGCCGAGTCGAACAACGACAGCGGCTGGCCCCTGCCCGGCAGCCGCGGCACCTCATGTCCCGCCCAAGAGTCCATGACCGTCAGCCTAACCAGCCGGCGCGGCGCGGCAGGCCCGGCCCACAGTGATCAACATGACAGCGCCGAGGGACGGACCGGGCGCGCTCACATGGGGGGCCAGGGCACCGCAGGCCAGTCCTGCGACGGCTGCGGGAACAGGCCGGTGTGCCGCAGCCGGTCGACCCGGGCCGCCAGCTCGGCGACCTCCCGGAGGGTCAGGTGGTCGGCCAGCTCGTCGCCGAGTGCCCCGGAAAGCTGGCCGGCGAGGGCGTCGAGCATCTCCACGGCGTCCGCCGGCAGTTGCCGGCCGGCCCAGCCCCAGAGCACCGTGCGCAGCTTCTCCTCGACGTGGAAGCTCACCCCGTGGTCGACGCCGTAGATCCGGTCGTCCGGACCGACCAGCACGTGCCCGCCCTTGCGGTCCGCGTTGTTGATCACCGCGTCGAGCACCGCGAGTCGGGCCAGCCGCGGATCGTCGGCGTGCGCCAGCGCGTACGGTGTGCCGTCGTCGTCGCGGGCCGCCGCGATCGGGAACCACCGGGGCGGTAGCGAGTCGGCCGGCACGAACCCGACCAGGGGCTCGGCCGCCTCCGGCTCGTCGATCCAGAGCTGGCACGATCCCGGGCCGAACGGGCCGTCGCGCAGCACGGTCGGCGGCACCAGATCCCAGCCGGTGGCCCGGGAGACCACGTACGCCGAGACCTCCCGACCGGCCAGCGTGCCGTCCGGAAAGTCCCACAGCGGGCGCTCGCCCCGCACCGGCTTGTAGACGCAGCGGGCCGTCACCCCGTCGAGGGTCAGGATGCCGCGCAGGGTGGTGTTGGAGGCGTCGACGAGCCGCCCCTCCAGGTCGAGGTGACCGTCACGCAGCAAGCGGAGCGCGGCCTCGCCGTCCTGTCGGGGCTGGAGATCCGACGACGTCACCGGTGATAACCGTTGTGGCGCGGACAGAGATGACCGGCGGGGTCGAGGGGCTGGCCGCAGAGCGGGCAGGGCGGACGACCGGCGTTGACCACCCGCCGGGCCCGCTCGATGAACTGTCGGGTCGCCTCGGGGGTCAGCCGCACCCGGAGCCGGTCGAGGTCCTCGTCCGGCTCCTCGTCCTCGTCCTCGGCGTCCTCATCGTCGTCGTCGGGCTCGCCGAGCTCGACCTCGACCTCCGCCTCGCCCACGGCGATGGCCTCGATCACCACGGTCGCGGTGTCGACGTCGAACGCCAGCCCGAGCGTGCCGACCCGGAACTCCTCGTCGACGGGCGTGTCCAGCGGGTCGTTGTCGCCGACGACGGCCACCGGCTCGGGCAGGTCCACCCCGAAGCGGCGCTGCGCCTCGGAGAGCAGCTCCTCGAGCTTCTCGGCCAGCAACGACACCTGGACCTTCTCCAGCGCGACGCTGACCAGCCGGCCACCGCCGCGCGCCTGGAGGAAGAACGTGCGCTCCCCCGGCGGCCCGACCGTCCCGGCGACGAACCGCTCCGGCGGCTCGAAGGCGTGCACCTGGTGGGTCATACCCACGACCCTATCCGGCGCGCCACAGCGCCGCGCACCCCACCGACGCGAATCGCCGTACCCCCGCCGCGCCCGGCACACCGTGCGCCGCGCCCGGGCGTGGCGGCCGGCGAGGCCCCGGGCCCGCGCCGCAGCGTGGTCGCGGACGGGACTCTCGGCCCGCAGCGGCGCGCGGACTCCTCGTCGGCTGGGGCGAGCGTCGCGAGCGGGACGGCCGAGCGCCCCACCGGACGCGGCGCCCCGCCGCGAGGCCGTGGGTCGGGGCGCCGTCGGCCCGTCACCGGCCCGCCCCCGCGCCGCCGCCGACCGGCGCGTCGGAGTCGGCCGCGCCGGCCGCCCGCGTCGCCCGTCGGCGCCGCTTACGCGGCGGCGGCACCAGCCCGGCCAGGTCGCCGCCGGTGTCGTTGAGTCGCATCAGGAACGGCCGCAGCGGCGTGTAGCGGATCGCCGTCACGGAGGCCGGGTCGGCCACGATCCGCTGGAACAGATCCAGGTGTACGCCGAGCGCGTCGGCGACGATCGCCTTGATCACGTCGCCGTGGCTGCACGCCAGCCAGACCGCCTCGGGGCCGTGCTCCGCCGTGATCCGGGCGTCCCACGTACGCACCGCGGTGACCGCCCGCGCCGCCATCGCCGCCATCGCCTCCCCCTCCGGGAAGACCGCCGCGCTCGGGTGCTGCTGGACCACCGGCCAGAGCGGCTCCTTGGCGAGCTTCTTCAGCGGCTGCCCCTCCCAGGCGCCGTAGCCGCACTCGATCAGCCCCTCCTCCACCACCGGGGCGGCCCCGGGCAACGCCAGCTCCAGGGTCTGCCGGCACCGGATCAGCGGGCTGGTCACCACCGCCGCGAGCGGCACCGTCCGCAGCCGCTCGCCGACCGCGCTCGCCTGGGCCCGGCCCGTCTCGTCCAGTTCCACGGGCTGACGGCCGGCCAGCCCGCCGTCGGCGTTCGCGGTCGTCCGGCCGTGTCGCAGAAGCAGAAGGGTCGCCACGGGACCACCCTATGACCTGCGTCCGGCCACGGGTGCCTCCCCGGTGCGCGGTATGACCCGCGCTCCCCCATCTGCGCTACGGCCCCGGGCCCGACTCACCTCGACGGCGCTGACCGCCCAATCGACGATGGCAGTCCCACACCAGGCGCAACACCCACGGCCCGCACTTATCCCGCACCGCCCCCGCGTCTGCCGGCCCCGCGCCACACCACGTCGGCGTCGGCGTCGGCGTCGGCGTCGGCGTCGGCGTCGGCGTCGGCGTCGGCGTCGGCGTCGGCAGATCTTGGA
This sequence comes from Micromonospora sp. NBC_01740, assembly GCF_035920365.1. Taxonomy (NCBI): domain Bacteria; kingdom Bacillati; phylum Actinomycetota; class Actinomycetes; order Micromonosporales; family Micromonosporaceae; genus Micromonospora; species Micromonospora sp. NBC_01740. Next base: position 4,713,400 of record NZ_CP109150.1, on the reverse strand, counting down.
ACGAGAGTGCCCCTCCAGGGGCCGATCCTTGCCAAGATCTCGCAACAGGGGCCGGCCCGACAGGCTCGACTAACCGTTGACCATGCCCGGGGGCACCAACGGACATCACTCGACGCCCGCATGTCCGGTTCATCCCCTCACACGCGGCTTCAGCAGCCCTCCACCCCGACCGATCGCCCTGTCCGACACCAATCCGGAACGCCCACCACGACCCGCACCACACCCGCCCGAAACGAGTCGACGACGAGACGCTTTGTCCGGTTTCAGGGTGTGACCGGGGGCATCGTGGGGGCGGAATCGTGGCCGGCCCCGGGTCGTTACACCATGCGTACGACCGAGTAAGGGCACGCCCCGCCTCCCGGGCAGGTGGTCAGCCCGGGCCCCGGAATGATGGCGGCCGGCCGGTCGTTACACATGGTCCCGGCCCACGTGCAGGGCATCCCCCTCCGCCCCACGCGGCCGACTCTGATCTTTCCTCCGGCAGGACGCCGGAGGTTCCCCGTTGTTCATCGAGCGCCGGACGGTGCTTGCACCCGCACACAGAGCCGATCCCCCTTCGGTGTGTGGTGCCAACCCCCGAATGGAGCGTCCCCCATGAACACGTTCATTCGTAACAGCGTTCTCGGTATTGCTGGTCTCGCGTTCGCCGGTGGTGTGGCCGCCGGCCCGATGACCGACAGCACCCCGACGACTGTCGACACCACGCCCGTGGCGGCTGTGGCCATGCAGGCTGACAAGCCGTCGGTCGACAAGGCCAAGCTGATCCCGCACGGTGTGCAGGGCGCCCAGTCGCACGTCGACCTCTCGGACGAGCAGGTCGCCAACGTCAAGGCCATCATCGCCGCGACGAAGAAGGCCGGCATGGACGAGCGCGCCGCCGTCGTGTCGATCGCCACCGCACTGCAGGAGTCGAAGCTGGAGAACCTGGGTCACCTCGGTGACCGCAACGACCACGACTCGCAGGGCCTGTTCCAGCAGCGCCCGTCCAGCGGGTGGGGCACGATCGAGCAGATCACCGACCCCGAGTACTCGACCATGGCGTTCCTGAAGGGTCTGAAGCAGGTCGACGGGTGGCAGGACATGCCCCTGACCAAGGCCGCCCAGACGGTGCAGGTGTCGGCGTACCCCGACCACTACGCCCAGTGGGAGCAGCAGGCCGCCGACCTCGTCACCGGGCACTGGAACAGCTGACACACAGACTTTCCACCACAAGGGGGACCGCCGGCCGGCACCGATCAATCGGTGCCGGCCAGCGGCACGTCCACACGACACGGCCGGCACCCCGACAGGGGCGCCGGCATCTCCACCTGAAAATCTTGGACAGTTACCGCTCGCACCCGACGACAACCGTCCAAGATCTCGACGTGAGGACGGCGAGCACGGCTTACGCGATCCGGCGAGAGAGAATACGCCCCTCGGCCTTCGGGTCGCCGGGGTTGTGGTCCGGGTGCGAATCGCGGCGCCAGATGCCAGAGCGCAAAGGCGCCAGGCAGGCGGTGACGGCCGGCGGTGGGTCGGACACGGGCCGGCCCCCGTCCGGTGGTGCGGGGACGGGGGCCGGCGCGGGCTCGGGCGGATCAGGTGGCGCTGATGGTGCCCGTCATCAGCAGGGCGAGCACCAGGGTGCCCACCGCGACCCGGTACAGCACGAACACGTACAGGGTGTGGTGGGCGACGTAGCGCAGCAGCCAGGCGATGGCCGCGTAGCCGACGCCGAAGGCGATGATCGTGGCGATGATCATCTGGGCCATGCTCGGCACCGACGTGCCGGGCGCCGCCGGCTCGAAGACGTCGCCGACGCTGAAGATCCCGGACATCACCACCGCCGGGATGGCCAGCAGGAACGAGTAGCGCGCCGCCGCCTCCCGGGTGAGGTTGAGGAACAGCCCGGCGGTGAGCGTGCCGCCCGAGCGCGACACCCCCGGGATGAGCGCCATCGCCTGGGCGAAGCCCATCACCACGCCGTCGCGCATCTTGAAGTTCACCAGGGTGCGGGTCTGCCGCCCCCAGTACTCGGCGAACGCCAGCACGAACGCGAACACGATGAGCGTGGTCGCCACCAGCCACAGGTTCCGGCCGGCGGTGCGGATCTGGTCCTTGAACAGGAAACCGAACAGCCCGATCGGGATCGAGCCGACGATGACGTACCAGCCCATCCGGTAGTCGAGGCTGGAACGCACCGACTTGTCCCTGATGCCGACCAGCCACGTACGGGTGATGCGCCAGATGTCCTTGGCGAAGTAGATCAACACCGCCGCCTCGGTGCCCAACTGGGTGACCGCGGTGAACGACGCCCCGGCGTCCCGGTCGAAGAAGATCGCCGAGGTGATCCGCAGGTGACCGGACGAGCTGACCGGAAGGAACTCGGTCAGTCCCTGGACGATGCCCAGGACGATGGCCTCGATCCAGGTCACTCCCCGACTCCCGAGAGGTCCAGCGCCTCGGCGACGGTACGCAGGGTGTGCACGCCGCTGTCCCGGTCGGCCGCGAACAGGGTCACCGACAGGGTGGTGACGCCGGCGGCGGCGTACTCCCGCATCCGCTCGGCGATGCGCTCCTTCGGGCCCAGCAGCGAGGTGCGGTCGATGAACTCCAGCGGCACCGCGGCGGCGGCGTCGCGCTGCCGCTTGGCCAGGTAGAGATCCTGCACCTCGCGGGCGGCGTCGCCGTAGCCCATCCGGGTGGCGAGCTGGTTGTAGAAGTTCTGCTGGCGGCTGCCCATGCCGCCGACGTAGAGGGCCGCGTACCAACGGACCAGCTCGGCGCAGGTGGCGATGTCGTCGCCGACCACCACGGGCACCGACGGGACCACGTCGAAGCCGGCGAGTTCCTTGCCGGCCTTCGCCCGCCCGGCGCGCACCGACGCGAGCTGTTCCTCGGCGAACTCGGGGGCGTAGAAGATCGCCAGCCAGCCGTCGGCGATCTCGCCGGCCAGCTCCAGGTTCTTCGGGCCCACGGCGGCGAGGTAGATCGGGATGTGCTCGCGCGGCGGGTGGAAGCCCAGCTTCAGCGCCTTGCCCGGCCCGTCGGGCAGCGGCAGCGTGTAGAACTCGCCGTCGTACGCGACGGACTTGCGGGCGACGGCCAGCTTCACGATGTCCACGAACTCGCGGGTCCGCGCCAGCGGCTTGGCGAACCGTACGCCGTGCCAGCCCTCGGAGACCTGCGGGCCGGACACGCCGAGGCCCAGCCGGAACCGGCCGCCGGACAGCGCGTCGATGGTCGCTGCGGTCATCGCGGTCATCGCCGGGGTACGGGCGGGGATCTGCATCACCGCGCTGCCCAGGTCGATCCGCTCCGTCTGCCCGGCCATCCAGGCGAGCATGCTCGGCGAGTCGGAGCCGTAGGCCTCCGCCGCCCACACCACCGAGTAGCCGAGCCGGTCCGCCTCCTGGGCGAAAGCCAGGTGATCGGCCGGCGTGCTCCACGCCGTCTGGTATCCGAGGCTGAGCCCGAGTCGCACTAGGTCCTCCCCCATCCGCACCACAGGTCGCATCAGGTTACGCAATGCCGCAAGTCGACCCGTTCACCGGTCGCCACCACCGGGGGCGGTGCCCGGACGGTCGGAAACGCGACGCGCCCGGCTCACTTGACGGGAGCGAGGATATCGGCGGGCCCTCGTTCGAAATAAGGTTCACCCATGCAACAGCGACCGCTCGGCCGAAGCGGGCTGGCGGTTTCGCGGCTCGCGCTCGGCACCATGACGTGGGGCCGGGACACCGACGCCGACGATGCGGCCGCCCAGCTGAAGAGTTTCCTCGACGCGGGCGGCAACCTGATCGACACCGCCGACGTCTACGGCGACGGCGACGCCGAGTCGGTGATCGGGTCGCTGCTGGGCTCCCTGGTGCCGCGCGAGGAGCTGCTGATCGCCACCAAGGCGGGCCTGCGGCCGGGCAGCGGCCGGCGTCGGGACGGTTCCCGGGGGCACCTGTTGCGCACGCTGGACGCCTCGCTGCGCCGGCTGGGCACGGACCACGTCGACCTCTTCCAACTGCACGGCTACGACCCCGACACGCCGCTGGAGGAGACGCTCGCTGCGCTCGACCACGCGGTGGCCAGCGGCCGGGTCCGCTACGTCGGGGTGTCGAACTTCGCCGGCTGGCAGACCGCGCGGGCGGCGGCCTGGCAGACCGCCTGGCCGGGGCGCGCCCCGGTGGTGGCGGCGCAGGTGGAGTACTCGCTGCTGGAGCGGGGCGTGGAGCGGGAGGTGCTGCCCGCGTGCGAGGCCCTCGGGCTGGGGGTGCTGCCGTGGTCGCCGCTGGGCCGCGGGGTGCTCACCGGCAAGTACCGGCACGGCCGGCCCGCCGACTCGCGGGCGGCCTCGCCGCACTTCGAGCGCTTCGTCGCCACCTACCTGGAGCCCCGCTGCTCCAGCATCGTGGAGGCGGTCGCAATCGCCGCGGGCGGGCTGGGCGTCTCCCCGACGGAGGTGGCGCTGGCCTGGATCCGCGACCGGCCCGGGGTGGTGGCCCCGATCCTCGGCGCGCGGACGGTCGGGCAGCTGCTCGGCGCGCTCCAGGTCGAGCGGGTGACCCTGCCGGAGGAGATCGTCACCGCGCTGGACGACGTGTCGGCGGTGCCGGTGGGCTACCCCGAGCGCGACGGCTGACCCCGCGTCGCGCGGGGCGAGTGCGCGGTCAGGCCGTGGGGCGCTGGCCGGGCAGGTCGCGTACGGCGGCGAGGAAGCGGGACTGGTCGTCGCGGGTGGCCGGGTTGACGATCCGGATCCAGGACCCGTCGTCGAACACGATGGTGGACGGGAACTGCATGAGGCGGGCCCCGTGCTCGGACTCGATGCGGGCGATGCGCCGCCGCGGCACGCTCCACAGCACCTGGGGGCGCCGCCGGTCCTCGCGGTCGGGGTCGGGGCGGCGGCCCATCCGCAGCAGGTGCAGGTGGGTGTCGGTGACCGCCAGCGGGGTGCCGGTGTAGCGCTCGAGGAAGAGCAGCAGGCTGCCGGCGAGGGTGGCCAGGTCGCCGCTGAAGACGTACCGCCGCCGGTAGGCGATCTCGGCGAGCTGGTCGGCCAGCGGGCGGTAGCGGCTGAGCCGGAACAGCGCCCGGAACGCCTCCTGCTCGTCGGTGAGCGGCAGCGGCTCCCGGGGCGCGCCGCCCGGCGCCGGTTCCGGCTCGGCCGTCTCCGGGGTGCCGGCGGCGAGCAGGGCGGCCTTGCCGGGCAGCAGCAGGACGCCCGCGGCGATGCGTACGGGCGTCAGCACCGCGTCCACCCAGGCGACCGGGTTGACGATGTTGAGCAGCCCGAACAGCGCGCGCGGATCGAGCGCCTCGGCCAGCTCGGCGTTCACCCGGTCGGCGAGCTGGCTGCCGGCCCGGTGGTTCTCCGGGGCCCGGACCGGCGCCAGGCCGACGTAGCGGATCTCCTCGTCGGGCAGCAGGGGCGCCACCAGGGCGCGCTCGGGCTCGTCGGTGGTGCGGAACTCGTCGCGCAGCTCACGGGCCTTGTCCCGGGCGGCCCGCGCACCGCCCAGCACCGCGTCGGTCAGCCGGCCCAGCCGACTGCGCCCCTCGGACACGCCCCACCCCCTCGATCGGCCGTCACCTGCCGGCCGGCTGCTGCGCCGGCGGCTGCCCGAAGACATTCTGGTCGATCCACTCGGCGCCGCCCTGCACCGCCGCGTCGACCTTGTCGCCGACCTGGTCCATGCCGGGCACCGACAGGCCGGAGACCATCGCGACGGTGCCCCAGGTGGCGCCGTGCACGACGGAGTTCGGGATGTTCCACGGCAGGTTGGTGGCCCAGTCCCGGCCGATCATCCGCGCCCCGTCGGCCATGCCGTGCGCCCGCAGCGCCCCGAGGCGCTCGAACGTGCTCATGTCGAACGGCGAACCGGACTTGCCGAGCTTCCAGGTGCCCTTCGCCGGGTCCATGAACTTGTGGTGCCACTTGTCGGCGGCGCCGGCGGCACGGCGCTTGTCGGCGTACTTCTGGCCGGCGCGCAGCGCCTTCTGCTTGTCGACCAGCTTGTCCAGGTGGTTGCGCAGCTTGCGCAGGTGGAGCAGGACCCGTTGCAGCAGCCGGATGACCTTCTGCAGGTGCGTCGCCAGCGGCCGGATGATCTTCAACATCCGGGTCAGCGCGATCATGCCCCGGGTGACTCCCAGCGCCACCCCGGCCGCCCAGGACGCCCCGGCGGTGAACGGGGCCATCAGCAGCGCGGTGACCAGCGTCACCAGCAGGAAGTTGACGAACTCGACGCAGATGTCGACCAGGACGTCGTGCACCGTCTGGAGCGCGTCGGCGACCCCGCGCAGGTACTCGGCCGTGGCGGCGAACTGCTCGGCGACGTCCAGCAGCTGCTGCTCGACCTCGGCCATCCGCCGCCCGTACGCCTGGCCGGACGGGGAGCGCCAGCCGGCCTGCTCGGCCTCGCGCACGCTGCGGTGGCCCATCGCCAGCTCCCGCACCTGCCCGGCCAGCGCGTCCCACTCCGTGGCCTTGGCGCGCAGCGCGGCCGGCTCGCCGTCGACGAGGTCGACGAGCTGGATCAACGGCCAGGCGAGAGTGCGGCAGACGCTGTCGACCACCTTGTCCACGCCGGACAGGGCGTTGTCGATGCCGTTCCAGAGCTCGACGGCGGTGCCCGCGGGCCCACTCACCGGGGCATCCCGGCGCCGATGGCGCGGAAGGATGCGTCGATGTCCTGCTCGTTGCGCTCGTAGGCCTCGGCCGTCCCGCCCAGCGCGCCGCCGACCCGCTCGAACGCGTCGTGGCCGGACCGGAACAGCTCCATCCCCCCGGTGACCTGCTCGGCGTACTTCTCGCGGAGCATGTCGCTGACGAACGGCAGGTGCCCGAAGGCCCCGTCCGGTATGTCGCCCGCTGACGTGATCCGGCTCTCCAGCGCGGTCAGCGAGGTGGCCACCCGCTTCGCCGCCGCCTCCAGCCGACGCACCGCCTGCACGTCGACGTCGATGTCAGGCACGCCGTTCCTCCCCCACTCGCCCGGCGGGACGACGATACGATCATGCCGCCGCCGGGCGCCACCCCGGACGGCACCGCGCACGGGAGGTTCTCATGTCTGACCCGCTGTCCGCGTTCGACGCACTCGCCGGACGGCTCGCCGACATCGAACGCCGCTTCGCCGGGCTCACCGACGACCTGGAGGAGCTGAGCGCCACCGCCACCGACGACAGCGGGCTGGTCACCGCGACCGTCGACGCCACCGGCGAGCTGACCGACCTGAGCCTCGCCCCGACCGCGCTGCGGGTGGGCACCGAGGACCTCGCGGCCATGGTGCTGCAGGCGTACCGGCAGGCCCGCACGGCGGCGACCGCGCAGCTCGAAGAGCGCACCGGGGGTCTCGACGCGACGCTCGGCGCGGGCCTGAACGGGATCTTCGGCACCCCCGGCGACTTCGCCTCGCTGGGCCGCCTGGAGGAGGCGATGGGACGGCTCGGCCGGCTCGACGGCCGCCTGCCGGGACCGCCGGCATGACGTCGCCGGGCTGGCCAGACATCGTCACCCGGCTCCACGACACGCTGTCGGGCTGCGACCGCGACACCGACCTGGAACTCGCCGCCGGCCCCCGCCGGCTGCACCTGATGGTACGCCGGGACACCGTCCGCGGGGTCTGCCCGCCCTACGACGAGCGACGCCTGGCCGAGCTCGGCTGGCAGGCGCCGCGCGGGGTCGGCGGTTGGTGGTACGAGACGCCGCGCAACGCCGAGGGCCTGCGCTGGTGGAGCGGGTTCGCGGCGCAGACCGCCGCCACGGTGCTCACCACGGAGCCCGCAGCGCTGTCCTGCCAGATCCTCCCGCCCACCGGTCCCCGGGTGCGCCCGGAGCCGACCGTGCCCCGCGTCCGGGTCGCGGCGCCCGATGCCGAGGCCGGGCACCCCGCTGCCGGAGCCGGGCAGCCCGTCGCCGAAACCGAGCACGCCGCTGCCGGAGCCGAACGCCCCGCTGCCCAAGTCGAGCAGCCCGTGGCCGGGGTCGAGCGGCCCGTGGCCGGGGTCGAGCAGCCCGTGGCCGGGGTCGAGCAGCCCGTGGCCGGGGTCGAGCAGCCCGTCGCCGGGGTCGAGCAGCCGGCGGCCGGGGCCGGGGACGCGCGCGTGCCCGACCCGCCGCCCGCGGAACTGCCCGCGGATCCGCCCGCGGGCCCCGCCGTGGACGAGGCGCGGAACGGGGCGGACCCGGGCGGGCCGTCCGTGCTCGACCTGCTCAGCGAGGCCGGCGCGCGGCGGGACCTGCCCGGCTACCTCGGCATCCTCGCCGCCGCGGCGGTCTGCGTACCGCTGGCGGCGGAGCCGGGGCCGGACCGCGAGGTGCCGTGGACGATCGTCACCGACCCTACCGGCGCGCCGCTGCTGCCCGTCTTCACCTCCCCGGACGCGCTGACCGCGTTCGCCGGGGAGGGCGTGCCGTTCGTCGCCGTGCCCTGCGCGGACCTGCTCGCGGACTGGCCCGACCCGGCGTGGGGGCTGGTGGTGGACGCGGGCACCCCGCGCGCCCTGGCCCTGGGGGCGGCGTCGCTGGCGGCCCTGCTGGCGGCGAACCCGCCCGCCGGCTGACCGCCGGCCGGCAGTCCTACCGCTACCGGCCGCGCCGCGCGAGCCGCACGGCGAACACGACCGCGCCGACGACGAGCACGACGCCCAGGAACTGGAGGCCGGGCGAGTCGTCGGCCTCCCCGTGCACGACGCCGGCGACGCCGAGCGCGCCGGCGAGGAGGGCGAGCAGGTACTTCACGGCGTCTCCCTGGTGGCGGCCGGGGTCTCGGACCTGCTGGTGGGCGGTTCGTGGCCGTCGGTCCGGGGCGGCGCGCCGTGGGGGTTCACTCGTCGACCCACTCGAGCAGGTCACCGGGCTGGCAGTCGAGCACCCGGCACATGGCCTCCAGGGTGCTGAACCGGACGGCCTTGGCCCGGCCGTTCTTCAGCACCGCCACGTTCGCCGGCGTGAGTCCGACGCGCTCGGCGAACTCGCCGACGCTCATCTTGCGTTTCGCCAGTTCGACGTCGATGCGTACGACGATGGGCATCAGATCACCGCCTCCATGTCGGTGCGCAGCGTCGTGGCCTGCCGCAGCAGCGCGCGCATCACCACCATCAGCAGGCCCAGCACGGCGACGCCCACCAGCAGCAGGAACAGCAGGAGCGGCAGCCCGGGGTCCGTGGCGTTGAAGCCGACGTAGAGGAAGACGCCCAGCAGCACCACCCAGGCGGCGACGATCGCCCAGACGATCGCGTCCACCCACGCCAGCGAGGCGTCGCTGAAGATGCGGTCGCGCTTGACCAGGGTGAGCAGCTTCCAGGTGGACACGACCACCACCTGGACGCACAGCACCCAGAACACCGCCACGGCGGTCATCGGCCACCTGAGGTAGGCCTGCTCCGGGGACTCCTCTGCCATGTGGGCGAACTGCCCGGGCAGCGAGAAGGTCTGGAGCATGACCAGGATCCCGAACAGCACGACGAGGAAGACTCTGAGCGGGGCTACCGCTCGATGCTCGTTGAACATGCATCGACTATCGCTCTTAACCTATCGAAAGTCAATCGGTTTGGCGATGGCCGGGAAGCCGGGCGGCCACGCCTGGCAGCGGCGCGGGTCACCGGCGAGGGGGTGGCGAAGGCCTCCCGGGCTGGGCAGCATGGAGGTCATGGACTACGAGTACGCGCCGCTGCGGCTGCCGCCGGACGTCGACCGGTTGACCGCCGCGGCGCAGTTGGCGATCCAGGCGGAGTTCTCCGGGTGGGAGTTGGCGCGGGTACGGCTGTACCGCGACGGCACGCGGCAGGTGGTGCTGCGCCGCCGCCGGGTCAACCAGCCGCAGCCGGGACTGTCGTACTGACCACGACAGCAAGGCCCGGGGCCGACCGTCCGGTCGGGCCCCGGGCCTGCGCCGCCTGACTGGCGGGCCGTCACCGCCTAGTGGGCGTGGTCGTGCTCCTCGTCGAGCTCCATGAAGGGGTGCTCGTCGAGCCGGCCGACCAGTCGGTCGTCGGCCGCCGGCTGGAACGGGCCCACCGGGTCGTCGTCGTCGAAGGACTCCAGGTCCACCGGAGTGCCGACCTCGCTGACCATCACCACGCCGTCGAGCGGCTCCAGCTCCGGCACGTCCAGCGCGCCCAGCGAGCCGTCACCGCTCTGGAGCAGCTCCAGCACCGCCTCGCCGACCCCCTCGACGGGCTCCGGCTCGTCTTCGGCCGGGGTGCCCTCCCGCCGGGCGGCCTCGGCGACCCGGATCAGCGCCGACACGCTCGGCACCCGGTAGTCGCGCCGCTGCCGTACCGAGATCACCCGCGGGTGCGGGTCGGTGGGCTCCACGCCCTCCGCGGCCCCGAAGCGCTGGTCGGCCTCCTCCGGGTCGATCGACTCGACGTCCCACGGGGTGACCTCGCCGAAGGCGTCCAGGAGTTGCTCGTCGTACGCGAAGGACGCGTTGTTGAGCGCGACGTACGCCTGCCAGACGTCGTCGTCGTCGACGCGGCCCTGTGCGGCGCGGACGGCGGCCAGGTGGTGGCGGGCCGCATCGATCACGCGCTCGAGGGCGGCGTCCAGCTCACCGTGCTGGTCGGTCATGTGGGTCAGTCCCTTCACGATCAGTGGTTCCCGCCGGGACACCGGGGTTCCTGGCGGGGGCTAGCAGGTGCGGAGGAACCGGTCGAGAACCCGCACGCCGAACTGTAGTCCGTCCACCGGAACCCGCTCGTCGATGCCGTGGAACAGCGCGGAGAAGTTCAGGTCGGCCGGCAGCCGCAGCGGCGCGAAGCCGAAGCAGCGGATGCCGAGCTGCGAGAACGCCTTCGCGTCGGTGCCGCCGGAGAGCATGTACGGCACCGGCCGCGCCCCCGGGTCCTCCGCGCGCAGCGCGGCGGACATCGCGTCGACCAGGTCGCCGTCGAACGTCGTCTCCAGCGCCGGCTGGCGCTGGAGGTACTCGATGACGATGTCCGGGCCGACCAGCTCGCGCAGCTGCCGCTCCAGCAGCTCCGACTGCCCCGGCAGGCTGCGGCAGTCGATGGTGGCGGTGGCCCGGCCGGGGATGACGTTGTCCTTGTAACCGGCGGCGAGCCGGGTCGGGTTGGCGGTGTTGCGGATCGTCGCGCCGATGATGTTGGCGATCGGGCCGAGCTTGGCGATGGCGGTCTCCGGGTCCTCCGGGTCCAGCTCGACGCCGAGCAGGTCGGAGACCTCCTCCAGGAACGCCCGGACGGTGTCGGTGACCACCACGGGGAAGCGGTGCCGGCCGACCCGGGCCACCGCCTCGGCGAGCGCCGTGACCGCGTTGTCGTCGTGGATCATCGAGCCGTGCCCGGGGCGGCCCTTGGCGTGCAGGCGCAGCCAGTCGATGCCCTTCTCGGCGGTCTCGATCAGATAGAGCCGCTGGCTGTCGTTGACCGAGTACGAGAAGCCGCCGACCTCGCCGATGGCCTCGGTGCAGCCGTCGAGCAGCCCACGGTGCCGGTTGACCAGGAAGTGCGCGCCGTAGTCGCTGCCCGCCTCCTCGTCGGCGGTGTACGCGAGCACGATGTCCCGGGGCGGGCGGACCCCGGTGCGCTGCCAGTGCCGCACCACCGCCAGCACCATCGCGTCGAAGTCCTTCATGTCGATGGCGCCCCGGCCCCACAGGTAGCCGTCGCGCAGCTCACCGGAGAACGGGTGCACCGACCACTCGTCGGCGTCGGCGGGGACGACGTCGAGGTGGCCGTGCACCAGCAGCGCCCCGCGGCTCGGGTCGGTGCCGGGGATGCGGGCGACCAGGTTGGCCCGGCCGGGCGCCGACTCGTGGATGACGGACTCGACGCCCACCTCGGCCAGCTTCTCCGCCACGTACTCGGCGGCGAGGCGTTCCCCGGCGCTGGTGTCGTTGTCCCCGGTGTTGGTGGTGTCGATCCGCAGCAGGTCACGGCAGAGGTCGACGACCTCGTCGGTGGGGTCTGGTCGGGCGGAGGCGGCGTCGCTCGTCATCGGTTCTTCATACCAGCCCACGGGCCCGCAGCGGTCGCCCCGCCCCGCCGTATCGACGCCGATGGCGGGGCACGACCGGCGAGCGGGCCCGGTTTCGCCGCCGACGCCGCCGGGTACCGCCGCTCGCGACCGCTCCCCACCACCTACGCCGCCCGCCACAGAGGAGGGCACCATGACCGTTCCCCTGCCACCGCTGCCGCCGACCGGAGAGGACGAGGGCTTCCGGCCGGGCGGCCGCAGCATCGCCGACATCCTCGACGCCGAGCACCGGCAACTGCGGGAGCTGCTGCGGCGGCTCACCGACCCGGGCCCGGAGCCCGCCCCCGAGCGCGGCCTGGAGGTGCTCACGGCGGCGCTGTCGCGGCACCTGTCCGCCGAGGAGCAGTACCTGCTGCCCGCCGTCCGGGCCGCGCTGCCCGACGCGGCGGAGCGGATCGACCGGGCCATCGCGGACGACCGGGCCCTGCTGACCGCCCTGAAGGCGCTCGCCGACGAGGGGCTCGCCGACGTCGCCGCGCGGGTCCGCCGCCACCTCGAGGAGGCCGGCGCGCTCGTCGCGGCGCTGCGCGAGGTGGCCAGCGCCGAGGAGCTGATCCGCCTGGGCAACCGGCTGGAGATCGCCGAGGAGGCGGCCCCGACGCGCCCGCACCCCGGCACCCCGGCGACCCCGCCGTGGAACCGGGTCGTCGAGCCCGCGGTGGGCGTCGTCGACAAGGTCCGCGACGCCGTCACCGGCCGGCCCACCTACCTGGCCGATCTCACCGAGCGGCCGCCGGGCTGAGCCGGCGGCGGGCGCGGACGCGGCGCGCCGGAGCAGATCGGGCACACATTGGGAGGCGTTGATCCGTCCAGGGCCTTCCGTCGGCCGCTACGGGGTCATACCGTCACGGTATGAATCTGGAGCTGCGACACCTGAGGGTGGTCTGCGCGATCGCGGAGACGGGGAGCGTGACCAAGGCGGCATCGACGCTCGGCCTGGCCCAACCGGCACTCACCGCCCAGCTCCAGCGCATCGAGCGGACCCTGGGCGGGCCCCTGTTCGAGCGGGACCGCCGCGGCGCCCGCCCGACCGCCCTGGGCGAGCTGGTGCTCGCCCGGGCGCGGGTGCTGCTGCCGGCGATGAAGGGCCTGCAGGACGAGGCGGCGCGGCTGGCCGGGGCCGGGGACGTGCCCCGCCGCTACCGGTTCGGCGGGGTGAACAGCCCCATCCTCGGCCGGCTCGTGCACCGGCTCGCCGCGGAGCCCCCACCGGCCCAGATCACCACCCACGCCTCCTGGTCGGCCGACGAGCTGGCCCAGCTCGTCGCGGGCGGCCGGCTGGACTTCGCGCTGATCGGGGTGTGCGGCGACGCGGCCCCGCCCGCCGAGCTCGGGTTGAGCTGGCGGGAGGTGGCCGTCGACCCGGTGCTGGTGCTGCTGCCGGAGCAGCACCCGCTGGCCGAGCACGCCGAGGTGAGCCTGGTGGACCTGAGCCACGAGCAGTGGGTCGCCGCGCCCGGCGACGGCTGCTTCGGCGACTGCTTCGCCGCCGCCTGCGCCCGCGCCGGCTTCACCCCCCGCAAGGTGTACGAGACCGACGTGCGCTGCTGCATCGACATGGTGGACTCCGGCGAGGCGATCGCGCTCTGCCAGGCCACCTTCCGCCCGGTCGCCGGGTTGGTCACCCGGATGCTGACCGGGACTCCGCTGCGCTGGCGGCTGATGCTGGGCTGGCATCCCGACTCCCCCGCCGCCCGCGACGCCGAACTGGTGCTGGAGTTCGCGCTGGCCGCGTACACCGACTCGCTGGCGGCGCACCCGGAATACCTGGCCTGGCTGCTGCGCAACCCGAGCTACGGGGCCCGGAGGCTGACGGCCGCCGGGGCCGACGGGGTGCGAACGGCGTAGCGCCGGGTATCAGGCGGACATGACCGATGCCTACCCCGCCGCCGACGACCGGGAGATCCTCCGGCAGGCCGCCGCCACGCACACCGCCGCCGCCCGCGACGTGGAGGCGTTCCTGCGTCGCCTGCCCGAGGTGCCCGACCCGGCGGACGTCACGGAGTACGCCAACCTGCTGACCCGCGAGGAGCGGGCGCGCGCCGACCGCGAGGCGGCTGCCGACGCCGCGGGCCTGACGATCGGCAGCCTGGAGAGCGACCACGGTTGACCACGGCGGGCGGCGCCCGGGTCCTCCCGGGCGCCGCCCTACCGCCGGCTCAGCGTTCGACGAGGACGTCGTGGCCCAGGTCGAGCAGGGCGTGCCGCCACTCGTCGTCGGCGTTGCCGCGGGGCGGCTTCTCGTCGAGCAGGGACTGGATCTCGTCGATCGCGTCCCGCATCACCCGGATGTCCTCCGGCGTGAGGTCCACCTTGCGTTTGGCCAGCACCCGCAGGATCCGCCGGCCCATCCCGGGCAGGTCGAGGTCCGGGTCGGGCCCGAACGACTCCTCCCCGGAGCCGCGGGTGAGCAACCACTGCCGCAACTGCTCCGACGGGACGTTCACCTGGGCGTGGAAGTCGTCCCAGAGCACCTCCACCTCGGGTTCGAGCCGCTGCTCGCGTACCATCAGCCCTCCTCTCGACGGCGGCGGTCGGACTCCGCCGGTTCCGGGTCGTCGCCCTGCTGGCCCACGCCCTCCGGCGGCATCCGCACCCGGGCGGGGTTGGCGGTCGGCGGGGCCACGATCGGATCGGTGCGCTCGCTCTCGTCCCGGGTCTCCTCGGGTTCGCTCATGTCCGCCCTCCGGTCATCGGGGATGGGACGTCGTGGCCGGGGTGTAGCCGCGCTCGCCGGCCGTCACGTCGAAGGCGAGTCGCCCGTCGCGGGCGTCCACGGTGATCTTCTGGCCGGGTGAGACCGCCGACTCCAGCAGCATCCGGGACAGCTGGTTGTCCACCTCCCGCTGGATGACCCGGCGCAACGGCCGGGCGCCGAACTCCGGCTGGTAGCCGTGCTCGGCGATCCAGTCGACGGCGGCGGTGGTGAAGTGGACCTGGATGTCCTGCGCGTGCAGGCGGCGGCGGGTCTCCTCCAGCAGCAGGCCGGTGATCTGGCGCAGCTGCTCGGCCTCCAGCCGGCGGAAGATGATCACCTCGTCGATGCGGTTGAGAAACTCCGGCCGGAAGTTCTCCTGGAGCCGGCGCATCAGCCGCTCGCGCAGCTCGTCGCGCTCCTGCTCGCCGCCCTCCGCGCCGGTGCCGAACCCGACGGCGCGCTGGGCGCCGGTGATCAGTTCCGAGCCGAGGTTGCTCGTCATGATCAGTACGGTGTTCTTGAAGTTGACCGTCCGGCCCTGGCTGTCGGTGAGCCGCCCGTCGTCGAGCACCTGGAGCAGGATGTTGAACACGTCGGCGTGGGCCTTCTCGATCTCGTCGAGCAGCACCACCGCGTACGGGCGGCGGCGGACCGCCTCGGTGAGCTGGCCGGCCTCCTCGTAGCCGACGTACCCGGGCGGGGCACCGACGAGCCGGCTGACCGTGTGCCGCTCCTGGAACTCGCTCATGTCCACCCGGACCATCCGGTCGGCCTCGCCGAACAGCGCCTCCGCGAGGGCCCGGGCCAGCTCGGTCTTGCCGACGCCGGTGGGCCCGAGGAAGAGGAAGCTGCCCATCGGGCGGTCCGGGTCGGCCAGCCCGGCACGCGAGCGGCGGACCGCCTCAGCGACCGCGGTGACCGCGTCCTCCTGGCCGACCACCTTCTCGTGCAGGTGGCCCTCCAGGCGCAGCAGCCGGTCGCGTTCCTCCTCGGTGAGCTGGCTGATCGGGATGCCGGTGGCGCGGGAGACCACCTCGGCGATCTCCTGCGGCCCGACGGCCGGCACCTGCGACGGGCCGCCCTCGTCGCCCCGGGCCCGGCGGATCTGCTCCTCCACCTCGGCGAGCTGGTCGCGCAGCGTGGACGCCTTCTCGTACTGCTCGTCGGCGACGGCCTGCTCCTTGTCCCGGCGTACCTCCTCGAGCTGTGTCTCCAGCTCCCGCACGTCGGACGCCGGCGTGCGGGTGCGCAGCCGGACCCGCGCGCCGGCCTGGTCGATGAGGTCGATCGCCTTGTCCGGCAGGAACCGGTCGGTCACGTACCGGTCGGACAGCTCGGCCGCGGCGACCAGCGCCTCGTCGGTGAACCGCACCTGGTGATGGGCCTCGTAGCGGTCGCGCAGCCCGCGCAGGATCGCCACGGTGTCGTCGACGGTGGGCTCCGGCACGAACACCGGCTGGAAGCGGCGGGCCAGCGCCGCGTCCTTCTCGATGCTCTTGCGGTACTCGTCCAGCGTGGTCGCGCCGATCACCCGCAGTTCGCCCCGGGCCAGCGCCGGCTTGAGCATGTTCGAGGCGTCCATGCCGCCCTCGCTGCCCGCCCCGCCCGCGCCGACCAGGGTGTGGATCTCGTCCAGGAAGACGATCAGCTCGTCGCGGTGCGCCCGGATCTCGTCGATGACCTTCTTCAGCCGCTCCTCGAAGTCGCCCCGGTAGCGGGTTCCCGCCACCAGGCCGGCCAGGTCGAGCTGGATCACCCGCTTGCCGAGCAGCGTCTGCGGCACGTCGCCGTCGCAGATCCGCTCCGCCAGGCCCTCCACGATCGCGGTCTTGCCGACGCCGGCCTCACCGATCAGCACCGGGTTGTTCTTCGTCCGCCGGGACAGGATCTCGACGGCCTGCTCGATCTCGTCGGCCCGGCCGATCACCGGGTCGATCTGGTCGTTGCGGGCCAGGTCGGTCAGGTCCTGGCCGTACTGGTCGAGGGTGGGGGTGCCGCGGTCGGGCTTCGGCCCGGTCATCGGCCCGCGCTCGGCGCTGGCCGCCTGCAACGACTCCGGCTGGATCCGGCCGGCGGCGAGCATCCGGCCGGCCGGAGACTCCGGGTTCAGCGGCAGCGCCATCAGGATGTGCTCGGGGCCGATGTAGTTGGCGCCCATCGCCCGGGACAGCTGGTGGGCGTCGAGCAGCGCCCGCTTGGCCGCGGGGGTGAGCGACAGGTTGGGCGGCACCTCGCCCTTGGGCGCGCCGTCGCCGCGCCCACCGAGCGCGTTGAGCAGCGTGTCCGGGTCGGCGCCGGCGCGCCGGACGAGGTCGCGCAGCGGTTCGCGTTGCAGCGCGGCCCAGAGCAGGTGGTCCGTGTCGAGATCGCTGCTCTTGCGTTGGGCGGCCCGGCGGGCCGCGTCGGCCAGCATCTCCCTGGCGTCGGCGGTCATCAGCCGGGTGATGTCGACCCGGTGCGCGGGTCGGCGCCCACCCTCGCCCCGGCCGAAGTACCGGGCCAGGAACTCGTCCCAGGGGTCGGAGCCGAAGTCACCGGGTCCCATCATGTCTGTCCTCCGCAGTCGGGCGCGACGGTCGCCAGGGGCTACCCGGCGGTCCGCCCGACAAACGCCACCACCCGCGCCGCGACCCGCCACGATGGCCCCGTGCGATGTGTGCGAGGAAGGGCCCCTCGTCAAACGCCTGCGGTAGCGGAAGGGTCCCTTCCTTGCACCTCAGCCGGCGGGTGGCAGGCTGGCGGGATGGAGCCGACGATGCCGCTGCTGATCGTGGACGCCGCCAACGTGGTGGGGTCCCGCCCGGATGGTTGGTGGCGGGACCGCGCGGGCGCGACCGCCCGGCTGCGCGACTCGCTGGCCCCGGTGGCCGCCGCCGGGCTGCCCCCGCACCTGCCGCCCCCGGTGGAGGTGGTGCTGGTGGTGGAGGGCCGGGCGCGGGACGTGCCGGGCACGGCCGGGGTCCGGGTGGTGGCCGCGCCCGGGTCCGGCGACGACGCCGTCGTCGACCTGGTCGCCGCCGCGCCGCAGCGCCGGCGGCTGGTCGTCACCGCCGACCGTGAGCTGCGGGAACGCGTCGTCGCGCAGGGCGCGGAGGTGTACGGGCCGCGCTGGCTGCGGGACCGTCCGGCCCCGCCCGGGTAGTCCCGTCAACCGGACTAGCAGCGCTTCCGGTCGACAACCGGTCAGCGGGGCAGGAACACTGACAGGGCGGATGTTCTCTCACCGTGAGGGATAGGCTCTAATGGAGGCCTCCCCGCCCCCAGGAGGTTTCGCCGTGGCGAGCGTCGCCGAGCTCAAGGCAGCCATCGATGTCGCGCTGCAACAGATCGGCGACGGCCAGAGTGCCGTGCAGGCGGCCGGGGAGAAGCTGGCCGAGGCGCAGCAGACGCTGGCCGGCGCGCTGGAGGGCAGCGGGCACGAGACCGTCGAGGCGGCCCAGTCCTCGCTGACCCAGGCCAGCCAGGAGCTGGAGGAGTGCCTCGCCGCGACACTCGTCGCCGTCGAGCAGGCGCAACTCTACGTCGCGACGCTCTGAGGTTCGGCCGTGTCCATCGTCGAGGACGTCGGCGCGCAGGTCCGCGCCGCCGCCGATGACCTGCCGCTCGCGCAGCTGGCCCTGGCGCTCGAGAAGTTCGGGCTGGCCGCCGAGCGGCTGCGCTGGGTCCGCCAGGAGTCGGCCGACCCGATGGGGGTGCCGGAGCTCTCCGCCGCCACCGAGCACGCCGAGACCGCCGGCTACGCGCTACGCGTCGCGCAGGAGCAGCTCTCGGCGTACCTGGCCGCGATCGGGCTGGCCGCCGACGGCTCCCCCGCCCCCAGGCCGCAGGAGCAGCGGCGCCGGCCCGCGCACGACGCGCCGCGCGAGGCGGCCCCCGGGGAGCCGGCGCCGGAGCCGGCCGCCGACGTGACGCCCCGCCGCTGGTGGGCGGTACGGGTGGCCGAGCTGACGGGCGGCCGGGAGGGTGCGCCCGAGCAGCCCGACGAGAAGGTCGACGACGCCCGGGAGCTGCTGCGCCGGGTCGTCGGCGGGGTCCGCGCCGGCGACCGCGACCGGCTGCACACCGAACTGCGTCGTGCGCACGCCGACGTCGGCCTCGGCCTGGCGGCGGTCGCCCCGCCGCTGCTGCGCGAGCTGGCCGGTGAGCTGCTCGGGCACCCGCCGCGCGCCGAGGACCTCGGACGGCTGCACCGCGAGCTGGACGGCCGGGTGCGGGACCTGCTGCCCGGCCTGCCCCCCGCGGTGCTGGACACGCTGCTGACCCGGATCTGCCGGATGCCCCCGCCCCGGCGCGGCGAGGCGGAGCAGCCGCACGCCGCCGACCCGGCCGTCACCGCGGGGGTGCTCACCGGGGTGTTGCTGGCCCGGCTCGGCCGGGACCTGCCCACCGAGGACGAGCGGGCCCGGCAGGCCGAGACGGCCCGGGAGCAACGCGCCGCCGCCGAGCGGGACCGGCAGGCGGAGACCGCCCGCGACCGGGCCGACGACGCCGAGTGGCAGCGACGCGCCGCCGCCGCGAAGGGCCGGCTTGCCGACGCACGGGAGCGGGTCGCGGCGGCACGGGACCGGGCGGAGGCGGCACACGACCAGTCGACCGCGGCCCGGGAGCGGGCGGCGACCGCCGGCCAGGCCGCCCCGAAGCCGGACCGGACGACGACACAAGGCCGGCCCGATCCGACGGCCGACCGGGCGGCGGCGCACGGCCGGCCCGGCGGGTCGACGGACAACGGCGGGTCGGCTGGCAACGGCGGGTCGGCTGGCGGCGCGCCGGCCAACGGTGGCGCACCGGGCAGCGGCGGATCGACGGGCGATGGCGGCGCGTGGGCGGGCCGCGGTGGACCGGCCGCCGACGGTGCCGCCGCGGGACGGCCCGGATCGGCCGGCCGCGTCTGGTCGAGCCCGCCCGCGGGCCGGCCGGCGTCGGGTGGCACCCCGGGCCCGCGCGGGCGGGGCGTCGATGGCTGACCGGCGGAGCCAGCTGGTCACCCGGGCCAGGGGCATGCTGGGCGAGGCCCTCGGCGCCACCCGGACCCGGCTGTCCAGCGCGCAGGCCGAGCTGACCACGGCCCGGGAGCGGCTGGCGAAGGTCCGGCGGGCCGCGTCGGTCGTACCGGAGCGGGTGGGCGCGCAGCGCGACCGGCGGCTGGCCGAGATCGACGATCGGCACGCCGCACGCATCGCGGAGCTGGCCCGGCGGGCGGCGGACGCGGCGCAGCGGGAGGCCCCCGGGGCGGCCTCTGCGGACTGGACGCGGTGGCACCCGACCCCGACCCGGCGGGCCGAACCGCCGGGCGCGCTGCGCATCGGCACGGTACGCATCCCCGGCGCCGAACCGGTGCCGGCGCTGGTGCCGCTGCTCGACGCCGGCCACGTCGAGCTGACCGGGGACGACCGGGAGGGCTGCGACGCGGTGGTGTCGGCGCTGCTGCTGCGCGGCGTCGGGCGCGCCGATCCGGGCGCCGTACGGCTGGTCGGCTACGACCCCGAGCACCTGGGCGGCGGCCTGGCCGGTTTCGCCCCCCTCGGCACGGCCGGGCTGCTCACCTTCGTCGGCCCGGGCGGGCTGGCCCGGCTCCTCGACGACCTGGTGGAGCAGATCCGCCGGATCAACGAGACGGTGCTGGCCGGGGAGTACGTCTCGCTGCGCGAGCTGGCCGCCGCCACCGGTCGCCGGCCCGAGCCGTGGCGGGTGGCGGTGCTGCTGGGCGGGGACGAGCTGTCGCGGCACGAACGCGGCCAGCTCGACCGGGTGGTCCGCACCGGGGCGGCCTGCGGCGTGCACCTGGTGGTGCGGGGCGTGTCGCTGCCCGAGGATCCCACCGTGACCCGGGTGGGCGCGTACGCCGACGGCGCCCGGATCGGCGGGCCGAACGGCCTGCCCGTACGCCTCGATCCGCCGCCCCCGCCGGTCCTGGTCACCGAGACCTGCCGGGAGGTGGCGGCGCGGGTCAACGCCGGCCCCGCCCCGACTCCGTTCACCGACCTGCTGCCGCCGGTGGAGCAGATGTGGCGGGAGGACTCCGCCACCGGGCTGACCGCCCCGATCGGCGAGGGCCCGCACGGCCGGCCGGTGCTGCTCACCCTGGGCGACTACCCGCCGCACGCGTTGATCGGCGGCCCGTCCGGCACCGGCAAGACGAACCTGATCTTCGCCTGGATCGGCGCGCTGGCGGCCCGCTACTCCCCCAGCGAGCTGGAGTTCTACCTGCTGGACTTCAAGGAGGGGGTGTCGTTCGCCCGGTTCGCCAAGGGCCGGCGGGACCCGAGCTGGCTGCCGCACATGCGGCTCGTCGGGATCAACGTCAACACCGACCGGGAGTTCGGCCTGGCGTTGCTGCGCTTCCTCGCCGAGGAGCTGCGGCGGCGGGCCGACGCCGCGAAGAAGCACGAGGTCACCAAGCTCGCGGAGCTGCGCGCGGTCGACCCCACGGGGCACTGGCCGCGGATCGTCGCGGTGGTCGACGAGTTCCAGATGCTGCTGGCCGGGCGGGACGTGGTCGCCCGGGAGGCCGCCGACCTGCTGGAGGACCTGGCCCGGCGCGGCCGGTCCCAGGGCATCCACCTGGTGCTCGCCTCGCAGGACGTACGCGGCATCGAGGCGCTGTGGGGACGGCCGGCCCTGGTCGCGCAGTTCACGTTGCGCATCGCGCTGCCGAAGGCGCTGCGGATCCTCGCCGAGCGCAACGACGCCGCCCAGTCCCTGCCGCGCCACCACGCGGTGGTCAACGCGGAGTCCGGCATGGCGGAGGGCAACCAGGTGGCCCGGATCCCGTCGGCCAGCGACTGGGAGACGTGGAGCGAGTTGCAGCACCGGCTGTGGCGGATGCGCCCGCAGGACGCCGCGCCGGCCCGGCTCTTCGACGGCGACGCGATCCCCCGCCTCGCCGACGCGCCGGACTTCCGGGCGCTGGCCGCGCCGGAGACGGGGCACCCGCGTACGCCGGTCGCGCTGCTCGGCGAGATCATCGACGTGCAGTCCCGCTCGGCGGCGTTGCGGCTGCCCCGGGCTCCCGGCCGCAACCTGGCGGTGCTCGGCACCCGGGTGGACGAGGCGTGCGCGGTGCTCGACGCGGCGGCCCGCTCCCTGGCCCGCCAGCACCGCCCCGGCACGGCCCGGTTCTCGATCGCCTGCCTCGACCCGGACGCCGACCCGGCCGCCCGGTCCCTCTACGAGGATCTCGCCGAGGACGCCGCCTGGTACGACGAGGAGACCGTCGGCGAGCTGATGGCCGAGACCGCCGAGGGGCTCGGTGCGCCGGGCATGCCGCACTACCTGCTGCTGTTCGCCGTCGACGCGGCGGCCGGGGCGTTGGCCACGCGGATCGGCCGGCGCACCGGGCTGGAGGAGCTGCGCCGGATCCTGCACGACGGGCCGGAGCGGCGCACCCACGTGCTGGCCTGGTGGCGGGGCGTCGCCCGGATGCGGGCCGACCTGGGCGGGCCGGCGGCCCGGACGGACCAGATCGGCGCCTGGGTGGCGCTGGACGCCCACGGCGGCGAGCTGGGTTCGTCGCTGTATCCGGGGACGGGCGGCCCGGACTGGTATCCCCGGCCCTGGCGGGGGCTGTTCTTCGATCGGGCGGTGCACCGCACCGGCCAGGTGATCATTCCCTACGGGCCGGCGCGATGAACGAACCGGTGACCAGTGAGTCGTACGCGGCCCAGATCCGTCGGCTGGCCGAGCTGAGCGCGCGGGTGCGCGTCCAGCGGGCCGAGGCGCACACCTGGCACGCCCAGCAGTGCGCGGCGGCCGAGCGGGCCGTCGCCGAGGCGGAGGCCGAGCTGCGGCGCGCGGAGCGGGAGCTGGTGGACGCGCGGGAGGAGCAGGAACGGGTGGACGCCGAGGTCGCCGACCTGTGGCAACTGCTGCGCGGCCGGCTCGGCGGCTCGGGTCGCCGGGCGGGCGGGCCACCGGCGCCGGTGCCCGGCGCGACGGGCGACCCGGCTCCGCTGCTGGCCGGCGTGCGGGACCTGCTCAACCGCACCCGCCAGCCGGGTGACCTGCCGGGCTCGGTCAACCCGCTGCTGGCGTTGTGCGGGGTGGCGGGCGCGGTGCTCGCGTACGCCCTCGGTGGCGCGGCCCGGGCGGCGGGCGAGCGGTACGGCGGCGAGCTCGGGGTCGGGCTGCCGGTGCTGGCCCTGGTGGTGACGCTGCTGGGTCCGCTGGTCGGTCTGGTGCCGGCGAAGGTCCTCGCCGACCGTCGGCACGCCGTGCTCGGCCCCCGGCCGATGACCGTCGTGCTCGTCGCCGGGCTGGTGACCACGGTCGCGCTGCTGGTCGCCGGCCGCTGAACCGCGGCTCCGTCGCCGTGCCAGCGCCGGCTGGCCGGCCGCACACGCGGCCGACGGCAGCCGGGGTCGTCGCCCCGCCGCCGAAACGGTGGCCCGCTCAGGCGGGGACCAGCACCGCCTCGCGCAGGAGGCGGCGGGCCAGGGTGATCCGGTCGGCGTCGTCGTCCAGGCCCGGCAGGTCGCCGACCCGGACGGACCCGGCGCCGAGCAGGGCGTGCACGGCCGGCGCGCACGACGCGGGCAGGGTGATCGTGCGGTCGAACAGCACGAGCGCGACCTGGTCGCCCCGTGGGGTGAGCCGCCAGCGCAGGCCGGGTCGCGGGGCGAGCCGCGTGTCGGCGTCCAGCGCCGCCAGCGCTGCGGCCTGGGCCAGGGGTCGGATGGGCGCGGGCCGCGCGGCCGGCCAGGCGCGCTGCCGCAGCCGGGCGGCGACGGCCGCCGGGTCGGCCCGCAGCAGCCAGTCCCGCAGCGCCTCCACCGTCTCGGTCAGCTCCGGCTCGATCGCGTCCGGATCGGCGACGTCGGTGCCGAACGGCAGCGTGGCGCGCAGCCGCGGGTCCTCGGCGGCGAGGGCGAGCAGCTCCTCGACCAGGGCGTAGCGGGTCAGCGCCCGGACGCCGACGGTCAGGTGCAGCGAGCTGGACTCCTGGGCCTGCGCGCTGTGCAGCCAGCCGCGGGGCAGGTAGAGCGCGTCGCCGGGGGCGAGCACGACGTCCAGCGTGGCGGGCCCGTCGGCGGTGGCGGCGACCTCGTCGGCCCGGCCGCCCCACGGCTGCTTCTCCAGCGGGTCCGGCAGCACCGGCGGGTGGATCCGCCAGTGCTTGCGGCCGTCGACCTGGAGGACGAAGACGTCGTGGGTGTCGTAGTGGGTGGCGAAACCCTGGCTGCCGGCGGGGGTCAGGTAGGCGTTGACCTGCAACGGCTGCCCGACGGCGGTGCCGAGTTCGCGGGTGAAGTCGGTCAGGGCCGGCCAGGTGCGGTGCAGACCCTGCAGGACGAGGGTGGCGCCGCCGGCGTACAGCTCCAGCACCCGCTCGTCGAGGACCTGGTCGGCGATCTCGGCGCCGGCGCCGCCGCCGCCGGTGAAGCGGGCCGCCGGCACGAGCTGGCCGTCCTTGGCGATCCGCAGGAACGGCGTACGCAGGCCGCGGCGGCTGAGCAACTCGTCTGCGTCAGCGGGGCTGAGCAGGTCGGTGAAGCCGGCCCGGTTGGGCAGTTCGTCGGCGCGGGAGAGCAGCGGGGTGCGTCCCCAGTGGGCGGCGGCGAACTTCGCCGGCTCGACCGACACGCAGCGGGCGAGCGCGGCCGAGGCCTCGGACGGGACCGCCGGGCGGCCGTCGCCGCCCGGCGGGTCGATGTCGGTCATGGCGGTCCGTCAGGCGCTGCCGTCGGCGCCACCGTCGTGCTGGCCCGGCGTGGCACCGCCGTCGGCGGGACCCTCCGCGCTGCCGTCGGCGCCACCGTCGTGCTGGCCCGGGGTCGCACCGCCGTCGGCGGGACCCTCCGCGCCCTGGTCAGCGCCCTGGTCGGCGCCACGCTCGGCACCGCGGTCGGCACCGCCGTCGGCGCCACCGTCCTGCTGGCCCGGGGTCGCGCCGCCGTCGGCCGGGCCCTCGGGGCCGCCACCGCTGCTGGTCTGCATGTCGTCGTCGTTGAGTGCCATCGGTGCTCCCTAGGGATGTGCCGCCCCGCCGTTGCGCCGGGGTCCGTCGTGCAGCGGGTGGTACCCCACACGCGATCTTCTCTAACCACACCGTAGACGTCCTTTCCGGTTCACACCGGCGGTTCGCCGTGCCCGGTCAGGGCCGCCAGCAGGCACGTCGCGGCGCGCGGTGCGGCTCCGACGGTGACAGGATGGTCCTGTTCGAGCAGGAGGTGGCGATGATCGAGCCGACCGGACCGCGCCCGCTGGAACCGGTGACCGAGCAGTGGCAGCGCGCGCTGGCGATCGTGGCGCACCCCGACGACCTGGAGTTCGGCGCCGCCGCCGCGGTCGCCCGCTGGACGGCGCAGGGCAGACAGGTCGTCTACTGCCTCGTCACCAGCGGCGAGGCCGGCATCGACGCGATGCCCCCGCCGCGGGCCAGGGAGGTGCGGGAGCGGGAGCAACGCGAGTCCGCCGCCCTGGTCGGGGTGGAGACCGTGGAGTTCCTCGGCCTGCCCGACGGCATCCTGGAGTACGGCGTACCGCTGCGTCGCGCCCTGGCCGGGGTCGTCCGCCGGCACCGCCCCGAGATCGTCGTCACCAACAACTTCCGGGACACCTGGGACGGTGCGTACGCCCTCAACCAGGCCGACCACATCGCCACCGGCCGGGCGGTGCTGGACGCCGTCCGCGACGCCGGCAACCGGTGGGTGTTCCCGGAGCAACTCGTCGACGGGATCGGGCCGTGGAACGGGGTGCGCCAGGTCTGGGCCGCCTCCTCGCCCCTCGCCGCACACGGGGTGGACGTCACCGACACCTTCGCGCGGGGCGTGGCCTCGCTGCGGGCGCACGACGCGTACCTGAGCGGGCTGGGCGACGGCAGCTTCGACCCCGAGGAGTTCCTCGAAGGGCTCTGCCGCCCCGTCGGCGCCCGACTGGGCGTCCGTTACGGCACCGCCTTCGAGGTCTTCCACTTCGACCTCTGGTGAGGGACGGCGGATGATCCTGCTCGGCACCTCGGGATGGCAGTATCGCGACTGGCGGGGCCGCTTCTATCCGGCCGGGCTGCCGCAGCGGCTCTGGCTGGAGCACTTCGCCGCCCGGTTCGCCACGGTGGAGGTCAACAACGCCTTCTACCGGCTGCCCGAGCGCGACACCTTCGCGGCCTGGCGGGCCCGTACCCCCGACGACTTCTGCGTGGCGGTGAAGATGAGCCGCTACCTCACCCACGTCAAGCGCCTACGCGACCCCGCCGAGCCGGTGGCCCGCTTCCTGGGCCGGGCCACCGCGCTCGGCGACCGGCTCGGCCCCGTGCTGGTGCAACTGCCGCCGAACCTGCCCGCCGACCCGGCGGCGCTGGACGCCACGCTGCGGCTCTTCCCCGCCGAGGTGCGGGTCGCGGTCGAGCCGCGGCACCCGTCATGGTGGACCGACGCCACCCGCGCCGTCCTGGAGCGGCGGCGGGCGGCGCTGGTCTGGGCGGACCGGCTCGGCCGGCCCGTCGCGCCCCGCTGGCGTACCGCAGACTTCGGCTACCTGCGGCTGCACGAGGGACGGGCCAAGCCCTGGCCCCGCTACGGCCGCACGTCGCTGGCCTCCTGGGTGCGCCGGCTGGCCGACGCGTTCGGCGACGACGAGCCCGCGTACGTCTACTTCAACAACGACCCGGGCGGCGCCGCCATCGTCGACGCGACCGCCTTCGCCGCGCTCGCCCGCCGGGCCGGCCGGTCGGTCAGCCGCGTACCCGGGACGCCCCCGGCCCCCGACGACGAGGGCGAGGGAGAAGTGGCGCCGAGCGGGCCGGCGTGAACGGCGCGCGGCCCGCTCCGCCAGGGGCGGAGCGGACCGTCGCGGACGTGCGGCGCGTCAGGGAAGGATGTTCGCCATGTCCCGGGGCATCGTGGCCTTCACGTCCTCCCACTCGCCCTGGGTCACGTGGCGGCGCAGGGTGTCCAGCACCACCTGCACCACGCGTTCCGGGCCGCCCTCGGCGTCGTACGGGAAGCCCTGCCGGACCTCCAGCAGGAAGTCGTCCCGGTTGAGCTTGATCGGCACGTCCGACGGCTTCCAGCCGTCGAAGTAGATCCCGCGCACCAGCACCGGGAGCTGCGCGGCGAACTCCACGCTCTCCTGCACCGGCATCCGGTCGCGCAGCAGGTGCAGCACCGTGCGCAGCGCGCAGTAGGACTGGTTGCGTTGCTCCTTGGGCCAGCCGTAGGCCTGCTCGATGTCCTTGAGGATGATGTTGGTCTTGTCCATCGAGGACTCGAACGCGGAATGCAGCTGCTCAGCCATCTGTCCACCCCCGTACGTCGGTCTCCCACCGTCGGTCGTCGTCACGTCGCGGCGGCCCCACCGGGCCGCGCGGCTGCCGGGTCGGACCGACCCGGGCAGGGCGCGGCGCCCACCGGGCGTCGGGGGACGACCCGACGACGTGCAGCACGGGGCCGCGTCGTCGACCCGGGACCACCCGAACCGTCATCTCCACCCACCTCCGTGGTGTCGCCTGCCGCGGCCACGGTCTGCCGCACACACCGTCCATGCTGCGTGGCGCCGGGGTGAGCGGCCCTCACCCCGACGGAGTGAACCGCCCGGCTCAGTCCGCGTCGAGCAGCCCGGCGAGGGTCGCGGCGTTGGTCTGCGCGAAGTCGCGGTAGCAGTTGTTGAGGAGGACGTGGGTCTGCCCGGTCGAGTCGGCCAGCTCGCGCAGCTTCGGCGCCCAGTCGCGCAGCTCCCGGTCGGCGTAGCGGTAGCCGAACTTCTCGTGGATGTCCTTGCTGGTCCACTTGTCGCTGTGCCCGTGGAAGCGGACCACCGCGAGGTCCGCGGTGGCGGCCAACACCGGGGGCACCGACGAGCGGTGCCCCTGCGGCATGTCCACGCAGACGTACGCCAGCCGGTGCTCGCGCAGGAAGGCGAGGGTCTCGTCGGCGTTGTCGCCGTCGAACCAGGAGGCGTGCCGGAACTCGTAGACCGGGCGCAGCGGGGCGCAGCGCTTCGCCACCTCCAGCAGGTACTGCTTGTTGTCGCGCCTGATGGTGAACCAGGGTGGGAACTGGAACAGCAGCGCGCCGAGCTTGCCCGCCTCGACCAGCGGGTCCAGCGCGGCGAGGAAGCGCGTCCACACCTCCTCGTACGCCTGCGGCGGCAGGTCGTCCGGGTACAGGTTCTTCTTCCCCGTGTCCGGCCGGAGGTCCTTGTAGAGCGCGCCGACCCGGGTCGGGTGCCCGGTGAGCAGGCTGAACGCCTTGACGTTGAAGGTGAAGCCGGCCGGGGTGCGCTCGGCCCACAGCCTCGCCGTCCGCTCGGCGGGCGGCGAGTAGTAGGTGGCGTCGACCTCGACCAGCGGGAACTGGCGGGCGTAGTACGCCAGCCGCTTCTCCGGGGTGTCGGCGGTCTGCGGATACCAGCCGGAGTCCAACAAGGTCCGGTCGGTCCAGGAGGCGGTGCCGACCTTGATCTCACCCATCGGTCGACCTCGCCGCGGTCCGGACCGACCGGCAACCGCTGGCGGGGATCAGGCCGCCCGACGTTCCCGGTTCTGCTTGCACTGCACGCAGGTGGTGGCGGAGGGGAAGATCTCCAGCCGCTCGACGGGGATCGCCGAGGTGCAGCCCTCGCAGAAGCCGTAGGTGCCCTCCTCCAGCCGGGTGAGGGCGTGCTCGTACTGGGCGCGGCGGTCGAGGATGGTCCGCAGCAGGGACTGCGCGGTGTCCCGCTCCGCCGTCTTGGTGCCGCTGTCGGCCTGGTCGTCACCGGCGGTGTCACCCACCTCCACCAGTCGCAGCACCTGGCTCTGCAGCACCGCCTGCTCGTACTCCGCGGACAGCTCGTCGTAGCGGGCCTGCAGGGAGCGCCGGATCTGGTCGATCTCCGCCTGGGATCGGCCCGTACCGATCGTGTCGTGGACGAGCATCGCTGCCTGCCTTTCTGGCCTGGAAGATCCGCCGGGGCACCGGGTAGGTGCGCCCGGCGCCGTGGTGGTCTGCGCGCGGGCGGATCACCCGCGCTCTGTGAGCCGGGCGAATACCCCGGCACGTCGACCGTCAAACCGACGACTTTTCGCCGTGTCACGGCGTCAGGGCGACACCGGGGACTCCACCAGCGCCGGATGCCGGGGATCGTCGGCGCGGACCACGACGTCGGCGAAGGAGGCCGGTGCGACCTCGTCGGCGTACCGGGCGAAGGCGGGCAGCGTCCACCGCTGCGCGGGGTCGGTGCGCCGGTCCAGGGCGGCCGGGGAGAGCACCAGGTGGACCGTGACGTCGAAGGGCAGGCCCCCGCCGAGCAGCAGTGCCCCGCTGACCAGCACGACTCCCCCGGGCGGCAGGTCGACGTACGCGGCGCGGCTGGCCCGGTCGGTGGTGGCGTCCCACAGCGAGGGCAGCACCCGTCCCGAGCCGCCGGGCCCCGCCGGGTCGAGCACCTCCCGCCGCAGCCCCGGCTCGTCGACCCAGCCCTCGTAGAACGCGTCGGGGTTGGTCCGGCCGAACTCGAGGCGCACCGACGCGGGGCGGAGGAAGTCGGCGGCGCGTACGTGCAGCACGGGCCGGCCGAGCGCGCGCAGCGGGTCGACCAGCGCGGCGGCGAGTTCGTCCGGGCCGGCCGCCGGGGCGCCGTCGACGGCCACCCGCAGCCGGCCGGGGGCGTCGGTGCCGGCGAGGCGCTCGGTCAGCTCGGCGACGAGCAGCTCCGGGGAGATGGGTCGGATCCGCATCCGACCATGGTGCCCCGCCGGCCGCCCCGGACGGGGCGCGGCGGCCGGCGCCCGCGCGGTCGGTGCTCGTAAGGCCAGTGCTCGCGCGGCCGAACGCGCGCGGTGGACGGTGCTCGCGCAGCCGGTGCTCGCGCCGTGGACGGTGCCCGCGCGGTGGGTGGCGTCAGCCGTTGCGGTCGATGGTGACGCGGGCGTCGTCGGCGAGCCGGTAGCCGACGCCGTAGACGGTGGTGACCAGCGGGACGTCGACGCCGACCTTGCCACGCAGCCGACGGACGTGCACGTCCACGGTACGCACGCCGGCGTGCTCGTAGCCCCAGACCGCGTTGAGCAGCTGCAACCGGGTGAAGACCCGGCGGGGGTGGGCGACGAGGTGCAGCAGCAGGTCGAACTCCAGCCGGGTCAGGGGCAACGGCTCGCCGTCGCGCAGCACCGACCGGGACGAGGCGAGGATGTGCAGGGTCGGGATGGTGGCGGCGACCGGGCGCGACGGCGCGCGGCCGGCGGGCACCGGGTCGGGGCGGCGTTCGACGGTGGCGGTGATGACGGTGCCCTCGCCGCGTTCCAGCATCTCCCGGGCGGCCTCCAGCAGCCGTCGGGCGGGCGCGGTCAGCGACTCCTCGGATGCCAACGGGATGTTCAGGGTCACCGTGAGCATCGGTGCGGCGGTGTTGGCGGGGCGACGCTGGCCCCCCGGGGGTCGTCCGGGAACAGCGGGCTGGGACGTATGCCATCCGGCGCGCGACGAGGCGGGGCTGACCGACATGGTCCTCCTTGGCTGGTCCGGGTATCTCCCCACGGCCCGGGACGCCGCTCCATCGATGCTTCCCGGCGCCCGGGCGAGGGTCAAGGGGCGGCTGCGTTGCATGAATGTGACAATTGACGAACGCATCGGAGCCGGATGCTCGCTCTGCGTACGAAGCCTGATGATTACAGCAGAGCCGCCGGGTTGACCCGATAGGGGGGTGCCCGCCCGGTTCACGGTGGTCGGCGCGGGTGCGCCGGGAATGGATGAGCGTGGATCGCGTCGGCCCTCCGGAGGGTCGTGGGCGCGCGACCGGGGCGCCTCGCGGCGTACCGGCGACGGGACACTGCGGACGCGGCGGCGCGGCGCGCCCAAGGCCGGGCACGCCGCGCGGGTGGCGCCGTCAGCGACTGCGCTCGATCTCGATCCGGGCCTCGTCGGCGAGGCGGTAGCCCACGCCGTAGACGGTGGTCACCACCGGCATGTCCGGGTCGAGCTTGGCGCGCAGCCGGCGGACGTGCACGTCGACGGTGCGCGCCACCGCGTGCTCGTAGCCCCACACCCGGCTCAGCAGCTGGAGCCGGGTGAACACCCGGCGGGGCTGCTCCGCCAGGAACAGCAGCAGGTCGTACTCGATGCGGGTCAGCGGGATCACGCGGGAGCCCTGGTGGACCACCCGCGAGCCGGTGGCGATCCGGATCGCCTGGGGGTCCACGACGGCCGGCACCGGCCGGGGCGCCGCCGGCCGGTCCTCGGCGACGCCGGGACCCAGCCGCCCCTCCCCCGACTCGGCGAGTTCGCCGATCAGCTCCAGCAGCCGGGCCAGGCGGGGGCTCACCGGCCCCGGGACGAGGTCGAGGGTGATGGTGACGGTCGGGGCGGAGCGCGGTCGGCCCGCTCCGATCCGCTCGGGGCGCGCGGTCGAGTGGTGTCGGGTGGGGATGGCGACGACGGACATGGAGCCTCCTGGGCGGCGGTGCCGCCACGCCCGGTGGAGCGTGACGGTCAGGACGGCGCCCGACCGGCGGTCACCGGGGGCGCGGGGGTGGACGTGGGCTGCGGCGGGGTGGGGCCGAGCACGGGCAGGCCGGCGAGCCGCCAGGCGACGAAGCCGCCGACGACGTCCGTGGCGTGGCGCAGCCCGAGATCCTGGAGGGCGGCGGCGGCCAGCGAGGAGGTGTAGCCCTCCTGACAGATGACCATCACCCGCAGGTCGTAGCCGACGGCCTGCGGCAGCCGGGCCGGACAGCGGGGGTCGAACCGCCACTCCAGCACGTTGCGCTCGATCACCAGCGAGCCGGGCACGGTGCCGTGGGCGGCCCGCTGGGCGGCCGGGCGGATGTCCACCAGCAGGGCCCCGCCCCGGTGCGCCAGGTGTGCGCGCTCCGGGTCCAGCCGGTCCAGCCGCACCCGGGCGGCGGCCAGGATCTCGTCGATGCCCCGGGAGCCCGGCGGCGCCACCGGGGCCGGACACGCGTGCGGGTCGTCGGTCTGCGGCATGGTCGTTCCCTCCACTGGTTGCTGACGGTGCACGTACGACGGCGGGCCGCCGGCGCGGGGCGGGCGGCGCGCAGGGGGTCGCGGGCGGCCCGGGCGCGACGGCGCCGCGCTCACCAGGCCACCCCGGCCTCGGCCACCTCGGCGACGCGCAGCCGGCCGTCGGTGAGCCGGTAGCTGGTCATCCGGCGCAGTGCGGGCCGATAGACGTGGACGCTCACCGCCGGCTCGTCGTCCCGGTTGGACACCAGGTGCACGTGCCGCGGGCCGAAGCGACGCCCGGACCCGGCCGGCAGCCGGTGCGGGCGGAGCACGCCCCCGCCGACCGCCTCCTCGGTCAGGACTCCGGAGACGACCAGGAACGCGCCGCCGCAGCCACCGTGGTCGTGCAGATCGGTGCCCTGGCCGGGCAGCCAGCTCAGCGCCCACACCTCGTGGTCGGTCTCGTGCGCGAGCCGGGCGTACCAGCGGGAGACCGGGTCGAAGCGCAGCGGCACCGGCCAGCGGGCGGGGTCGGCGGCCCACCGCCGGGCGGTGGCGAGCAGGTCGGGTGGGCGTCGGTCGGGCATGGCGGTCCTCGCGGTTCGGCGGTGCGTCGACCAAGCATAGGCTGCAAACCCTATTGGTTTAGTAGGCATTCCCAGGGGCTGGGACGCGGCAGCGGCGGACCGGCGGATCCACCCGGCAGGCCGGCCGAGCAACGCACCAGGGGAGCGTCCGACTAACCTGGACCGGTGAGTGAGGAACTCGACGCGGAGACGCTGGCGTTCGCGCACCGGATGTTCGACCTGGCCCGCGACGGGGCCACCGCCGAACTCGCCGACTACGTCGACGCGGGGCTGCCGATCGACCTGACCAATGACAAGGGCGACACCCTGCTGATCCTCGCGGCGTACCACGCCCACGCCGAGACCGTCGCCGCGCTGCTCGCCCGCGGCGCCGACCACTCCCGGACCAACGACCGGGGCCAGACGGCGCTGGCCGCCGCCACCTTCCGCAGCAGCGCCGAGGCCGTCCGGGCGCTGCTCGCCGCCGGGGCCGACCCGCACCACGGCAACCCGTCGGCGGTGGAGACCGCCCGCTTCTTCGACCTGCCCGAGATGCTCGCGCTGCTGGCCGCGCCGACCGGCTGACGCCGACGCCCGGCGCATCCGGTCCGCGCCCGGTATACAGGGTCGGTGGAGGATCCGCTGCCCGAACAGATGCGCACCGCCGCCACGGCGCTGCTGGCCGCGCTGGACGAACCCGCCCGCGCCCAGGCCACCCACCGGTTCGACGACGAGGCGGCCCGCCGCTGGCTCGAGTACCGGCCGCGACCCCGGCCCGGGGTCTGCCTGGCCGACCTCGACCGCGCCGGGCGCAAGGCCGCGCACCGGCTGCTGGCCACCGCGCTGAGCCCACCGGCGTACGCCCAGGCGATGGCCATCGTCGCGCTGGAGGAGGTGCTGGACCGGGCGGAGGGATGGCGCCGGGGCCGGCACAGCGGCGACTACTGGGTGGCAGTCTTCGGCGACCCGGCCCGCGACGACGCCTGGGCGTGGCGCCTGGAGGGGCACCACCTCTCGGTGAGCATGACCGTGGTGGCCGACCAGGTCTCCCCCGCGCCGATCTTCCTCGGCGCCAACCCGGCCACCGTCCGGTACGCCGGCCGCCCGGTCTCCCGGCCGCTGGGCGTGGAGGAGGACCTGGCCCGCGCCCTGCTCGACGCGATGGGCCCGGCGGGCCGGACGGCGGCGATCGTCGCCGACGAGGCGCCCGGGGACATCATCAGCGCCACCCGCGCCCGGGTGGACGGGCCGCTGGAGCCGCTCGGGGTGCCCGCCGACCGGCTCGGGCCCACCGGGCGGGCCCTGCTGGACCAGCTCGTGGCGCTCTACCTGGACCGGCTCCCACCCGAGCTGGCGGTCCGGGAGGCGCGCCGGCTGGACTCCGGGCAGCTGCACTTCGCCTGGGCCGGCCCGACGGCGCCCGGCCGGCGCCACTACTACCGCGTGCAGGGCGACGACCTGCTCATCGAGTACGACAACACCACCGACGACGGCAACCACGCGCACACCGTCCTGCGCCGCCCGGCCAGCGACTTCGGCGCGGACGTCCTCGCCGCCCACCACGCCGAATCCCACCCCCACCCCCGCTAGCCCTCTCCCCCGCTAGCTGCCCCCAGCACCGCCCCGCCCACCCCCAGCCTCGTCGATCATGCAGTTGTGGCGCCCCGCGAAAGGGGCGAACAGTCCTCAACCGGCCACCACAGCTGCATGATCGGCGCCGCCGGGGCGGGCGGGGCGGACGGAGCGGGGCGGGGCGGGGCAGACGGAGCGGGGCGGGGCGGGACGGACGGAGCGGGGCCGGGCAGGGGTGGGGGGTCAGGGGCGGTGGTGAGCCAGGTCGACGGTGGAGTCGGAGGCGCTGGAGAGCGCGTCGAAGGTGGTGGGCTCGGCCCGGCGACCGGCGTCGAAGCGGCGCACCAGCCGGGCGCCCAGCGCGACGCCGACGGCGCCGATGCCCAGGGCCACCAGCTCGGTGAGCAGCAGCACGACGGAGGCGCCCCGCTGCGGCGCGTCCGCGCGGACTAGGCAGGAGATCAGGAACAGCGCGGCCATCGCCACGTTCACCAGGTTGAAGGTGACCGCCGTGCGCCGGGTCCGGTCGACCGGCACGTCCCACAGGTCGATCATGCCGGCCACGGCGGTCAGCGCGGCGGCGACCAGGGCGGCCACGGACGTCCAGTAGCCCACCTCACCGAGGAAGGCCGGCCCGCCGAGCACGTCGGTCAGGTCGAACACGGTCGCGCTCACGAAGAGCCCGAACGGGAACGTCACCAGCATCGGTTGGATCGGGTGCCCCTGCACCCGCAGCCGGCTCTGCATGGTTCCTCCCCAGGTAGGCACACGTCACCAGTCCAGGGTGCTACCCGGGCGCCCGTACGCCGAAACGACACGCGGCCCGCCGGCCACCAGCGTCACGCAGGTCCCGATGGTCACGCCGGCCACGGAGGGCCCGCGGCGTCACCGCAGCACCGGCCGGCTGGCGGGTTCAGTTGTCCCGGGGGCGCGACACGGTGGCGACCAGCCGGTCGGCCACCTCCCGCAGCGGGATGTCCAGCGACGACGCCGCGCTGCGCAGCACGTCGAGCGCCTCGCCGGCCGCGCAGCCGCGCTGGGTCATGATCACGCCGATCGCCTGGCCGATCACCCCGTCGCCGAGCACCGAGGGCTCCAGTTCCCCGGCCTCGGCCGCCTTGCGCGCCCGGTCGCGGACCGCCGCGAGGAGCAGCCCGGCGTGCTCGGCGAGCAGCATCGCGGTGAGCTGGTGCCCCGGGGTGAGCAGGTCGTCGGGGCCGGCGTACAGGTTGATCGCCCCGATCACCTGTTCGTCGACGTCGACCGGCGCGGAGATCACCCCGTGCACGCCCAACTCCCGGGCCCGCGGCGTCCAGGACGGCCAGCGCACCTCGCGGTCCAGCCGGTCGGAGAGGATCATCTCCCGCCGCCGGATCGCGTCCATCGCGGGCGAGTCGGGGCCGTGCCGCAGGTCGTCCAGCCCCGCCAGGCGCGCGTCGGAGGCCGCCACCCCGGCCGGTTCGCCGGCGCGCAGCGCGGTGAAGCCGCACCAGCTCACGCCGGCCACCGCCTCGCGGGCGGTACGCACCAGCGCGTCCAGCGCCTCGTCGAAGTCCTCGACCGCGATCAGCGCGGCCGTCAGCTCGCGCAGCAGGGCGGCGGTCTCCAGGACACCGAGCCGCTCCACCGCCGGGTCCCACATCTCCAGGTTCACCGCTCCACAGCCCCCACCGTCCCGGGGCGTGCTTCCGCACGGCCGACCGGCGCCGTCACGTGTTCCATCGTCTGGTCTCTCCCGACTCCTCGGACCCGGCCTACTACCCTCGCAAACCGGGATCGAAACGGCGCAAAAGGGGCCCCTTCCGGTGCCCGAAGGCGCCGGAAGGGGCCCGGAGCGTCAGCGCGACGCGGAGCTGAGCCGCCGCCCCACCGAGGCGATCAACCGGTCCAGCTCCGAGCCGAACGGGTTGTCGTGCACGAGGTACGTCCAGGTCGCGCTCGGCCGCACCAGCTTCGCCTCGTCCGGCTCCCAGTCGTCGGTGAACTCGGTCTCCTCGAAGGTCTCGATCGTCCGCCGCTCGATCTCCGGGATCAGGTTGTTGAACGCCGGCACGGCCGCCCGGTGGAACTCGTCCAGCGGGTCGAGCCGACCCAGGGCGCGCAGGTGCACACCCTCGCGCACCTCGGAGAGCTCCGCGAGGTGGTCCGTCCAGAGCCGGTCGAGGTGGTAGAGGGCGATTGAGCGGGCGACCCGGGCGAGCAGGTCCTCGTCCATCTCGCCGGCCTTCTCCGGCACCCGGTCCAGCAGCATCAGCGCCGCGACGTCGCTGGTCAGTAGCCGTTCCCGGCGCTCCGCGAGGGCCTTGCGCTGCTGCTCGATGACGACGCTGTAGCGCCAGGTGTTGCGGTGGATCTCGTGGTTGACGCCCTCGGCGACCCGCTGGGCGTGCTCGACGGCGTACTCGACCTGGTCGTCGGTGACCAGGCCGTCGGCGTTCATCCGGGGCGAGGCGGGAACGGCGTCGCCGGCGTGCCGGGCGACCAGGTCGTCCTCCAGGCTGACGAAGAAGACCGATCCGCCCGGGTCGCCCTGCCGCCCGGCCCGGCCGCGCAGCTGGTCGTCGACGCGCCGGCTGTCGTGCCGGCCGCTGCCGATGACGTAGAGGCCGCCCAGCTCGGCGACCCGGTCCCGGTCGGTCTGGTCACTGCCGCCGAGGCGGATGTCGACGCCCCGGCCGGCCATCTGGGTGGAGACGGTCACCGCGCCGTACGCGCCGGCCTCGGCGATGATCGTCGCCTCCTCGTCGTCGTTCTTCGCGTTGAGCACCACGCAGGGCACCCCGATGGCGTTCAGGCCGGCCGCCAGCCCTTCGGACTCCTTCACGTCCAGGGTCCCGACCAGCACCGGCCGCCCGCGCTCGTGGTGGCGCTTGATCTCGTCGACCAGCGCCTCCTCCTTCTCGGCCCGGGTGGCGTAGATGCGGTCCGTCTCGTCCTCGCGCACGCACGGGGTGTTCGGCGGGATCACCGCCACCTCGAGGCCGAAGAACTCGCGGAGCTGGTCGCCGACCAGCACCGCGGTCGCCGTCATGCCGCACACCTTGGGGTAGAGCGCGATGTACGCCTGCACGGCGATCGTGCCGAGCACCTCGCCCTCGGCGGTGGCGTCGAGGCCCTCCTTGGCCTCCACGGCCGCCTGGAGCCCGTCCGGCCACCGGCGGCGCTGGGCGACCCGGCCCCGCATCTCGTCGATCAGCTCGACGGAGCCGTCGCGGACGATGTAGTCGACGTCGCGGTGCAGCAGGGCGTGCGCGTGCAGCGCCACGTTCACGGCGGACAGCTGCGCGACGTGCTCCTCGTCGTACAGGTCGATGCCGAGCTTGGCCTCGACGGCGGCCAGGCCGGCGGCGGTGAAGGCGACACTGCGGCCGTCCTCGGCCACCGTGTAGTGCTTGCCCTTGCGCAGGCCCCGCACCTGCGCGGCGGCGGCGTGCACCGGGTCCTGCTCGCCGGCGACCGAGCCGGCGAGGACCATCGGCACCCGGGCCTCGTCGATGAGGATCGAGTCGGCCTCGTCGACGATCGCCGTGCGCAGCGGCGGCTGCACCCGGTCCTCCACGTCCGTGACGAGCTGGTCGCGCAGGTAGTCGAAGCCGGCCTCGCTGACCGAGACGTAGGTGACGTCGCAGGCGTACGCGTCGCGCCGCTCCTGCGGGGTGGACGCCTCGTTGACCCAGCCGACGCTCAGGCCGAGCAGCTTGTAGACCGGCTCCATCCAGAGGGCGTCGCGCCGGGCCAGGTAGTCGTTGACGGTGAGCACGTGCACCGGGCCGTTGCCCAGCCGGACGTGCCCGTAGGCGGCGATGGTCGCGGTGAGCGTCTTGCCCTCACCGGTGGCCATCTCGGCGACCTTGCCCGAGAGCAGCGCCATCGCGCCCAGCAGCTGCACGTCGTACGGCCGCTGGTCGAGGCCGCGGCGGGCGGCCTCGCGGCCGATCGCGCAGATCTCCTCGTAGCCCGTGGCCTTGCCGGCGGCCTCGGTCAGCTCGGCGTCGTCGAGCGCCGACAGCTCGTCCTCGCGCGCCTCGACGGCCGGCAGCAGCTTCTCCAGCGGCCCCAGGTCGACCGTCGTCCCCGGGCGCTGGAGGAACCGGCGGAACCTGGTCTTCAAGCGTTGCGACACACCCATGAGCGGCAACGGTACGCGACCGGAGCCCGCGTTGGCGGCCCGCCCGGCGCGCCGCCGCGCGGGTGTCGTCGCCGGGCGGGTCGCGGTCGTGGACCGCTCAGCTCACCAGGAGCTGGTGCGTGGCCAGCTCACGGTAGAGCGGGCTGGTCCCGGTCAGCTCGTCGTGGGTGCCGGTGGCCGCCACCCGGCCGCCGTCGAGCACCACGATCTGGTCGGCGTCGACGACGGTGGAGAGGCGGTGCGCCACGATCAGCAGGGTGCGCCGGGCGGCGACCGCGTCGATGGCCCGGCGCAGCGCGGCCTCGTTGCGGGCGTCGAGGTTGCTGGTCGGCTCGTCGAGCAGCAGCACCGGCGGTCCGGCCAGCAGGGCGCGGGCGATCGCCAGCCGCTGCCGCTCGCCGCCGGAGAGCAGCACCCCGCCCTCGCCCACCTGCACGTCCAACCCCTCGGGAGCGCGCTCGGCGAGGTGGCCGAGGTTGACCTCGTCGAGCACCGCGCGCAGCCGGGCCTCGGTGGCCTCCGGCGCGCTGATCAGGAGGTTCTCCCGCAGCGTGCCGGCCAGCACGGGCGCGGACTGCTCGACGTAGCCGATCCGGGCGCGCAGCGCGTCGCGGGGCAGGTCCCGCACGTCGACCCCGTCGATGCGCAGCGCGCCCTCGGTGACCTCGTAGAAGCGCTCGACCAGCGCCAGCAGCGTCGACTTCCCGGCGCCCGACGGGCCGACCAGGGCGGTGCGGGTGCCGGCCGGCACGGTGAAGCTCACCTCGTGCAGCACCGGCGGGCCGCCGGGGTAGCCGAAGCCCACCCGGTCGAACTCGACGGACGCCGGGGCCCCGCCGGGCAGCGCCCGGGCCGGGACGGACGCGGGCCGGTCCGCGGCCCCCTCGACCGGCACGGCGAGCATCTCCTCGATGCGCTGGAGCGCACCCAGCCCGGTCTGCAACTGGGTGTAGGCGTGCACCGCCTGCCCGAGCGGAAGGACCAGGAAGAACAGGAACATGATGAAGGCGACCAGGTCGCCGACGGTGATCGCGCCCGCCGCCACCCGCGCCCCGCCCACCCCGAGGACCAGCAGGAACGCCCCCTGGATGGTGACGCTGCTAGCCGGGCCGACGAACGCCTGCACCCGGGCCACCCGCAGGCCCGCCGCGTACGCCCGCGCGGCGCTGACGCCGATCGCGTCGGCCTCGCGCCGCTCCGCCCGCGCCGCCCGGATCGTCCGGGCGGCGGAGATGGCGCGTTCCACCGCCGAGGTCATCTCGCCGACGCGTTCCTGGGCGGCGCGGGCCAGGCCCCGCACCCGGTGGGCGAAGGCGACGGCGATGCCGATGCCGGCGGCCACCCCGAGCAGGGTCACCCCGAACAGCACCGGGTCGAGCAGGACCATCGCGCCCCCCGCGCCGAGCACCATCACGGCGCCGGTGACGACCTCGAACAGGCCGGAGGTGACCACCGCGCGCAGCAGGGTGGTGTCCGAGCCGACGCGGGAGAGCAGGTCGCCGGTGCGGCGGCGGTCGTACTCGGCGATCGGCAGCCGCAGCAGGTGGCCGGCCAGCCGCCGCCGGGTGCCCAGCACGACCCCCTCCGCGGTGCGTTGCAGCAGGTAGTCCCGCACCCCGCCGATCGCCGCGGCCACCAGCACCAGGGCGACCAGCGCCGCGACCAGGCCGGCCACCGATCGGCTGCCGGAGAGCCCGTCCAGCACCGAGCGGGTGAGCAGCGGTTGTGCCAGTGACGCCGCCGCGCCGGCCAGCGACAGCGCGCCCACCACGGCGAGGGTGCCGCGGTGGGCGCGCAGGTACGGCAGCAGGGCGACCAGGCCGATCCGCCGGTCGTCCACGGGGGCGCCCGGACCGCCGGCGGCGGTCGGCACGGGGTCGTCGGCGGTCGTCACGGGAGCGGCGGCGGTCATGGCTGGCACGGTATCGGGCCGCACCATCCGCCCGGGGGGCGACGCGGGGCCTCAGGCGGTCAGCACCACCTGGAGCTCCTGGCGGCGCCGCTCAGCGAGATCGGTCAGCAGGGCCGGGGCCTGCTCGAACGGCACCACCGCCGAGACGAGGTGCTTGCGGATCACGTCCCCGTACGCGCGCAGCAGGTCGATCGTCTCGGCGGAGAGGCGCTCCCGGTCCCAGGTGGGGGCGAGCCCGCGCGGCACCCGGCCGATCTGCGCGCACCGCAGCGACAGTCCGTTGTGGTGGAACTCCTCGCCGAACCGGACCGCGTCCGCGCCGGCCTGGTAGAAGGCCAGGTCGACGACCGTGCCCTGGGGGCGCAGCAGGCGCAGCGCGAGCTGCAACGCCCACGCCTGCCCCCGGCACTGGAACACCACGTCGGCGCCCCGGTCGCCGGGGCCGTGCGCCCAGCGGGTCTTGAGCACCACCGCCGGGTCGTCGGCCTCCGGGTCGAGGGTCTCCAGGCCCAGCGCCTCGGCGACGGCCCGCCGCTGCGGGGTCGGGTCGAGCACCACCACCGAGGCGGCGCCGTGCCGCTTGGCGAACAGGGCGGTGAGCAGGGCCACCACCCCGCTGCCGACGACCGCGACCCGGCGGCCCCGCACCCCGTCGCCCAGCGACCGCACGTCGGCGCCGTGCAGGTCGGCGGCGGCGTGCAACACCCCGTTGGCGCAGATCGGCCCCATGTGCGCGACGTAGACGCCGAGCAGCGGGTCGAGGTCCTCGGGCAACGGCACGAACCGCTCGGCGACCGGGTCGGCGACCCAACCGGTGCGGTGTCCGTACGTCATCGCGCCGACGGTGCCCACGGCGACGGCGGGCGTACGGCTCTCCACCACCCGGCCGACCTGCATGTAGCCCAGCCGGGTCACCGGGTACGGGGTGCTGGCCGCGCCCGGTTGGAAGAGCCCGAGGTCGGCGTTCCAGGTGACGTTGAGGTAGGGGTTGGTGCCCTTGACGTAGCTGAGTTCGGTGCCCGCGGAAACGCCGCTGAACAGCGTCTCGACCCGGAACGTGCCGTCGGTCAGCTCGGCGGCGTCCTGCTCGACCAGCTCCACCCGGCCCGGGCCGCTGACCACCACGACGTGGTCACGCATCGACGGTCACCCCCGCGGCGAGCGGCGCGGCGACGGGCGTGTCCAGCCGTACGGGCCGGCCGGTGCGGGCGGAGTCGGCGACCGCGAGGGCGAGCCGCTGGGTGCCGAGGGCCTCGGCGTACGGGACGCGGACGTCGTCGCCGACGCCCCGGACCGCGTCGACGAAGGCCCGGTCCACGGCCACCCGGGCGGCCTCGGGGTCGGCGTCGAAGCGGCGTTCCCCGTCGGCGTCGCGTACGACCAGGCCGTCCTCGCTGAGCGAGAGGGCCAGCCCGTCGGCGAGGATCTCCAGTCCGGCGCGGTGCTTCCAGCCGAGCACGCAGGCGGCGGTGAGCGTGCCGACCGCGCCGCCGGCGAAGCGCAGCGTCGCGGTGGTCACCGAGTCGATGTCGGCGCCGTCGACGGACGGCGGGGTGCCGTTGCCGTACGCGGTGACCTCGGTGGCCTCGCCGACCAGGCACCGGATGAGGTCCAGCACGTGGGCGGCCTGCTCGACCACGGGGCCGCCGGAGCGGTCCCGCCGCGACCACCAGGCCACCGGGGGCACCTTGTCCCACCACGCGCCGCTGACCATCCGCACCGGACGGTCGCCGAGCAGTTCCCGGGCCTGCTGCACCACCGGCAGGTACCGCCAGTGGTGCCCGACGCCGGTGAGCAGCCCCCGCCCGGCCACCAGGTCGGCGATGCGCTCGGCGGTCACCAGGTCGACGGCGACCGGCTTCTCGACGAACATCGGCACACCGGCCGCGACGACCGTCTCCTCGGCCGGCCCGTGGGCGAACGGCGGCACGCAGACGTAGACCGCGTCCGGCCCGGCGGCCAGCAGTTCCCCGACGTCGCCGAAGGTCCGGGCGCCGTGCGCGTCCGCCAGTTCCGCCGCCGCCTCCGGCACCACGTCGGTCACCCCGAGCAGTTCCACGTCCGCGAAGCCGCCCAACACCCGGGCGTGGCGTTGCGCCACCCCGCCGGCCCCAACCAGTCCCACCCGGCACGTGCGCATGTAAGAGCCCCTTCGCCACAGTTTCGCGTTCGGCGACTGCACTCCCCCCGCGTGCGCGCAACCAAACGTTCACCAGGGCGGAACCCGGTCACGTCACTGACGTGATCAAGCTGTTAGGCATGCTGCGTTAGCGCGAGTGCGGTAGTGGGAAAAACAGGGAAGGTTTTTCCGCCACGATCTGGGGGTGCCTGTGCGGAATACGGAAACGATGGTGTCACCGGTGGTGGAGGCGTGGGCCACCTACCGCACCACGTCGGCGGGTGACTGGCCGGCGCGGCGGCTGATCCGCGCCAAGGGGGACAGCAGGGTCAGCGTGGTCCTGCCGGCCCGAAACGAGGAGGCCACGGTCGGTGCGATCGTGTCGACGATCCGCGAGCACCTGATGGAGCGGGTGGCCCTGGTCGACGAGCTGATCGTGGTGGACTCCCGGTCCACCGACCGCACCGCCAGCGTGGCCCGCGCCGCCGGCGCGGAGGTGGTGAGCCAGGACGCGATGACCCGGGGCCTGCCCCGGCTGACCGGCAAGGGCGACGCGCTCTGGGCCGGGTTGGCCGCGGCCGAGGGCGACGTGGTGGCGTTCATCGACGCCGACCTGCGCGAGTTCCGTCCGCACTTCGTGACCGGGCTGATCGGTCCCCTGCTGACCGATCCCTCGGTGGACTTCGTGAAGGGCTTCTACCACCGCCCGCTGGTCGGGGCGTCGAGTGTGGAGGCCGACGGCGGCGGGCGGGTGACGGAGCTGATGGCCCGGCCGATGCTGAACCTGTTCTGGCCCGAGCTGGCGGGCTTCGTGCAGCCCCTCGCCGGTGAGTACGCCGGCCGCCGGGAGGTGCTGGAGCGGGTGCCGTTCGTCTCCGGCTACGGGGTCGAGACGGCGATGCTCATCGACCTGCTCGAGCTGGTCGGCTTG
This sequence comes from Micromonospora sp. NBC_01740, assembly GCF_035920365.1. Lineage (NCBI taxonomy): Bacteria > Bacillati > Actinomycetota > Actinomycetes > Micromonosporales > Micromonosporaceae > Micromonospora > Micromonospora sp. NBC_01740. Next base: position 4,670,622 of record NZ_CP109150.1, on the reverse strand, counting down.
GACGCGCTGGCCCAGGTGGACCTGGGCGAGCGCAAGCACCGCCACCAGGACACGGCCGCGCTGGGCCGGATGTCGGCCCAGATCATGCTCACCGCCTGGTCGCGGCTGCAGCGGCGCGGCTGGGCGGCACCGGGGGCGATGCCCGCCGCGCTGCTGACCCAGTTCCGGCGCGGCGGCTCCGACGCCCTGCCGAACCTGGACCGGGAGATCGTCGTCAGCGACGTCTCCGTCGAGGAACGGCCGCCCCTGGCCGAGCTGCGGCACCGGATCCCCCGCCGACGGGTCGCCGCGGCGTGACCACGCGACCCCCCGTGACCGCGAACGACCGGACGCGGACGGCCCAGGCCCCCGCCGAGGGAAGGAATCCCGCATGAGCCTCACCGTCCTGATGAACGCCGGTCCGTGGCTGTCCGTGCCGCCGCCCGGCTACGGCGGCATCGAGAACGTGATCGCGACGCTGGTGCCGGAGCTGCGCCGGCTCGGCGTACGGGTGGTGCTCGCGTCGGTCGACAGCAGCACCCTGCCGGTCGACGAGAAGTTCTCCGTCTTTCCCGACGGGCAGTTCCACGCCCTGCAACGGCCGTACAACCAGGTCTGCGGCATCTCCCAGGCGCACCTGAACGGCGTGGTGCGCGCGTTGCACTCGCGCGACGACATCGACCTGGTGCACGACCATGTGGAGGCGGTCGGCCTGGCGACGCTCGCCGCGATGGGCCCGGACGCCCCGCCGGCCCTGCACACGCTGCACTGGGACCTGGCCAAGCACCCGGCGCTCTACGGCAACGTCGACGGCGGCGACCGGGTCCGGGTCAACGGGGTCTCCGCCTCGCAGCTGGCCCGCGCGCCCCAAGCGTTGCGGGAGCACTCGGTGGGCCACGTGCACCTGTCCACCCCGCTCGCCGTCGACGCGGACCGTCGGCCCCGGGTGGAGAAGGGCGACTATCTGATCATCCTCGGCCGGATCAACCCGGGCAAGGGCCAGGACGTGGGCGCGCGCCTCGCCCGGCGGGTGGGGGTGCCGCTGGTGCTCGCCGGGCCCGTCGGCCCGTACCACCGGCCGGAGGACCTGGCCGCCGCCGGGGACGAGGCCCGGCAGAACCCGGACGTCCGGTTCTTCTACGACGAGGTGGCGCCGCACGTCGATGGTGACCTGGTCCGCTGGGTGGGCACCGTGGCCGGGCAGGAACGCGACGACCTGCTGGCCGGCGCCCGGGCCTCGCTGTTCCCGCTGCGCTGGGAGGAGCCGGGCGGCACGGCGGTGGTCGAGTCGCTGGCCCTGGGCACGCCGGTGGTGGCCACCGCCCGGGGCTGCCTGCCCGAGCTGATCGAGCACGGCCGCACCGGCCTGCTCACCGCCGACGAGGATGAGCTGGGCGATCTGCTGCTGGCCGCCGGCCTGCTGGATCCGGACGAGTGCCGGCGCGAGGCCGCCGTCCGCTTCACCCCCGCGGTGATGGCCGAGAAGTACGTGGGCCTCTACGAGCGGGTCCGCCAGCTCGCCGCCGCACCGCGCCTGCAACCGGCCTGACCGGCGATCCGCACCCCGGGGCCGGCCCGCCGTCACGGTGGGCCGGCCCCGGCTGTGTGCCGGCGCCTGGATGGGGCGGTCCCCCGGCGGTGGGGTTTGACGGTGGGGGCAGCGGGAAGGCGCGATCCACTCAGCGTTCTCGCACAGTGAGGAGACGGCGGTGACCGGTCCCATGGCGCACTCCCGCGCCCGGCACAACCCGGCCGACGGCAGGGCTCCCGTCCGGCGGGCCGCCACCGCCGTGGCGGTGGTCTTCCTCCTGGTCGGCGTGCTCGGCTTCGTGCCGGGCATCACCAGCAACTTCGGCGACCTGCGCTTCGCCGGGCACGACTCCGAATCCAAGCTGCTCGGCCTGTTCCAGGTCTCGGTGCTGCACAACATCGTCCACCTGCTCTTCGGGGTGGCCGGGCTGCTGCTGGCCCGCACCGTCACGGGCGCGCGGACGTACCTGGTCGGCGGCGGCGCGATCTACCTGGTGCTCTGGCTCTACGGCCTGGTGATCGACCATGACAGCGCGGCCAACTTCATCCCGGTCAACAACGCCGACAACTGGCTGCACCTGTTCCTGGGCCTGGGCATGATCGCGCTCGGCATCCTGACCACGCGGGACCGGACCCGCCGGTGACGCATCGTGACCGGCCGGGGCGGCGACGCCCCGGCCGGTCCGTTTGACCCTCCGCGCGGCCGGGTAGTTCGCAGATCCCCGACGATGCGAAACGAGGGCGCCCGATGCCGAGCCGGATCACCTGCGAGGTGCACGACGAGTCGCCGGTGACCGTCGTACGCCTGCGTGGCGACCTCGATCTCGGCACGATGCGCACGGTGCACGACGCGCTCGACGGCTGCCTCGCCAGCCAGCCCGACGCGCTCGTGGTCGACCTCACCGACGTCACCGTCCGTGACCGGCTCGCCCTCTCGGTCTTCGCCGCCATCGCCCGTCGCGCGGCCGGCTGGCCGGCGGTGCCCGTCGTGCTGTGCGCCCCGCCGGGCGAGGCGGCGACCTGGCTGGCCCAGTCGACCGCCTGCCGGGTGGTGCCCGTGCGCCGCGACTGCGACGAGGCGACCCGGGTGGCGAACGCGGCGGCGGCGCCCCGGCTGCGGGCCCGGCTCGAACCGGTGGCGGAGGCCTGCCGGCGGGCGCGGGAGCTGGTCACCGACGCGTGCGCCCGCTGGAACCTGCCGGAGACCGTCGGGCCGGCGTCGCTGGTGCTCAGCGAGCTGGTCGGCAACGTCGTCCGGCACGCCGGCACGCCGATGCAGGTGACGCTGACCCTGTGCCGGCCGTACCTGCACCTGGTCGTCGCCGACGGCAGCCGGACCGCGGTCCGGGCCGGCGCCGCCGACCTGCGCGCCGAGGGCGGCCGGGGGCTGCTGCTCGTCCGCGAGACGGCCCAGCGGTGGGGCAGCGCCCCCGCCGGCGACGGGAAGGTCGTCTGGGCCATACTGCCCGCGAATTGACCGAATTTACCACTCTCGCCTGAATAACCGCTGTCGCCTGGTTTCATGGGATGCGGGGCGGGTAGCCGCGCCGTCCTATCTGTCGTCTGGCGGGGTGAGAGTCACATGCCCAAGCGGGTAACCACGGAACCACGCGACCGAGGACCGGCGATCCTGGCGCCGGCACGCTTCGGCGGCTACCCCGGGCCGCTGCGCAAGGCGCTTCCCGGCGGCAAACTGACCCGGTTCCTGGCCACCACCGACCACAAGCAGATCGGCCTGCTCTACCTGCTGACCTCGTTCGGCTTCTTCCTGGTCGCCGGGATCCAGGCGATGCTGATGCGCGCCGAGTTGGCCCGGCCCAACCTGCAGTTCCTCTCGGCCGAGCAGTACAACCAGCTCTTCACCTCGCACGGCGCGGTCATGCTGCTGCTGTTCGCCACCCCCGCGGCGTTCGGGTTCGCCAACTACATCGTGCCGATCCAGATCGGCGCCCCCGACGTGTCGTTCCCCCGGCTCAACGCCCTCGCGTACTGGCTCTACCTGTTCGGCGGCCTGATGGTGCTCGGGGGATTCCTCACCCCGGGCGGCTCCGCCGACTTCGGCTGGACCGCGTACTCGCCGCTGAGCAGCCAGGAGCACTCCCCCGGCGTCGGCGCCAACATGTGGGTGATCGGCCTGGTGATCTCGGGGCTGGGCACCATCCTCGGCGCCGTCAACCTGATCACCACGATCCTCACCCTGCGCGCGCCGGGCATGACCATGTTCCGGATGCCGATCTTCACCTGGAACATGCTCTTCACCAGCGTGCTGGTGATCCTGGTGTTCCCGCTGCTCGCCGCCGCGCTGCTGGCGCTCGCGGCCGACCGGCTGCTCAACGCCCACGTGTACGACCCGGGGACCGCCGGCCCGATGCTCTACCAGCACCTGTTCTGGTTCTTCGGCCATCCCGAGGTCTACATCATCGCGATTCCGTTCTTCGGCATCATCACCGAGATCATCCCCGTCTTCTCCCGCAAGCCGATCTTCGGATACACCGGCCTCGTGCTGGCCACCATCGCGATCACCGTGCTGTCGATGACCGTGTGGGCCCACCACATGTTCGCCACCGGCCAGGTGCTGCTGCCGTTCTTCAGCATCCTGAGCTACCTGATCGCGGTGCCCACCGGCGTGAAGTTCTTCAACTGGATCGGCACCATGTGGAAGGGGCAGATCACCTTCGAGACGCCGATGCTCTTCGCGATCGGCTTCCTGGTCACCTTCCTCTTCGGCGGCCTCACCGGGGTGCTGCTGGCCAGCCCGCCGGCGGACTGGCACACCCACGACACGTACTTCGTCGTCGGGCACTTCCACTACGTGCTGTTCGGCACGGTGGTCTTCGCGCTCTTCGGCGGCTTCTACTTCTGGTGGCCGAAGATGACCGGACGGCTGCTCGACGACCGGCTCGGCAAGGCCCACTTCTGGACCATGTTCCTCGGCTTCCACGGCACCTTCCTCGTCCAGCACTGGCTGGGCAACGAGGGCATGCCCCGCCGGTACGCCGACTACCTGCCGTCCGACGGGTTCACCGCCCTGAACACCATCTCCAGCATCTCCGCCTTCGTGCTCGGCGCGTCCACGCTCTTCTTCATCTGGAACGCCTGGAAGTCCTGGCGCTACGGGGCGATGGTGAACGTCGACGACCCGTGGGGCTTCGGCAACTCGCTGGAGTGGGCCACCACCTGCCCGCCGCCGCTGCGCAACTTCGACCGGATGCCCCGGATCCGCTCGGAGCGACCCGCCTTCGACGCCAAGTACGGTCCGCTCGTCGCCGACCTCGGCCGGGACCTGCCCCAGCGCACCACGAAGCCGCCGCAGGACTTCGGCGACGAGCTGCACCGCGAGAGGCACGTGCCCGAGGCGCCGGCCGCCGAGGGGGCGCACGGCGCGCGGGAGGCCGCCGCGTTCCAGCCCGCGGCGCAGTCCGGGGCCCGGCCCGTGGACGTCCCCGAGCCGGACGACATCCGTCGGCCCAGCTTCGAGCAGACCGACGAGCCGGAGGAGACCCGCCCCGGCGGCGACCGGGAGCCGCAGGCCAGGGAGCGCTGGCGGCATCCGCGCGGGCCCGGCGACACGCCCGAGCGCTGAGCGGGCGTACGCGAGAGGGCCGGCACCCCGGGGGTGCCGGCCCTCTTCGCGACGTGGTCTCAGCCCTCGCGGGCCGCCGCCAGGCCCGCCGCGGTGAGTGAGCGGCGCACGGCCGGCTGGACGCGGGTCAGCCGTAGCGGTACCCCGGTGCGGGCGGCGGCCTCGCGGCCCGCCATCAGCGCGGCGATGCCGCCGGCGTCGAAGCCACCGGCGCCCACCAGGTCGACCACCACCTCGGCGGGCTGCCCGGTCACCGCCTCCAGCATCGCCCGGCGGAGCTGGTCCGCGCCGTCCCGGTCGACCTCCCCGCCGACCTCCACGACCACCCGGTCGCCGTTGTGCCGCACCGAGATCCTGGTCTTCGCCGGCTCGGACGACTCGGCGGTCCCGTTCTGCCACGGCGGCGGGGCGTCGGCCAGCATCGCCTGACGCAGCCAGGTCAGCGCCCGCGACAGCAGCCGGGAGACGTGCATCTGGGAGATGCCGAAGCGGGCGGCGATCTCCGCCTGGGTCTGGTTGCCGTAGAAGCGCATGGCCAGGATGCGCCGCTCCCGCCAGGGCAGCCGGTGCAGCAGCCCGCTGACCGTCACCCGGTCGTCGACGGACTCCAGCGCGTTGTCGGACTCGCCGACCAGGTCGCCGAACTCCGCCGAGCTCTCCCCGCCGACGGGGGCGTTCAGCGAGGCCGGACTGTAGCCGGCGGCCGACTCCAGCGCGGCGAGGATCTCCTCCTGCGGGGTCTCCAGCCGTTCCGCCAGCTCGGCGACCGTCGGGGCCCGGGACAGCTCGCTGGTCAGCGCGGAGGTGGCCTGCCCGACCTCCAGGATCAGGTCGCGCAGCCGGCGCGGCACGTGCACGCCCCAGGTGCGGTCGCGGAAGTGCCGCTTGATCTCGCCGACGATGGTGATGGCCGCGTATGCGGTGAAGGAGCCCCGCTCGGGGTCGTACCGGTCGACGGCGTTGACCAAGCCGAGCCGGGCGACCTGCTCCAGGTCCTCCAGCGGCTCGCCCCGCCCCCGGTAGCGGCGGGCCAGCCGGCCCGCGAACGGCAGGGCGAACCGGACGAGGTCGTCACGTGCCTCCTGGCGTCGTTCGGGCGGTAGGCCCTCGATCCGCGCCGCGTACGCCAGTGCGGCCGCGTCGAGGTCCTCCAGACCCCGATCGGTCGGAGGTGGTGTGGTCGTGGTGGTCTGTCCGAACATCCGCGCCTCCCTCAGGAAGGTCCCCCGCCCGGATTCAGGAAACCGGTCGTGCGCGCGCGTGGTCGCACCACGCCCGGGCCGGAAAATGGGTCACATGACTGGGATGTCAGCGGGCGACGGCGCCACGCCGGACGGCGTGATCAGGCCGTCGCAGCCAGCGGTGTTCCCGCTCCGTAGGTACTCAATCACGGGACCCGGGGTTCGCGAGGATGTTTCGAAAGGGCCGACTCAACAGACGAGTAACCCCTGGTGGGAGCCGCCGTCGCGCAGCGCCGCGAGAGCCTCGGGGACGGTCATCGGCGGCGGCGTCGGCAGGTCGTACGGCTGCGCCCGCAGCACCTCCGTCGCCCGGCGGGTGGGCACCGAGGTGACCGGGTAGCCGCGCGCCGAGGTGCGGTCCAGCGCCCGCCGGCGGCGCCCGAAGCCGGCGACGGCCAGCCACTGGGGCAGCCCGGCCAGCGCTGGCGACCGCAGGCCGGGCGGCTCGGGCAGCACGTCCACCGAGCTGAACGGCTCGCTCCCGGCGAGCCACCACTCCGCCGCCTCCACGCTGCGCCGGGTGGCGTTCTCGCACCAGTACGGCACCATGCCGGCCCGGACCACCTGCCACGGGTCGAGGAGCCGGCCGCACTCCACCACCAGCCGGTCACCGGTCTTGCCGGCCGCGCGCAGCCAGCGCCGGTACAGGTCGGCGGTCGCGGCGCTGAGCGCCTCCGGCCGCGGCACGAGGACCCGGTGCAGCGGATGCCCGTGCCCGCCGGCCCACTCCTGGACGCCGGCCTCGAAACCGGACTCCACGCCGTGTTCCGCCGGCTCGGGCGGCGAGGCGACCTCCGGCGGCTCCCAGTGCGCGCCGTCCCCGCCAGCCGAACGGAGCACCTGGCGCAGGGCATGGCTGTCCGGGTGGAAGTCGACCGGGTCGAGGCCGCTGCCCGGGCAGCCGACCTGGAAGCTGTGCCCCGGGGCGGAGTCGAAGACCGGCCAGGTGCGGGCGTCGCGCAGCAGCAGCACCGGGGCGCCGGGCTCCAGCCGGTCGGCCAGGAACCGCGCGTACGCGGCCGGCAGGGACCGCCACCGGGCCGCCAGCGACACCGTGGCGCCGGCCAGCGCGCCCCGGCTCGCGGGGCAGTGCACCTGACGGACGTGCAGGTCGGCGTTGCCGCCGAGGAGACGGGCGGTGAGGGCGGCACCGTGGTCCAGGGCGGCCTGCGGCCGGTCGACGGCGCCCTGCGCCCAGTGCACGGTCATCTCGAACCCGGCCGGTAGCCAGGGTACGCCGAGCGCCATCGCCAGGTGCGCGGCCGCGCCGTGCGGGGAGCCGATCAGGGCGCCCGGGTAGCGGCGGCGCGGGTACTGCTCGGCGAACCAGCGGGCGACCCGGCCCGCGTCGACCTCGGCGGTCTGGCCGGGGGTGAGCGCCACCCGGCCGGCCGCCCGGATCACCGCCGCCCGGCGCACCGGTTCGGGCGCGCCGACGAACCGAGACAGCGGCCCCGGGTGTCCCGGGTGTCCGAGGTCGGCGCAGTCGGTGCCGCGCAGCGCCCGCGCGGTGGCGGCCACCAGCACCCGCGCGGCGCTGCCGGCGGCCACCACCCGGTCGCCCGCCAGCCCGGCACCCTCGGCCGTGAGCCCCTTGCGCACCTTGTGCCCCGGCTCCACCTTGCCTCGTTCGCTCACCACGCGGCCCGGCTTCCCGTCCCGATGGGGTTCAAACGGGGCATCCCCCACCGGGCGGGAGCAATCAGAAGATCCCGGGCGGGCCGCCGCCGAACCGCCGAACCGGGTGACGACGCCGGTCACGCACCGCGACGGCACGCCGGTGAGCTGGGGTTTCAGTGCCGGAGCAAGGGGCACTTCAGCGCCCATGCGCACCGACGACGACACTCCCGCGGCAGCCACCATCACCCCCTACCAGGACGGCCCGCTGCTGGTCCGGGGCGACTTCGCCCTGGTCACCCCCGACGGGGAGACCATCGACGCGCGGCGGGGCACGGTGGCCCTGTGCCGCTGCGGGAAGTCGGCGCTCAAGCCGTTCTGCGACGGCACCCACAAGGCCGTCAACTTCCGCGCCGCCCCCACCCGCGAAACCCCCTGACCCCTGCCCCTGCCCCGCCCTGCCCCCACCCACGCGCGCCCCGGTGGCCGGCTGCGGCGATTGGACGCGTCGATCATGCACTTCTGGTGGGCGGAAGCTGGTGTTTCGGGGCTTTTACGGGGCGCCACAACTGCATGATCCACGGACGGCACGGCGGGGCGGGGCGGGCCGCACTGCGGGGCGGGGCGGGCCGCACGGCGGGGCGGGGTGAAGCCGGGTGGGTCAGGCGACGGCGGCGGGTCTGCCGCCGGGGCGCGGGCGGTCGCGCAGGTCGATGCGGATCGGCGCGGCGGTGGCGCGCAGGGAGGTGCGGCCGGCGGTCCAGGCGTCCAGCAGGTGCGCGGCGAAGAGCCGGTCCACCGCCAGCGCGGCGGCGGCGCCGAAGAGGACGTCCGGGGCGAGCGCCGGCTCCACCCGGACCAGCCCGCCGCACAGGTCGTAGGCGGCGATCTGCTCGTGCACCGCGTCGGCCTCGACGTGCTCGTCGTAGAAGCGCGTGGCCGCCTCGCCCAGGCCCAAGCGGCGCAGCCCGTTGCCGTACCGGCGGTTCGGCAGCGAGGAGGTCATCTCGTACGCGGCGAGGTGCCCCAGCAGCGCCCCGCGCAACCGCCGGTGCAGCCCGAACAGCGACATGAGGTTGTTGGTGGCCAGGGTGACCGCCGGTACGGTGTCCAGGTGGGCGGCGTATCCGGTGTCCAGTCCCAGCTCGGCCAGGGTGACCCGGAACAGCTCGGCGTGCATCCGGTCCAGCCGCCCGTTGCCGTACTCGTCCATCTGGATCTCCACCAGGGCGGCCTTCGCCGGCCCGCCGAGGCGCGGCAGGGCCCAGCTGTGCGGGTCGGCCTCGCGCAGGTGGTAGATCGAGCGGTGCGTGACGAACTCCCGGAACTGGGCCAGCGACGCCCGGCGTTGCAGGTGGCCGGCGAGCGACGGCCCGTCGTCGGCGGCGACCACGTCGGCCAGCGCCGCCGGCACCCCGCCGGGCAGCGCCGCCGGCAGGAGCCCCACCAGCGCGCGCACCGCCGCCTCGAAGTGCCGTTCGGCGTACGCGCGCAGCGCGAGCAGGGACGGCTGCCACTCCCAGTCCTCGTCGACGCCCTGCCAGCCCCGGTAGTGCAGCTCGTAGCAGCAGAAGAGGGTGAGCTGGAGGTCCTCGTCAGTGAGGGCGTCGGCGGGGGCGAGCCCGGCGCCCAGCCCCGCCGGAAGGTCGTGCGGCGCCCGCCGCAGCGCGTCCAGCAGCGCCGTCGACACCGGCCCACGGGGCTGCGGCAGGGGCGCGGGGCCGTACCGGCGGTCCGGGGCTTCTGACAAGGTGACCTCCAGCGTCGTACTGCCCGTCCTCAGTGCCCCTCGACTGGAGCGTTAAACGAGGTCGTCGACCTCCACGGCCACCCCGGCGGCGAGCATCCGGTCGCGTACCCGCCGGGCGGCGTCGCCCTCGGCGAACACCTCGCGCAGGTCCGCGAACGCGGGCTCGGGCGGCGCCAGCCGCACCGCCGGGTCGACCACCGCCTCCAGTACGCAGGGCCGGTCGGCCGCCAGCGCCTCGTCCCAGGCCGCCCCCACCAGCTCCGGCCGGTCGACCCGCACCCCGTGCAGGCCGAGCAGGCGAGCCCAGCCGGCGTACGGCACGTCGGGCCGGCGGCGCGTCGGGTCGGTCGGCGTACGACCGCCGCCCATGCCGGACAGGTCGCGGTTGTTGAGCACCAGCACCACCAGGCGGGGATCGCGCCACTCCCGCCAGTGGTGTGCCACGGTGATCAGCTCGGCCAGCCCGTTTAGCTGCATCGCGCCGTCGCCGAGCAGGGCGACCACCGGCTGGTCCGGGGCGGCGAGCTTGGCCGCCACGGCGTACGGCAGGGCACAGCCCACCGTGCCGAGCGTGCCGCAGAGCTGCGCGTTGACGCCCGGCGGCAGCTCCAGGTGCCGGGCGTACCAGTACATGACCGATCCGACGTCCACCGCCACCGCCCCGCGCGGCGGGACCCGGGTGGAGAGTTCGTGCAGCACGAGCTGCGGGTTCACCGGCTCGGCGGGGGCGGCGGCCCGGTCGGCCCGCTCGGCCCGCCACCGGTCGACCGAGCCCTCGACGGTCTCCCGCCACCGGGCGTTCGGCCGGTCGGGCACCCGGGCCAGCAACGCCCGCAGCGTCTCCTGGGCGTCGCCCACGAGCGGCACGTCCACCGGGTAGCGGGTGCCGATCCGGCGGCCGTCGATGTCGATCTGCACCGTGCGGGCCTGCCCCGGCATCGGGAAGTAGTCCGTCCACGGATCGTTCGTGCCGATGAGCAGCAGCGTGTCGCAGCCGCCCATCAGCTCGGCGGCGGCCGGGGTGCCGACCTCGCCGAGCACGCCGGCGTGGAAGGGCAGCCGTTCGTCGAGCACCGGCTTGCCCAGCAGCGAGGTCGCCACCCCGGCGCCGAGCCGGTCGGCGAGGGCGACGATCTCTCCGGCCGCGCCCCGGCCGCCCTGGCCGACCAGGATCGCGCTCCGCCGGCCGTTGGCGAGCAGTTGGGCGGCCGCGTCCAGGTCGGCGTCGTGCGGCAGGACCCGGGCCAGCGGCTCGCCCGGCGTCGCCGAGAGCACCCCGGCCGCGTGGGACTGCAGGTCGGGCACGGTGGCCTCCTGCAACTGCCGCGGCAGCACCACGCAGACCGGGCTGCGGGTGGCGGCGGCCGTGCGGAACGCCTGGTCGAGCAGGGCCGGCACCCCGTCGGGCGTACGGCCGTAGCGGACGAACTGGTTGCACACGTCGGCGAACAGCCGGCTCAGGCCGATCTCCTGGTGGGCGCCGCCGAGCGGGCCCGAGACGTCCTCGCCGACGATCGCCACCACCGGCTTGCTGTCCAGCTTGGCGTCGTAGAGGCCGTTGAGCAGTTGCACGGCGCTCGGCCCCTGGGTGGCCAGGCAGACCCCGATCCCGCCGGTGAACTTGGCGTGCCCGGTGGCCATGTAGGAGGCGGTCTCCTCGTGCCGGGCCGGCACGAACTCCGGGTCCCCGCCCGAGGCGTCCAACGCCTCGACCACCGGGGCGATGGCCTCCCCGGGGTAGCCGAAGACCCGCGGCACCCGCCAGGCGCGCAGGCGCTCGACCACCAGGTCGGCCACCGTACGCTCAGCCATCGCCACGCCCCGGGGTGCCGGAGTCGACGTAGCGCAGCACCGCGCCGACGCCGTCGGTCAGCTCCGGTGCCTCGTCCGGGCCCAGCACGGTCAGCTCGGCGTCGGTGCCGACCAGCGCGCGCACGAGGGCGGCGTCGGCGCGGACCTTCTCCGGGTCGCGTACGGACATGGCGGCGAGCTGCCCCGGGTCGGTGGCGATCTCGGTCGGGTCCGGCCCGATCCAGAGTTCCCCGGTGGCGGACGGGTCGTCGACGATGAGCATCGTCTCGACCTGGTTGCGTTGCAGGGCGGACACCACGGCGTCCAGCCCGGCGCCGACGTCCTCCTGCATGCCGAACCGGTCCAGCACTGCGGTGATCCGCTGGTCGGCCACCTCGGCGATGGTCTGCACGGTGAGGTCGTCGAGCAGGCTCTGGTCGGCGCCGCCGCCCCGGGACCCGGCGTCGGTGCGCACCATCAGGTCCTGCCAACGTTCGGGCATCTGGGCGGCGATCACGCCGGTGGCGCGCACGTCGCCGGCGACCACCACCACCTCCGCGCCGACCTTCTCGGCCAGCTCCACCGTGGCGGCGGTGACGTCGCCCGCGTTGTGGTGCCAGGCCTCCATGGCGGCCCGCTGGTGGTGCGACTGCGACCAGCCGCCGGGCTGCACCCGGCGCAGCTGGAAGTCCTCCCGGCCGCTCACGTGGGCCCGGCGCGGCACGCCGCCGGCGCTGATCGCCATGGCGTCGGCGCCGGTCCGGTCGGCCAGCACCCGGACCCAGGCAACCTGCTCGCCGCGTTGCGCCAGCATGGGCATCACGTGCGGCAACGAGGTGTACGCGGCCAGGTCCCGCAGCGGCGGGGCGGAGAGGTACTCCGACAGCACCACCCGGCCCCGGGCGCCGAAGACCGCCAGCCCGTAGCCGCCGGGCATCGGATCGTGGCCCCGCACGACGCGTTCGACGGCGTCGATGGTGTCCACGTCGGCGCGCTGCTGTTGAAGTTGGTCACGCAGGGCGCGCCAGCGCAGATCGAGCGCCGGGTGGGCGTCCTCGGTGTTGGCGGACGCGTCCAGGTACACCGAGACCCACGGCCCCGGCCGGTCGTAGAGCGGGCGCAGGAAGGACAGCTGCATGCTCGACCCCTTTCCAGCTCGGCCCCCCGCTTACCCGTGCCGCTGCGGTTGTCACCTGGCCGCCGCGAGCGCGTGACCGCATTTCATTCATGTCGTTCAACCCGGACGACCGATACCATGAGTGAACGCAACCGGACTCTGGGTGGTGGAGATGGACAGCGACCTGCACATCCGGCGGATCGTCCATCCGACCGGCCGGATCGTCACTGGGCGGATCGTCCGGCTGATGGACGGCTACCCGCGCGAGGTGCGCATCGGCCAGCCGGTGCTGGTCGCGGTGCTCGTGGCGGCCGGGATCGCCGGCCTGCTGATGGCGCTGGCCCGTTCCCTGTTCTCCGCCAGCTCCGGCGCGGCCCGACGAAGCTTCAAGGACCTGAAGAAGGGCCCGGAATACCTGGTCACCCCGGTGCGGCTGCGCGACGCCGCCGGGCGGCTCTGCGAGGTCGAGCTGCACGGGCACCTGCCGCAGAGCGCCCTGCACCCGGCCGACCACGTGCAGCTCACGTTGCGCCCGCAGGGCGACCCGGACCTGCCGCCGAAGATCGAGCGGATCGTGAACCTGACGACGGGCCAGCTGCTCACCCCGCGTACCGCCACCCTGTGGTCGCACCTCGGGCCGCCGCTGCTGCTCCAGGCGGTGCTGGGCGCGGCGCTGGTCGCCGCCGTGCTGGCCTGGTCCACGCTGACCTGACGGCCGGCGCGGTTTCCGGCGGCGCGCCCGCGGGCACGGTGGCGGACATGTTCGAGGGATTCACGCTGGAGCGGATCGACGTCGGCGAGGTCCAACTGCGGGTACGCCACGGCGGCTCGGGGCCACCCGTGGTGCTGCTGCACGGCCATCCACGCACCCACGCGACCTGGCACCGGGTCGCGCCGCTGCTCGCCCGCGGGCACACCGTCATCTGCCCGGACCTGCGCGGTTACGGCGGCTCGTCGAAGCCGCCGAGCGACCCGGGGCACACCACGTACGCCAAGCGGGCGATGGCCCGCGACGTGGTGGGCCTGCTCGACGCGCTCGGCCACGACCGCGCGGCGGTGATCGGGCACGACCGGGGCTGCTACGCGGCGATGCGCACGGCGCTGGACCACCCGGAGCGGGTCAGCCGGCTGGGCGTGCTCGACGGGGTGCCGATCGGCGAGGCCCTGGCGCGCGCCGACGCCCGGTTCGCGGCCCGCTGGTGGCACTGGTTCTTCCTCGGCCAGTCGGACAAGCCGGCGGAGCGGGTGATCACCGCCGACCCGGACGCCTGGTACGGCGGGTCGCCGGCGGCCATGGGCGAGGAGGCGTACGCCGACTACCGCCGGGCCATCCACGACCCGGCGACGGTGCACGCGATGTGCGAGGACTACCGCGCCGGGCTCGGCCCCGACCGGGCGGCCGACGACGCCGACCGGGCCGCCGGGCGGCGGATCGCCTGCCCGGTGCTGTTCTGCTGGTCGGAGCGGGACGACATGGTCGACCTGTACGGCGACCCGGCGGCGATCTGGCGGGACTGGGCCGACGACGTGCGGGTGGCCGCGATCGACTCGGGCCACCACATGGCCGAGGAGGCCCCGGAGCAGCTCGCCGCCGCGCTGGCCGACTTCCTCGCCGGCTGACCGGTCAGCCGACGGGCGTCAGCGGCCGGTCCGGCTCGCCCGCGGTGCGCAGCATCCCGCGCCGGGCGGCCCAGCGTTCGAAGATCAGGGTGGCGAACGGCGGTACGGCGCAGGCCAGGGCCACGAGGGTGGGCCAGGGCCGCCACCGGTGCAGCCGGGCCATCGCGAGGACCAGCAGGCCGTACGCGACGAAGAGCGCGCCGTGGATCGGGCCGAAGATCTGCACGCCGATCTCGTTGCCCGGGGGGCCGTACTTGACGGCCATGCCGATCAGCAGGGCCAGCCAGGAGCAGGCCTCGGCGATCGCCGCCGCCACGAAGAGCCTGGTGATCTTCTCGCGCATCGTCACTCCCCCACCGGTTGCCGCACATGCTAACCACCCCGCCGGCCGCGCCGACGGCACGACGGGCGGAGGCGACAGGGATCACGCGGGCCCGAGCTGGGTACGTACAAGGAGCTTCGGGTCTTCCCCGGCCCGCCCTAAGCGTGCGAGGTTAGGGGAACCAACGGTGACAGGGCGGTGACCATGGGCGAGGACGTCGGCGTACGGACCTTCAGTCGCGAGGACCGGGCCCGCTATCGCGAGAAGGTACGGCGGTGCCTGGACGTCTTCGCCGAGATGCTCCGGGAGTCCCGGTTCGACGTCGAACGGCCGATGACCGGGCTGGAGATCGAGCTGAACCTGGTCGACGACGACTCGTTGCCGACCATGCGCAACGCCGACGTGCTGGCCGCCATCGCCGACCCGGCCTTCCAGACGGAGCTGGGCCAGTTCAACGTCGAGATCAACGTGGCGCCGCGCCGGCTGGCCGGCACCGGCACCCGCGAGTTCGAGGAGTCCGTGCGGGCCAGCCTCAACGCCGCCGAGACCAAGGCGCGGGACGTGGGCGCGCACATGGTGATGATCGGCGTCCTGCCGACGCTGCGGCCGGAGCACCTGACCGCCGAGACGCTGTCGGCCAACCCGCGCTACGCGCTGCTCAACGAGCAGATCTTCGCCGCCCGCGGCGAGGACCTGCGGATCGCGATCAACGGCGTGGAACGGCTCGCGGTCACCGCCGACACCATCACCCCGGAGGCGGCCTGCACGAGCACCCAGTTCCACCTCCAGGTCAGCCCGGCCCAGTTCGCCGACTACTGGAACGCCGCGCAGGTGATCGCCGGTATCCAGGTGGCCCTCGGGGCGAACTCGCCGTTGCTCTTCGGCCGGGAGCTGTGGCGGGAGACCCGCATCCCGCTGTTCCAGCAGGCCACCGACACCCGGCCGGAGGAGATCAAGGCCCAGGGCGTACGCCCCCGGGTGTGGTTCGGCGAGCGCTGGATCACCACGGTGTTCGACCTGTTCGAGGAGAACGTGCGCTACTTCCCGGCGCTGCTGCCCGTCTGCGACGCGGAGGACCCGGCCGAGGCCCTGGCCCGGGGGGACGTGCCGAGGCTCGCCGAGCTGCGGCTGCACAACGGCACCGTCTACCGCTGGAACCGCCCCGTGTACGACGTGCTGAAGGGCCGCCCGCACCTGCGGGTGGAGAACCGGGTGCTGCCGGCCGGGCCGACGGTGCTCGACACCGTGGCCAACGGCGCCTTCTACTTCGGTCTCGTCCGGGCGCTCGCCGAGGCCGACCGGCCGCTGTGGTCGCAGATGTCGTTCAGCGCGGCCGAGGAGAACTTCAACGCCTGCGCCCGCTACGGCATCGACGCCCAGGTCTTCTGGCCCGGCCTCGGTTATCTCCCGGTCACCGAGCTGGTGCTGCGCCGGCTGCTGCCGCTGGCCCACCACGGGCTGGACCGGTGGGGCCTCGACCCCGCCGAGCGGGACCGGCTGCTCGGCGTCATCGAGCAACGCTGCCTGACCGGCCGCAACGGGGCGAGCTGGCAGGTGGAGACCCTGCACCGGTTGGAGTCCGCCGACCATCTCGACCGGCCGGAGGCGCTGCGTGAGGTGGTGCGGCACTACGTGACGCTGATGCACACCAACCGGCCGGTCCACGAGTGGCCCATCCCCTGACCGGGACCACGACGGGGGCGGGGGTGCCCCGCCGGCCCGGACGCGCGTCGGTCCGGGACACGGTCAGGGCTCGACGTCCGGGTCGTCGAGCACGGCTTTGGCGTGGAACACGACGCCGCCGAGGACCTCCCGGACGTTGTGCCAGCGGTCGAGCCGCGCCCCGGCGAAGGTGACGTCGCCGTGGAACGAGGCCCGCCCCTGCCGACCGTCGAGCCGGAAGGCGGCGCTGGCGAACCCGCTGGCGTCGAACCGGGTGGTTCCGTGGAACTGAGCGCCGGTGAAGTCCGCGTAGCCG
Source organism: Micromonospora sp. NBC_01740 (assembly GCF_035920365.1). Taxonomy (NCBI): domain Bacteria; kingdom Bacillati; phylum Actinomycetota; class Actinomycetes; order Micromonosporales; family Micromonosporaceae; genus Micromonospora; species Micromonospora sp. NBC_01740. The sequence continues at coordinate 4,654,094 of NZ_CP109150.1, read as the reverse complement.
ACCTGGCAGCCGCTGAGGTCGAGGTCGACCAGCGTCGCGCCGCACAGCGGCAGGTTCGTCTCCGGCCAGTGCGGTGGCCGCGCCCCGCCCGGCACTGCGCTCGCCGGACGCAGCCGCTCGGCGAGCAGCCGCTGCGCGTCGCGCCGCGCCTGGACCTCCCCGGCCTGGGCGGGGGTCAGCTCGCCGGTCACGTCGAACGGCAGCGGCACCCGCAGATACGCGCAGACGGCGTCGACCACGCGCTGGCGCAGCTCCGGCCTCGCGTCGCCGAGTTCGCCGAGAGCCCGCAGCCCCACGCGGCGGACAGCGGAATCCCGGTCGGCGAGCTGGCGGGTGCGGGGCGCGACGGGTCCGTCCCGCACGAGCACGCTCGCGCCGTCCGGCCCAGGCTCGGGCACCCAGCCGAGGGGCCAGCACATCGGCTCGCCGTCGGCCGCGCCGGCCCACCGGGCGCCGGTGAGGTCCACGGCGGGCTGGTCCAGGTGCACGAGCCCGCCGAACTCGGCGTCCCGGAACGTCGCCTCCGCGCCGAACCGCGCCTTGCCGAACCAGGCAGGGCCGTCGAAGCGGGCCCACCGGAACGACGCGGCCCCGACGAAACGTGCCCCGTCCCCGCCCTCCGCCCAGCCCTGGTAGTCACCCATCAGGACCGCGGCCGGCCAGCCCGGGTCGTCCTCGTTCGGCTCGTCCCACGGGGCGGGGTCGACGTTCTCGACGTCGTCCCAGGCCGGGTCGTCCTCCCACAGCTCCTCCTCGCCCCGCCCGAACCACGCCATCCCGGCGAAGGCGACCCGGTCGAAGCTGGCCGGGCCCCGGAACCGGGCTCGGCCGAACACGGCGTCGGCGGCGAACCGGGCGTCGTCGAACCGGGTCTCGCCGTGAAAGACCGCACGGGCGAAGACCGCGTCGCCGGTGAACCGGGCGAAGGCGAAGGAGGTCGACCCGAAGAACCGCGTGTCGGCGAAGCGGGCCTCGGCCAGCTCGCAGCGGCCAAGGTCGGCATCCACCAGGGTCGCCCCGGACAGGTCCACGGCGAGGTCCGGCCCCGGCGACGCCCCGGCGCCCTCGGCCGCTCCGGCGGCGTCGGTCGTCCTGGCACCCTCGCCCGCCCCGGCGCCCTCGCCCGCGCCGTCGACCGCCCCGGCAGCGGGGCGCAGCAGCAGCCCGGCGAGCACCCGCGACGCCTCGCGTCGCGCGTCGGCGTCCGTGCCGTCCGGGGCGGGCGGCGTACGCAGGTAGGCGCAGACCGCGTCGGCCGCGACCTGGCGCAGCGCGGGACGGGCCGCGCCGAGTTCGGCGAGCCGCCGCAGGGCGGACCCCCGCTCCGGGCCCGTCGCCTCGACGACCTGGGCGGCGGTCCGGCACGCCTCGACGCCCCTCTCCTCGACTGCCATGCGCCCTCCAGAACCGACGCGACAGCCCGCCCGCCGGGGTTTCCCGCCGGGGCCGTCCCCCGACGTGCCGGCGCAGGATAGCGGCTGGGGGCGACACACCCCGTCGTCATGGCGCTCTCCGACGGCGTCACCGCCTGCCCCGCGGCTGCCAACCGCGACCGTCGGCCCACCCGCTGCCGGAGGCGGCCGGTCGGCCTGTTTCGGAGTCGCCGGCGCCCTGACGGGGGCAGATCGGGTCAGGAAATCGCGCACGATTGAAGAAACGAGGTGACGACGGTCGGCCCATCATGAAACGCGGACATCGCTCCACGTGACTCGCCGCTCACGGAGGGTCGCGTGGGCGCGTCCACGTCGACCGGTGGCCATTCGTCGCGGGCGTCGGCGCCCGCCTTCCCTTCCCACCGGCCCCTCCCTCACCTTCGAGGAGCGCATGTGACGCAGACCCAGAGGTCCCCCCAGCGACCCGACGCGCCCGTCCGGTTCGGCCCCGACACCGCGCGGACCGCGACGTCCGCGTTCGTCAACGGGCACTTTCCCCGGCGGCGAGGGCTGATCATCCTCCTCAGCGTCCTCGGCGGGTTCCTGCTGACCGTCATCTGGTCGGCGGAGTTCGTGGACCGGACCATCGGCGACAACGTCGCCAACACAATGCTCGGCCACGACGCCAAGGAGACGCCCATCCAGGGCATCGCGGCCGGCATCATGTTCGCCTTCGTCTCCGGCATCGCGGGTACGTTCACCGCCTGCAACATCGCCGCGTTCGGCGCCCTGGCCCCGCTGACCGGCACCACGGGCGGCAGGTTCAGCCGGATCGTCGCGCCGCTGAAGCCGCTGGGCTGGATGTCGGTGGGCATGGTCGCGGTGTCGGCCGCCTACGGCGCGGTCGTCGGCCTCGTCGGCACGTCGATGCCGCAGTTCTCCACCGCTCCCAACGCCCCCGGCGGGCTGTCACCAAGGAGCATCCAGTCCATGGTGGTCTTCGGCGTGATCGGGATCATCATGATCTATCTCGGTCTGGCCGCGCTGGGCGTCGTGCCGGACCCGTTCGCCCGAATCGCCCGACGGTTCCCCAACGCCCCGATGGTCTTCATGGGCGCGCTGATCGCCGGCTTCCTGATCGGCCGGCCCTTCGCGCTGTTCCGGCAGATGTTCCGCGACGCCGCCGAGAGCGGCAACCCGCTCTACGGCGCGGCGGCGTTCACGCTTCAGTCCCTCGGCAACATCGTCATCATGGCGGTGCTGTTCCTGCTGCTGGCCTGGCTCGCCGGCTCCCGCCTGCAACGCTGGTTCAGCGCCCGGCCGAGCCGGCTGGCGGTCCTGACCGCGGTCGCGTTCATCGTCGCCGGCGCCTTCACGTTCCTCTACTGGGACGTGCGGCTGCTCGCCCGCCGCGAGATCATCCCCTGGTACCCGACGGCCCCCTGGGCCTGAGCCGGTGACGAGGTCCGGGGACGGCGGTGCCCCGTCGTCCCCGGACCCGGCCGACCGCGAGGCAGCACGACCCACCGGAGCGTCCGTCCCACAGGACCGGCGTCCGGCTCGGTCAGTCCTCCGGGCGGTCCCACGGCGACGGGTCGTCGCGCAGCCGGCTGTAGAGCCAACCGTCGCGCCACCGGCCGGCCCGGAACTCGCAGGCGCGCAGCACGCCCTCCAACTGGAATCCGGCCTTTTCCAGCGCCCGCTGCTCGGCGGCGTTCTCGGGGTGGGTGCCGGCCTGGACGCGCTGCGCCGGGGTGTGACAGAACAGGTAGTCGCAGAGCAGCGCCTGCGCCCGCCAGCCGATTCCCCGCCCCCGCCACTCCGGCAGCAACACGATGCCGATCTCCCAGTGGATCGCCGCGCCGCCGTACCGGCCGGCACGGTAGCCGACGACGCCGGCGGCGGCCTGCTCCGCCTCGACCTCGACGGCCAGGCGGCCATCCTCCTCGCCGAGCCAGCCGTCGGCGGCGAATCGTCGCGCCGGCGCCCCCGGGTCCCGGAACCCGTGCCAGTCCAGCCCGACCAGACCCGGCTCGACGGCGAACCGGACGAGCATCGGCAGGTCCCCCTCGGCCACCGGGCGCAGCCGCACGCCGTCGCGGGCCACCTCCGCGCCCGGGTACCTCGATCGGTCCGTCACCATCCCGGCACGGTACCCACCCGCCGGCACCGGCGCGGTCCCGAAGGCGGGGCCCTGCCGACCGCCGGCTCAGACCTTGAGGACGACCTTGGTGCACTCGTCCTGCTTCTTCTGGAAGATCTTGTAGCCCTTGGCCGCGTCCTTGAGCCGCATCCGGTGGCTGATGATGAAACTGGGGTCGATGTCGCCGCGCTGGATGCGGTTGAGCAGCGGACGGGTGTAGCGCTGGACGTGACACTGACCGGTACGCATGATCAACGACCGGTTCATGAACGCGCCCATCGGGAACTTGTCGACGAAGCCCCCGTACGCCCCGACCACCGAGACGACGCCGCCGCTACGGCAGGCGAGGATGGCCTGGCGCAGCGCGAACGGGCGTTCCGTCTCGACCCGGGCGGCCTGCTTGGCCCGGTCGTACGCGTAGACGGCGGTGTTGCCGTGGTGCCCCTCCAGGCCGACGGCGTCGATGCAGGCGTCGGGCCCCCGGCCGGCGGTCATCGCGTTGAGCGCGTCGAGCACGTCGGTGTCGTCGTAGTTGATGGTCTCCGCGCCGGTGTGTTCCTCGGCGAGCCGCAGCCGGTACGGGTACCGGTCGATGACGATCACCCGCTCCGCGCCGAGCATCCGGGCGCTGGCGGCGGCGAGCAGGCCCACCGGGCCGGCCCCCCACACGGCGATCACGTCACCCGGCTTGATGTCGCACATCTCCGCGCCCATGAAGCCGGTGGGCAGCACGTCGGCGAGCATCACGGCCTGGTCGTCGGGGACCTCGTCGGGCACCTTGATCGGGCCGACGTCGGCGAACGGCACCCGGGCGTACTCGGCCTGGCCGCCGGCGTAGCCGCCGAGCAGGTGGGAGTAGCCGAAGATGCCGGCCGGCGAGTGCCCCATGATCTTCTCGGCCACCCCGGCGTTGGGGTTGGAGTTCTCGCAGACCGAGAAGAGCCCGCGCTGGCAGGAGGAACAGTGCCCGCAGGCGATCGGGAACGGCACCACCACCCGGTCGCCGGGGCGCAGGTTGCGCACCTGCGGGCCGACCTCCACGACCTCGCCCATGAACTCGTGGCCGAGGATGTCGCCCTTGCGCATGGCGGGGATGTACCCGTGGTACAGGTGCAGGTCGGAGCCGCAGATGGCGGTCGAGGTGATCCGTACGATCGCGTCGCGCGCGTTCATGATGGTCGGGTCTGGTACGTCGACGACCTTGACGCTGTCCTTGCCCATCCAGGCGGTGGCCTTCATCGTTCGTCCTCTCGGGTGGCGGGCGGTCAGCGGCGGGCGATGGGCAGCGGCTGGGCGGGGCGTTGCATGACCTGCTGGCGTACGGAGATGCCGTCGGGGCTGCCCTCGGAGCGGACCACCTCGCCGGTCTCCACCACCTGCTTGAACCGGCGCAGGTCGTCGCGTACCTGCTGCTCGGGTTCCTCGCCGAAGAGCTTCGCCACGGCCCGGCCCAGCGCGCCGGCCGGCGGGGCGTAGCGCAGCCGCACCCGGACCTCGGTGCCGCGATCGCCCGGCGCGGGCACGAACCGGACCCGACCCGCGTTGGGCACGCGGGTGCCGGGCAGCGACCGCCAGGCGAGCGACCGGTTCGGCTGGTCGTCGACGATCTCCGCGTCCCACTCGATCCGGCGGCCGGCCGGGCCGTGCGCGGTCCAGTGCGACCGGCGCAGGTCGTCGGCGCGTACCGACTCCAGGTGGGACATGAACCGGGGCAGGTTCTCCAGGTCCCGCCAGAAGCGGTACGCCTCGGCCGGGGACCGGTTGACGGTGACCGAGACCTCCATGTCGATCACCCGCCGGTGCGCGGCCCGGGCCCGTCCGGCGCGCACGGCGGCGATCAGGTCGACGGCGGCGATGCCGGCGACGGCCGCGGTGGTGAGGCCGACCCGCCGGCGCCGCTCGCCGCACCGCTCCGCCCAGGCCCGTCCGAGCAGGGTGAGGTCCAGCGCGTCGCCGGCCACCCGGGTCCACGCCCAGCCGGCCGGCCGGCGGCCGCCGAGCAGGCCCGCCGCGTGGATCAGCTCGCGGGCGCCCACGGCCATGATCACCCCGCCCGCGGCGGGTGAGTCGTCCACGCCGGTCAGCCGGGCCACCGCGCGCGGGGCGAGCAGGCTGCCGGCCCCGAGGGCGAGGCTGACCGCGCCCAGCAGCCGGGGCAGCCCGGCGCCCTGGCCGCGTCGTCCCCGCTGGTCCAGCATCATCGGATCGGTCTCGTCCACGTCGCACCACCGTCAGATCGTCCTGACCCGCCCCCGGGGCAGGCCCGGCGGCGGGAAGCCGCCACGCCTGACGCTATGCCCGCGAATCGCCTAACGAACCCCGAATCGGCACACAACTCGACGCCCGCTGCCGCCCTGTTTCCGCCCGTCGGCCGGGGCCGCGCCGGCGACCGTCTCACGCTCGCCGGCACGGGCGCCGCCAGCACCGTTGCGGCGCGGGCGGGCACCGCCGTATCCGTCAGCGCCCGTCGGACTCCGGCCGGCGGCGGTACGCCCGGTCCAGGATCGCGATCAGTTCGTCGGCGGCGCGGGCGCCGTCGAACCCGGCTCGGGCGAGCTGCTCGGCGACGATGGCGTCGATCGCGCCGTTGATCATGACGGCGAGCAGTTCGGCGTCAGTGTCCTCGCGGTAGTCACCGGCCGAGCGCGCCGCCCCGATGAGGTCCACGACGCTCTGCCGCCGGCTGGGCGCGTCCGGCCCGTCGGAGATGCCGGTCTCCTCGGTGATGGCTTCGATGATCATGCGGGCGTGCTCGGGGTGCTCCCGCAGGTGGGCGACGAGCGAGCGGACGTACGCCTCCAGCGCGGCGGCCCCGCGGGCACGCTCGACGGCCGCGCCGACGTCGGTGGTGAGGGCCTCGATCACCGCCGCGTACGCGGCCTGGACCAGGGCGTCCTTGGAAGGGAAGTGATAGAGCACCGCCGCCTTGGACAGGCCGGCCGCCTCGGCGATGCGCGCCAGCGAGGTGCCGGCGTAGCCGTGGCGGGCGACGAGGTCGGTGGTCACCCGGACGAGCTGGGCGCGACGGGCCTGCTCGGTGATGGTCAGCGGCCGGCGCGAACGGTCCTTGCGGGTGGTGGCGTCCGGCGTCATTCGGTGTCCTCGGGGTGTCGTGGCGGCCCTGCCGGGCCGGGTAGCCGCGGCACGGACAGGGTAACCCCCCGGTCAGACTTTCTACCGACTGGTTGAAAATCTGACCGACCGGTAGAATCCTGGGATGGGCAACGACGTCCACGACCACCACGGAAACGGAGGGGGGCACCATGCGAGCGCGCGTACCTCGGATCAGGCATCGCCGGCGCTGGATCGTCGGCGGCGGCGTCGCGCTCGTCACCACCCTGGCGGTGGCCGCGGGGGTCGCCCTGCACCACCCCGCGCCCGTCGGCTACTACGTCTCCGCGCGGGCGCAGGACCGCTTCCTGCGCGCCTACGAACGGGCGATGGCCGACCTGCCCCAGCCGGACCGCACGCTCGACGTGCGGACCAGCTACGGGGTGGTCCGCGTCTACCACTTCGCGGGCGCCGACTCCTCCCCCGCCGCTCCGCTGCTGCTGTTGCCGGGCCGGGCCGCGCCCTCCCCCGTGTGGGCCGACAACCTGCCCTTGCTGCTGCGCACGCGGAGCGTGTACACGGTGGACCTGCTCGGCGAGCCGGGAATGAGCGTCCAGCAACGACCGATCGGCTCCGCCCGTGACCACGCGCAGTGGCTGCACGAGCTGATGCGGGGCCTGCCCGACGAGCGGCTGCACCTGCTCGGCCTGTCCATCGGCGGCTGGACCGCGATGAACCTCGTGGCGCACCGGCCGGAGAAGGTCGCAAGCGTGGTCCTGCTGGATCCGGTCCTGGTCTTCACCGATCTGTCGCCGGCAGCGATCGTCCGCTCCATCCCGGCGAGCGTGCGCTGGTTCCCCCGGTCCTGGCGGGACGACTTCGCGAGTTGGACGGCGAACGGCGCGCCGGTCGAGGACGTCCCGGTCGCCGAGATGATCGAGGCCGGGATGCAGTCGTACGTGCTCAAGCTCTCCGCTCCCGAACGACTCACCGACGAACAGCTCGCCGGCGTGCGGGTGCCGGTCCTCACCCTGCTCGCCGGCAGGTCGCGGATGCACGACACGGCGGCCGGGGCGGCGCACGCCCGGCGCGTCCTGCCGCACGCCGCGGTGAAGGTCTACCCGGAAGCCTCGCACGCCATCAACGGCGAGCATCCGGAGCAGATCGCCGCCGACGTCGCCGCGCACCTGGCACCCCTGCCCTGACGCAGGACCCACACGCCCGACCGGCCGCCGCCCCCGGTACCGGTTCGCGGCGCGGCGACGGACCGCCCTCAATTGAGGGGTATGGCAATCGATCGATGGCTTGTAGCGTGGGCCCTCCTCACCCACCCCAGGAGGGAAGTGATCATGCCCACGGTCACCGTTCGCGTTCTCGGTGCCCTCAGCGCCAGCGTGCTGAGCGCGACTCTCGGCGTCCTGGCGGTCGCCGCGCCCGCCCAGGCCGCGTCCCGCGACGGCGCCTGCAACACCGGCGAGTTCTGTTACTACTACAACAGCAACCACGCGGGCTCGATCTCCGATCACGCCGGCTCGCTGGCCGACTACGGCACCGCCCAGCCGGGCTGCTACGAGTTCAAGGGCGCCGGCAGCGGCAAGGGCCAGTGCATCAAGAACAACGCCGCCTCGGCGTGGAACCGCACCGGCAAGACGGTGCGTGTCTACTACAACACCGGCTACAACGGTTCCCAGGCGCACCAGGACTTCGCGCCCGGGGCGAAGAAGAACCTCAGCTCCACGCTGAAGAACAACAACGCCTCCCACCAGCTGATCTCCGCCGGCGCCAGCTACCCGGCGAAGGACGACTACCCCTACAAGGGTCAGACCTCGGGCATCGATCCGTGGAACTTCTACAAGGGGCAGTGCACCAGCTTCGCGGCCTGGGCGGTGCGCAGCCGGGTCGGCGTCGCCTTCCACAACCAGTACAAGGGCCAGGCGCGGTGGGGCAACGCCAAGGAGTGGGTCGCCGCCGCCGGACGCGCCGGCGTGCCGGTGTACAACAGCCCGAAGGCCGGTGACGTCGCGGTACGCCTGGGCGGCACCTACGGTCACGTCGCGTTCGTGACCAGGGTGAACGCGAACGGCACCTTCGAGATCGACGAGTACAACTACGTTTCGGCCGACAGGTACAGCCACCGGACGGTGTCGGTGGGAACCGCCAACAACCAGTTCTCCAAGTTCATCCGCTTCAAGTGACCCCGCGCCTCGGACGGAAACTTCTCCGCCGATGACGGAACACCGCGCGCAGAGCCCCGGCCGCATGGCCGGGGCTCTGCCGATCACGTGCCCTTACGCCGGGGAGAGACCCTCCACGAAGTCGTAGAGGCTCTTGATGTCGTTGTCGAAGTACGGGCCGTCGAACTGTCCGTTGCCCGGGTTGTCGCCGTGGCTCACGACGCTGTTGATGAATCCGAGACCATTCTGGTCGTTGTATTCCTGCAGCCAGGGACCGCCGCTGGAGCCGTAGGTCATGTTGCACCACATCCGGATCTGCTGGGCGCCGGCGTGCCAGGTGCCGCTCTGGCAGAAGTACTGGCTCTCGCCGCCGCCGAGGTTGGACGGATAGCCCAGCGCGGTCATCAGGGAGATGTTGTAACCCCAGTTCCAGCGCATGCCGTGGCCGCCGACCGTCTCGACGACCTTCAGGCCCCAGTTACCGCCGTTGTGCATGATGGCGATGGCCATGTCCTCGTCGTAGCTGCTGCTGTTGATCCACGCGGTGCGGGCCGCGAGCTGGTACGCCACGAACGTGCCGAACGGCCGCGCGCCGTCGCGGTAGCGCGGCACGAACTGCCAGTTGCTGTACCACTGCCCGCCGGCGCCCTGGTGCACGCAGTGCCCGGCGGTCATGACCAGTCGCGCCTTGCCGCTGGCGACCGCGCTCGCCGAGCACGAGGCGCCGCCACCGTTGGGGGTGGTGAAGTAGACCTTGCCGACGACCGCCGACTCGTTGAGCTGGATGCCGACGTCGGCGCCGCTGGCGGCGCTCGGTCGCACCGGCGCGACCGAGCCCGCCGGTCCGTCGGGCTTCGGCGCCCGGCTCGTGGATTCGGTGGCCTTCGCCGACTTCGCGATGTCGAGGTCGACGGCGTTCGCCATGCGCTCCGGCGTCCAGAACCTGGCGACCTCCTCGGCGATCTTCTCGTTGGTGATCGCACGACCGTCACTGGTGCGGGCGACGGCGGTGGTGTTGCCGTTCCTCTCGACCGTGGTCGGCTTCGCCTGGGCGACCGCCGGAGCGGTCACGACCAGCGCAAGTGCCAGGCTGGCCGATGCGGACCAGCGCAGGGTTGATCTCAACAGTTGCCCCCTTTTTCGGGTACTCCAACTCGGACCAGCGAAACCTATCGATCAAATTGCTTTGATCACAACGTGATCGAATGACAGGTAATTGACATTGACTTTCTGGCGTCCGAAAAGGACCACAGCCGGCGGGCAAACAAAGCACCCCCACCCCGAACAGAAGCGTCAAAATTGACTCGCAAATCCCATCGCCGCGAATTCGCACTCTCAATTTGAGGACGCTCACCGCTGTCGACAGGTGGGAATTGCGGACCGCGGCAGTTGAGACGTTGCCCGGACGCGTCCGGCTGCCCATTCGCGCCGCGACCGCAGCCACCCGTGCACGCGGCAATCTCGCTCACCCGGGGAGGGGCCGGCACGGAGGGGCTGACGCGCATAAGGTCGGCTCGACCCGGCAACCTTCGCGAGGACAGGACGGGACAGCACATGGACCAAGGCACCCGCAACGAGGTGCTCGGCCGCCTGGCTGAGGCAGTCGGGTCCATCACCGTCGCGCACCCGACGCGGGTTGCCGTCGACGGACCGCCCGCCGCAGGCAAGACCACCCTCGCCGACGAGCTCGCCGTCATCCTGCGCGACCAGGGCCGCGACGTCATCCGCGCGACGATCGACGATTTCCTCTTTCCCCGGGCACAGCGCTATCCGCGCGGCGAATTCTCGGCCGAAGGCTGCTACTTCGACACCCACGACTACGACGCGCTGAACCGGGTTCTGCTCGATCCGCTCGGCCCGGGCGGGGATCGACGCTTTCGACACGCGGTCTACGACCGTACCGCGGATAGTGTGCTGTCCCCGCCGGCCGCCACTGCCACCGCCGACGCCGTGCTGGTCTTCGACGGCGTCTTCCTCATGCGTCCGGAGCTGATCGACAGGTGGGACCTGCGCATCTTCGTGTCAACCGCGCTTGAGAAGACCGTGGACCGTGCCGTGATCCGAGAGCGCCGGACGTCGTCCCGGGCTGAAATCGAACGGCGCTGGCGCGAGCGTTACATCCCCTCCCAGCAGCTGTACTTCGCTACCGTCCGCCCGACCGATCACGCCGACATCGTCGTGCACAACGACGAGCCTCAGCGGCCGATCTGGGAGACTCGAAGACGCTGACCGCACCCGATTCGGCAAAGCCCTCGACTCAACCACGACATTTGGCACCGCAAGAGTCCGGGGGATCGTCGCGCTACCCTCCCCAGCATGACGCGTTACCTTGTCGTGCCCGGTCGAGGCGTTCCATTCCCCGACCACTGGTCGCGCAGTTGGGTCAGGGACTACCCGAAGTACCAGTGGGCGCCCGAACCGCCCGGGCCACCGTACGTCGCCGCCGAACGGGTCGCCGCGCTGCACGCTGCCATAAGCGCCGACGATGAGCCGGCGATCCTCGTGGCGCACAGTGCGGGATGCCTGACCGTCGCCGTCTGGGCCAGCCAGCATGTCGGTCCCGTCCGTGCCGCCCTGCTGGTCACGCCACCGTACCTGGATCCGGACTGGACTCCCGACCCTCACGAGACCGTCGATGTCGTCATCGACCACGTGCCACGCGAGCCACTGCCCTTTCGCTCGATCCTGGTCGCCAGTCACAACGACCCAATTACCACGCTCGAGCAATTCGAAGCGTACGCGCGAGACTGGGGCTCGGAACTGTTCGACGCGGGCGCAGTCGGGCACCTGGACTCCAAGACCGGGTTCGGCGCGTGGCCCGACGGCGAGCGCCTGGTCCGATCATTGGCCCAGCCCGCACAGGTGACGTTGGAGTACTAGACTGGAACCAAGATCAGTGCGGCCCGCTGGCTACGACTATCTGCACGAGGGGTATCGACCTTCGCCCGGTGTTCACCGGGAACCGCGGCGCAGATCGGCCACCTCGTCTGACGGCGTGAAGCCGGCCGAGGCGTAGGTAGCTACGGCGCCGACGTTGGAACTCTCCACGCACACACTCGCGCTGGACGAACCCATGTCGCGAAGCGCCGCAGCGGCGGCAAGCGTGATCGCAGTGCCGTAACCATGGCCTCGGTGACTGCGGTGCACGCCCATCGGTTCCAGCAGTCCAGGCCGCCCCGGGCCGGCTGACCACACAGCCGCCACCGCCACGGCGTCGTCATTCTGATCAAATGCGGCGAGGCAGCGTGCGTCAGCGTAGAACGGGCCACCGGCCATCGCGAGCCAACCTCCGACCGTACGGCGCCGGTCGGCATCGGTGAAGGGCGACCCGCGGAACGCGGACCAGTGGACGGCGACCCACACCTCGGCGCGATCGGGCTCGATCGTCTCGATGCGCAGACCGCAGTCCTGTACCGGGTCCGAGAGACCGCGGTGGAACGTTGTCCACGGCTCATCCCGCTCCCAACCCCGCTTCAGCAGCAACTGGGTGAAAAGCCCCGCACCTCGGGCTTCGACGGTCGCACCGTGGGGAGCCAGGACACGCCCTGGTTCGTCCAGATCAGCGGCGAGCCGACGGGCCAGTGCCTCGTCATCACGCCAGTCGGGAGCGACGGCCATGCGCACCAGTTCGGGGCCGTCCAGCAGCCCGATCGCGAGAACCTCCCCGTCGCGCGACCACATCCGGATGGCAGCCGCCGTAGCCTCGGCACCACCTAACGAGTGCCACCCGAGATCGCCGGAATGCAGATGCAGCGGTCCCCCGTCGTACTGCCACCCCTTGAGCGCGTCCACCGCTGGTGACAACTCATCAACGCTCGGGGTGCTCAAGATGATGCTCACGGTGCATCCAAACCCCAAAGAGCGACCTGGCACCATCGATTTTGTAGGGAGCCGGCGTTCTCGTCACGGTTCGCCGAATGCCTGTTCCAGGCCGTCACCAGGCTGTCGATAGCCGATCCGGAACGTCGAGGTGGCCCGGCACCTGTTCGAGGAGTGCGTCCACAAGAAGGCGCAGGGCGTCTTCGCCAACCCGAACGTCTTCTTCTACCGGCGCAACGTGCTCGGCGGGGCGGTGTTCGCGCCGCGCTCGGTGGACACCACGATGACCTTCGCGCTGACCCACGAGATCTGGTCGTACGGCGAGCGGATGGCCTCGCTGCGCCGGTTCGTGCAGGCCCTCTACGACCACACCGTGCCCGGCGGGGTGTGGATCAACAGCGACGTGTGCGGGCCGGACGGCCGGGACCGCACGGTGCACCTGCGCCTGGCCACGACGGACGGCGTCAACCCGCCAGCGCCGCGTACCGACCTGGCGGCCGGGCCGCCCGGTGAGGTGACGGCGTACGTCGACGCGCTGTCGACCCGGGCCCGGCTGGACCAGTTCGCGGTCGACTACCGGTTCCCGTTCGCGTACCGCCCGGTGGACGGGGCGGACGGCGTGGTCGAGCTGACCCTCGGCGCGGCGATGGACTTCCTCACCCGCAAGGACTACACCGACAACTGGCTGTCGGAGACCCAGGAACAGTTCTGCGGCCTGGAGTACGCCGACTGGAAGTCGTTGCTCACCGACGTCGGCTTCGAGATCGTCTGATCGCCCGCCGCCCGGTCAACACCTGACGGCCCCGGCCCGGACGTCCTGGCCGTCGCCGTCACCGGAGCCAGACCCTGCACAGCTACCACGCCCGGCAGGCCTCCACCGCGCCATCCTCATGATGCCGGCCGGAGTACTAGTCTGGGCGGCAAGGTGTTCGACCGCGACGCCTCATCCTCGGAAGGTGAAAACGTGGACCTGGAGAGGACCCGGCTGTTCGGCGTGGGAGAGTCGTACGGCTTCACCACCGCGGCGGGCCAGCGAGGCGCCGTGATCGTGCACTTCGACGGCCGACGCGACATCGTGCTCTACGACCCCAGCGACCCCGAACGGGTCAGGCACACGTTGACGCTGGAGGGCACGGAGCCGCGGACGATCGCGGAACTGCTCGGTCTGCCCCTGGTCATGGACCACCTGACGGAGCTGACGCCGCCGTTGGAAGGCGTCGAGACCGTACGCATGCCGGTTCCCGCCCGGTCGCCGTTCGTCGGGCGCCGGCTCGGTGAGACGCGGGCGCGGACCCGCACCGGCGCGTCGATCGTCGCGGTGGTCCGGGGCGATCACGTGATCCCCTCGCCGGACACCGACTTCACCATCCAGTCCGGTGATTCGCTGGTGGTCGTCGGCGACGGTGCCAGCCTCGTCAAGCTCCGCGAGCTCTTCACCAACGGCTGACGACCGCCGCCAACGGTGACGGGAGCATTGGCCACCCGCCGAACGCCCGTCTGGTGGTCCGGTCAGCGGGTCAGGCCGACCAGCGTCGCCAGGCGCGCCACGCCGGCCGGCGCCGGGTGGGCCCGGGCGACCTCGGCGACGACCGTACGCGCCAACGGCCGGCACCGGACCTCGGCGGGCGCGACGGCATCCGCGTGGACCAGGACCCGGCCCGCGCCGCACAGGTCGCCGACCTGGAGGTACGCCCGCGCGGCGTCCACGAGGTAGGCGGCCCGGTACTCGGCCGGCAGCCGCCGCCACGCCTCCTGCCGTACCGCCTGCTCGTGCCGGCGCACCGCCTCCCCGGCGTCCCCCCGCTCGAGGGCCGCGACCACCCGGGCCGCCTCAACGGCGTCCGGCCCGAAGCCGGTCCGGTACAGGTCGTCACCGGCGACCCGCGCCGCCACCCGGGCGGCCCGCTCGACCAGCTCCTCGCTGCGGCCGGTGTCGCCGCAGCCGGCGGCGGCCAGCGCGGCCTGGATCAGCAGGGTCCCGTGCACCGGCTCCGACGCGGGCGCGACGCGACGCGCGGCGGCCAGCGTCGCCACCAGCGCCAGCCGGTCCCGGCCCAGCGCACGCAGCGCCTGACCGACCGCCACCGTCGCCGCCACCGCCAGCACCGCATCGCCACCGGCCACGGCCACCGCCCGGTCGGCGGCCAGCCACCCCAGGTCGGCCTCGCCGAGCTTCACGAGCACCGCCGAGGTGATCCGGTACGCCTGCACCAGCAGCACCGGCTCCTGCGCCCGCACGCCCTGCGCGGCGTGCAGCAGAGGATGCGCCGGTTCGTCGCCGCCCTGACCGCAGCGACAGTCACGACGTTCGGTGCGGTGGCTATTGCCCCGGCACCCGCCCAGGCGGCAACCGGCTGGGACCTGACCGGCACTCCCGGTGACGTCGCCGGCGCCTGGGCGTACGGCACCTGGTGGTGGTCCGGCGGGCGCCTGTACGTGGAGGTGAAGGTCAAGGACACCAAATCCGACGGCTACGCGGCCGTCGTAAGCCTTACTGCCAGTTACAACGACGGCGGCACGCGGACCGAGGGCGTGGGGAACTCCAGCGGGGCCGGCAAGACCGTCACCAAAGAGTTCAATTTCGCCGGAAACGTCACGAGGATCACAGGGCAGGAGTGCCTCGTGAACAACAACACCAACTGCATCAACCTTTCTAGCGGCCGAATCTACTGAAGCGAACCGTCCGACGACAACGGTAGGCAATGTGTGGGGTCGTCGTCTGCCGGCGGCGCCCCACACGCCAATCGGCGTCAACCAAGAACTGGCACTCCAGCAGGTGATCCGTTCTGGTCTGCGGTAACGGTGGTTCTGTCCATGGACGGCAAGCAGTCACCGTCGAGAGGTCGTGCGGAACAAACAGGATGCGGCCGTCGCTGCCGCGTTCGGAAACGCGGCCCTTCGCAACGCGGGTCGCCGCCTTCCCGGTGGCCGGCCGCGAACGACCACAGGGAAGCACTGGTCAACTGGCCTTGTAGGTGAGGTAATAGCCCTTCGGCCAACTGTGGAAGTTGTTGAGCTCAGAGGCCTGACCGCTGCAGTCGGGGGTCCGGTAGCCGGGGACGCTCTGGAAGCCACCGCTCCAGGCCAGCAGCCAGGTCGCGTCGGCCGGGACCTGACGGCAGACGCCGTCAGGCGTGGCCTGCCTGCCGACCACCTCGGTCGGGTAGCTCGAGTAGAAGACCAGGCCCGCGTCGGGGCTCTGAAACGGCTCGCCAGCAGCGGCCGGTGACGCCGACAGCGTCGCGGTCAGCATGGTGAGCAGGGCGGCGGCGAGACCTGAGGCGACTCGGTAGGCGGACCTGCGCATGAGTGTCCTTCCGGGATGGTGCTCGGGGAGAGACCGAAGCTCGGCTCAACCCAGGACCAAACTTATCGGCGTCGATGCCACGATCCATCCAGAAAGTTTCTGTGTCAACCAAACAGAAACCGGATCCGAGCCTTCCTCATCACGATCACGCCTGTAGGCATCCGTGCCCTCGAAAGCGTCCACGCCGCGCGCCGGCAGCTCCTTCAACAGGCTCTCGAAGCCATCAACCCCGCGCACCTGGCCCAGGCCGTTCACGCCCTCGAGCGCATCGACGCCACGCGGAGTGTGGACCGTAGAGTTGCGATTCTCGCCCAGCCCGAAGGCCGTGCCCTCCCTTGACAGGGAGAATCTATGGCTTCGAAGACATCAGAATGCCGCCGAAGTGGAGCACGGGTTCAGTGAACTCGCCCCCGCACGACGGACACCGAAGGGGCGCCCGCCTGGCGGCGGGTGCCCCTTCGCGAACATACGTGTCTAGTGACTACCGGAAGGTGACGTCACTTCTGTTGACCTTGCAGTTGGCGTCGTTCCAGCCCTCACCGAGGTAGCTGGGTTCGCTGCCCTTGGGCACACCCTTGTACTTGCCGCAGATGGTGGCCGAGCCGATTACGACCACGCGAGTGATCGTCGCGGTGTCGTTCCAGTTGCTGTTGATGCCGGCGAGCATGTCGATGTCGTCGACGAGGACGTTGTCGATACGCACGTGACGGGTGTGCGAGGTGGAGCAGTTGCCACAGCCCCGGTACAGCTTGCCGGACCCCTTGAGGTAGAAGCCGGAGATGCTGACCGTGCCGTTGCCGTTGTGCTGGAAGGTCTTGTCGCTGCCGTTGCGCGCGCCGCCACCGATGACGTAGGAGGTACCGCCGTTGGTCTGCTTGAAGGTGGCGGCGTCCTCACCAATGTCGTTCCACCACACGTTGCGGAGGGTGCAGGTGCCCTCGCAGTGCACGCCGTCACCGGCGGGCGAACCGAGGATGACGTTCTGCAGCGTGCCACCATTGGCGATCTTGAACATCGGGTCCTGCGACTCGCCCTGTCCACCGTCACCGATGCAGCAGTACGTCTTCATCCCGCCGTCGAAGGTGCCGGAGACGTTGACCGTGCCCGAGATGCTCACCGAGCCGGCCGACGACGGCCACGCACCAGTCGGCGTGCCTGGGTTGCTGGTCGGGCTGGCCGTCGGACTGCTGGTGGGGCCACTGGTCGGACTGGTGGTCGGGGTCGACCCGCCGCTGGAGTACGTCTCGAACTCGGCTATCCGTGGGGTGCCGGACGCGCTGGTGATGACGAAGGAGATCTTCTTCAGCGACGTCGAGGAGAAGTTGATGGTGCCTGGGGCGCTGCTGCCGCTGGCCAGGACGGAGCCCGTGTCGTGGTTCTTGAGCTGCCAGCCGCTGATCGAGCCGCCGCCCGAGGCCTGCACGATGGCGGCCGAGGACACCGTCGTGGCGCTGCCCCACTTGACCGAGACCGTGCCGGTCGAGCCGCTCGGCGACCAGTAGGTGCTGGGGTTGCCGTCGATGACGTTGCCATAGCTGGTACCACTGGCCTTGCTGGATCCGTCAGCGCTGGCGCCGAGGCTCAGGTTCGTGGCGGCCGAGGCGTTGGGAACCTGCAGCGCCAGGGCGACGACGGCACCTGCGACCGCAGTGGCACCACCGGCCAGCCACCGCGTGGCGACTTTGCGTCTCATCTGAGTTCACCTTTCAGGCATGAGCACGGGGACGGGAAAGCGCTTTCCGACAACGATAGAGACTGACCAATGAAGAGGCAAGGATCACTTCTTGTTGACGATCGCTTCCTGTGCGTAGTGCCATGCGGTGGTGACCCCGACGGCGGATCCGGCGGCGAGGCGGGTGTAGGTGTCACCGTTGCGCAGGTGGGCCGGGGCGTATCGCCCTGACCTGCAAGGTCAGGGCGAAAACGGCCAATGGATGGGCGTGGGGTCGCACAGCAGGCAACCAGGCGCACGCGTGTCGGCGGTCGCCCAAGCCCCCGGGCAGCGCAGCCTAAGCCGACATCATCCTCGCCGGCTGACCACCGGTCCGATGCCGGGCAACGCCTTCACCCAGTTACGAGACGTCCCCTAGACCGGGACGAAGGTGGCGGCCAACACCCGCCAGCTGCCGCCCTCACGCACCCAGAGTCGGGTGTAGCGCAACCGCGCGGACATGGCGGCACCGCCCTGAACGGCATCCACCGCAGCGACCATGCGAGTCACCCCAGTCTGACCGTCTTCCTGAACGTCGAGCGACTCCTCCACCAGGCTGGTGATTCGCAGTGCACCGGAGCGGTAGCCCTCCAAGTCGTCTTCCTTCGTGAAGACCGTGCCGTCCGGTCCGGCACCCACGACCTGCGGGTGCAGTAGCGCGTCGAGGGACTCGACGTCGGCGGCGCGCTGGGCGGCTTGGAGTTGCCGTTCCGCGGCGAGGAGATCCATCCACCGATCCTCCGCAGCGCGCCGCAACAAGACAAGCAGGTTCGCTCGCGGCAGAACGGCGACGTCAGCCCGGTAGGGCGTTCACGGCACAAGCGAACCTCGGCACGACCCTGGACGGCCCAACTGAGAGGGCCAATGGAGTCACGGTCGTCCGCCGAACGCCCACGCGTGGACCTCGATCTCGGCGTACCGGTCCGGGGTCAGCACAGCACGGGCCTCGTCCGGGTCCTCCGCACGGACCAGCGCCGCCGTGCCGAGCCACCTGACACCGTCGTCCGACAGCAGCGGCCCGTACGCGATCAGGTCGTCCCGGTCCGCGCTCACGTCCAGGTCGGCGGCCTCCCCCGCCCCGAGGCCGAGCACCAGGTACCGGTCACCGCCCGTCCGGCCGCCGGGGAAGTCCCACATGGTGCGCCCCAGCGTGTTGTGCCACCGGCGCAGCAGCACGTCCCGGTACGCGCCGGCCTGGTAGTTGGGCTCGTCGAAGGCGAACGCCCGGGCGGCGGCGGGATCGGGCAGGTCGACGATGTGCACGCTGCCGGTCGGCGTCTTCCCGTCGGCGGCGAACGTCGGCCCACGGGCGATCATCCGCTCCGCGTACCGGTCCATGTAGGACCAGTGCTCCTCGCGCAGCTCCTCGCGCAGAGCCAGGGAGTCGCGCCGGTCGCGGTGGTAGCAGAAGAACTCCATACCGCAGATCCTGACGCCGGTGCCGAAACCCGGGGCGGGTGGGTGCCGCTTCCCGCGCGTAGCACCGGATCTGTCACCCGTCGGTCGTACGCTCGCCGTCATGACGACGATGGAGACCCACACCCTCGCCGCGCCCGGCGTCGACCTGGTCTACGACGTGCGCAGTCCACTGTCGGCCTCCGGCGGGCACCGCACGCTGCTCATGATCGGTCAACCGATGGCGGCGGAGGGCTTCAACGCGCTCGCGACCCACTTCACCGACCGGACGGTCGTCACCTACGACCCGCGCGGCCTGGGCCGCAGCGTCCGCAGCGACGGGCGGTCGGACCACACGCCGCAGCAGCAGGCAGCCGACCTGCACCTGCTGATCGAGGCGCTCGGCGCAGCTCCGGTCGACGTGTTCGCCAGCAGCGGCGGGGCGGTGACCGCGCTGGAGCTGGTCTCGGTCCACCCCGGCGACGTGGCGACGCTGGTGGCGCACGAGCCGCCGATCACCACCGTGCTGCCCGACGCCGCCGCGGCCGAGCGCGCCCAGGCCGCCGTCCACGAGGCGTACCAGGCGAAGGGCATGGGCGCGGGCATGGCCGCCTTCATGGCGTTGGTCTCCTGGCAGGGCGAGTTCACCGACGCCTACTTCGCCCAGCCCGCGCCCGACCCGGCGGCGTTCGGCCTGCCGACCGAGGACGACGGCTCCCGCGACGACCCGCTGCTGTCGAAGGCCTCCGGGACGGTCACCGACTACCGGCCCGACGCGGCGGCGCTCACGGCGGCGCCGACCCGGATCGTGATCGCGGTCGGCGAGGAGACGGAAGGGACCTACACGGCGCGTACGGCCGTCGCCACCGCGGCGCTGCTCGGCCAGGAGGCCGTGGTGTTCCCGAGCCACCACGGCGGCTTCCTCGACGGCGAGTTCGGCTACGCCGGCAAGCCCGCCGAGTTCGCGGCCAGGCTGCGCGAGGTGCTGGACGCCGGCTGACCGCCGACGGCCGGTCGCCGCCGGCAGCCGCCACCGTGCTGCCGGCGGCAAAGCGACGATGGGCGCCGCTCAGAGCGCCACGATCGCCGCCGTCTCCGCCGGCAGCTCGATGCGGTCACGCATCACCGTGACCCCCTCCCCCGTCGCGAGCAGCACCCGGCGCGCCACCCCCGGCAGCGTGATCCGCTGCGGCTTGGCGGCCAGGTTCGCCGCCACGAGGGTCCCGCCCCGGCGCATCACCAGGAACTGGTCGCCGGGGCGTACGTCCACGGCGTGCAGCCTCGGGTCGGACAGGTCGGGGCGGCTCTTGCGCAGCGCGATGAGCCGCTTGTGGAACTCGTACATCTCGCGGTGTTCGCGTTTGTCCAGCTCGGCCCAGTCGAGCCGGGAGCGGACGAAGGTCTGCGGGTCCTGCGGGTCCGGCACGTCGCCCTCCGGCCAGCCGTGCGCGGCGAACTCCCGCTTGCGTCCGGTGGCGACGGCGGTCGCCAGCTCCGGCTCGGGGTGGCTGGTGAAGAACTGCCACGGGGTGCTGGCGGCCCACTCCTCCCCCATGAACAGCATCGGGGTGAACGGGGCGGTGAACAGCAGCGTCGCGCCGACGCGCAGCAGCCCCGGGGAGAGGGTGGCGGAGATCCGGTCGCCGGTGGCCCGGTTGCCGATCTGGTCGTGGTTCTGCAGGTACGCGACGAACCGGTGGCCGGGGGTGCGCTGCCGGTCCACCGGCCGGCCGTGCTGGCGGTTGCGGAAGCTGGACCAGGTGCCGGCGTGGAAGAACCCGCCGGTGAGCACGTCGGTGAGGCATTCCAGCGAACCGAAGTCGCCGTAGTAGCCCTGCCGCTCGCCGGTGAGCAGGGTGTGCAGGGCGTGGTGGGCGTCGTCGTTCCACTGGGCGTGCAGGCCGAAGCCGCCGGCCTCCCGGGGCGTGATCAGCCGGGGGTCGTTGAGGTCGGACTCGGCGATCAGCGACAGCGGCCGGCCGAGGTGGGTGGCGAGGGCCTCGACCTCGATCGCCACCTCCTCGAGCCAGGGTGTGGCGCGGGAGTCGGGCATGGCGTGCACGGCGTCGAGCCGCAGGCCGTCGACGTGGTAGTCGCGCAGCCACATCAGGATGCTGTCGACGATGTAGCGGCGCACGCCGTCGGAGTGCGGTCCGTCGAGGTTGACGGTGCGGCCCCAGGTGTTGCTCTGCTCGGTGAGGTACGGCGCGAACATCGGCGCGTAGGCCCCGGAGGGCCCGAAATGGTTGTAGACGACGTCGAGAATCACCCCCAGGCCCTTGGCGTGGGCGGCGTCGACCAGCCGTTTCAGGCCGTCCGGCCCGCCGTAGGGCTGGTGCGGGGCATACCAGCAGACCCCGTCGTAGCCCCAGTTGTGCTCGCCGTTGAAGGCGTTGACGGGCAGCAGCTCGATCATGTCGACGCCGAGGTCGACGAGGTGGTCGAGGCGGCCGATGGCGGCGTCGAAGGTGCCCTCGGGGGTGAAGGTGCCGACGTGCAGCTCGTAGAGGACGGCGCCGGGCAGCTGCCGGCCGGTCCAGGCCTGGTCGGTCCACTCGAACGCCGCGTGGTCGTAGCGCCGGCTCGGCCCGTGCACGCCCTCCGGCTGCCAGGGCGAGCGGGGGTCGGGCAGCGCCCGCTCGTCGTCGTCGAGCAGGAAGGCGTAGTCGGTGCCGGGGCCGGCGGCGGGCACCTCGACCCGCCACCAGCCGTCCGGGCCGGAGCGCATCTCGTGGTCGGCGACGCCCGGCAGGCGCAGCCGGACGCGGGCGGCCTGCGGCGCCCACACCGTGAACTCGGTCATGAAGCCTCCACGGACTCGGTGGTGGGAGCCAGCAGCGCGACGGGGTAGGTGGCCAGCAGGTCGGCCAGCGGGGTCTGCCCGCCACTGTAGGACCGGCCCGTGAACAGGTCGGTCACCTCGTGAACGGGAAGTGACAGAGTCGTGTCGCCCCAGCCGCCGGCGCGTGCCAGCCCGAGCGGCAGGCGGGTGGCGACCGCGACCGCGCCGCCCCGGTCGAAGGCGAGCGCATGCCGCCCGGCGCGCCCGTGGGCCGGCACCGGCCGGTAGCCGGTGAACAGCTCCGGGCGGTCGCGGCGCAGCCGCAGGGTCCGCGACACCACGAGCAGCTTCGCCGCGCCGCCGGCGTCCACCGGCGGGGGCGGGCCGGCGTCGAGGCGGGCCAGCAGCTCCCGGCGTACGGCGAAGTCGACCGGGCGGCGGTTGTCGGGGTCGACCAGCGAGTTGTCCCACAGCTCGGTGCCCTGGTAGGTGTCGGGCACCCCGGGCATGGCGAGCTGCACGAGCTTCTGCCCGAGCGAGTTGGACCAGCCGACGGGCGCGATCTCGGCGGCGAAGGCGGTCAGTTCGGCGTGCAGCTGCGCGTCGTCGTACATCGCGTCGACCACGTCGTGCATGGCCCGCTCGAAGACCGGGTCGGGGTCGGCCCAGCTCGTCGACGCCGACGCCTCCCGGGCGGCCTTCTCGACGTACGCGTGCAGCCGCTCCCGCTCGATCGGCCAGGCGCCGACGGCGGTCTGCCACAGCAGGTGCGCGAAGGCCGGGTCGGGCAGCGGCGCGCGGGCCGTCCACCGGGCGACCAGGTCGGCCCACCGCCCCGGCAGCTCGCTGAGCACGGCGAGGCGGGCCCGGACGTCCTCGGAGCGCTTGGTGTCGTGGGTGGAGAGGGTGGTCATGCTCGCCGGCCAGCGCACCTGCCGGGCGGCGGCGAAGCGGTGGAACTCGGCCGGCGGCACGCCGAAGTGCGCGGGGCTGCCGCCGACCTCGTTGAGCGCGACGAAGCGGCTCCACCGGTAGAAGGCGGTGTCCTCCACGCCCTTGGCCATGACCGCGCCGGTGAGCTGCGGGAAGCGCTTCGCCAGCTCGTCGTCGGGGTCGCGCAGCCGGCGCGTGAGCGCGTCCAGCACGGCGGTCAGGTCGGGGCGGCGGCGGCCGGCCTCGGCGCGGGCGGCGGCCAGGTGCCGGGCGCCGTGCGGCGGGTAGCCCCGGTAGACCGGGAACGCGGCGGCCAGCTCGGCCAGCGCCGCGCGGGCGGCGTCGTGCTCGACGTCATCGGCGAGCGCGGCGAGGCGGGTCAGCTCGGCCGACAGCAGGCGGGTGGCCGCGGCGAGCTTGGTGTCGTGGGTGAGGTCCTGCCAGGAGGTGTGCCGGCCGACGAGGTGGGTGTCCAGGGCGGTGAAGTCGCCCTCCGCGTCGGGGTCGACGAAGAGCCCGCAGACGGCGGCGAGGGCGTCGTAGCCGGTGGTGCCCTCCACCGGCCAGTCCGGCAGCTCCTCGCCGTACTCCAGGATCTTCTCCACCACCAGCCACGCGTCGGGCGCGGCGGCGCGCAGCCGGGCCAGGTAGGCCGAGGGGTCGCGCAGCCCGTCCGGGTGGTCGACGCGGATGCCGTCGACCTCGCCGGCCGCCGCCCACCGCAGCACCAGCTCGTGGGTGGCGGCGAAGACCTCCGGGTCCTCCACCCGCAGCCCGGCCAGGTCCGAGACGGCGAAGAACCGGCGGTACGTCAGCTCGGTGTCGCCGCGCCGCCAGGAGACCAGCTCGTAGTGCTGCCGGTCGTGCACCTCGCGGGGGCTGCCGTCTCCCGTGTCGTCGGCAATCGGGAAGCGGTGCTCGTGGTAGCGCAGTTCCCCGTCGGCGAGCTTGAGGTCGTCGAGGGCGTCCGGGGTGTCGGCGAGCATCGGCAGCAGGAGCCGGCCCCGGTCCCAGTCGACGTCGAACCAACCGGCGTACGCCGAGTCGCGGCCCCGGCGCAGCACGTCCCACCAGGCGGGGTTCGCGGCGGGCACGGCCACGCCGGCGTGGTTGGGCACGATGTCGACGACCATCCCGAGCCCGGCGGCGCGCAGTGCCCGCAGCAGCCGCTGCCGGGCCGCCTCGCCGCCCAGTTCGGGGTTGACGGCACGGTGGTCGACCACGTCGTAGCCGTGCGCGGAGCCGGGGGTGGCGGTGAGCAGGGGCGCGCTGTAGAGGTGCGTGACGCCGAGGCCGGCCAGGTAGTCGGCCAGCTCGGCGGTGGCGTCCAGGTCGAAGCCGGGGCGGACCTGCACCCGGTAGGTGGTGCCCACCCGGGGCGCGTCGGGTCGAGGGGTGCTCGACATGTCAGGCCTTCCTCTCCAGCACCACCACGCACCGGTCGGGCACGCAGAGGGTGCCGCCCGCCTCGACGACCGTGGTCTTCTCCGGTTCCGGTTCCGCCGTGCTGATCACCACCTCCCAGCGCGGCCCGAACTCGGGGCCGGGCACGGTGAAGTCCAGCGGGGCGTCGTGGGCGTTGAAGCAGAGCAGGAAGGAGGCGTCCAGGTGGCGCTGGCCGTACTGGCCGCGTTCGCGGATGCCCTCGCCGTTGACGAAGAGCGCCACCGAGCGGCCGAAGTCGTTGCCCCAGTCCTCGCCGGTCATCTCCCGCCCGTCGGGGGTGTACCAGGCCAGGTCCGGCAGGGGCTCGTCGACGAGCCGGGAACGCACCGGCAGGCCGGTGAAGAAGCGCCGCCGGCGGAACACCTGGTGGCGGCGGCGGAAGTCGACCAGCTTGCGGGTGAACTCCAGCAGGTCGGCGTCGGCGGCGTCCCAGTCGACCCAGGCCAGCTCGCTGTCCTGGCAGTAGGCGTTGTTGTTGCCGCGCTGGGTGCGGCCCAGCTCGTCGCCGTGGCCGATCATCGGCACGCCCTGGGAGAGCACCAGGGTGGCCAGGAAGTTGCGCCGCTGACGGGCCCGCAGGGCGCGTACCGTCTCGTCGTCGGTGTCGCCCTCGACGCCGCAGTTCCAGGACCGGTTGTGGCCCTCCCCGTCGCGGTTCTCCTCGCCGTTGGCCTCGTTGTGTTTGTCGTTGTACGACACCAGGTCACGCAGCGTGAACCCGTCGTGGCAGGTGACGAAGTTGATGCTGTGGAACGGGCGGCGCCCGTCGTCCTGGTAGAGGTCGGCGGAGCCGGAGATGCGGGAGGCGAACTCGGCGAGGGTGGCCGGCTCGCCGCGCCAGAAGTCGCGCACGGTGTCGCGGTACTTGCCGTTCCACTCGGTCCACACCGGCGGGAAGTTGCCGACCTGGTAGCCGCCCGGCCCGACGTCCCACGGCTCGGCGATGAGCTTGACCTGGCTGACCACCGGGTCCTGCTGCACCACCTCGAAGAAGGTGGAGAGGCGGTCCACCTCGTAGAACTCGCGGGCGAGGGTGGCCGCGAGGTCGAAGCGGAACCCGTCGACGTGCATCTCGGTCACCCAGTACCGCAGCGAGTCCATGATCAGCTGGAGCGAGTGCGGGCTGCGTACGTTGAGGCTGTTGCCGGTGCCGGTGTAGTCGACGTAGTAGCGGCGGTCCTCCTCGCTGAGCCGGTAGTAGCTGGGGTTGTCGACGCCCTTGAAGCTCAGCGTCGGGCCGAGGTGGTTGCCCTCGGCGGTGTGGTTGTAGACCACGTCGAGGATGACCTCGATGCCGGCGGCGTGCAGCGCCTTGACCATGCCCCGGAACTCCTGCACCTGCTGGCCGAGGTGCCCGAGCGCCGAGTAGCCGTGGTGCGGGGCGAAGAAGCCGATGGTGTTGTAGCCCCAGTAGTTGCGCAGCCCCAGGTCGGCCAGCCGGTGGTCGTGCACGAACTGGTGCACCGGCATCAGCTCGACGGCGGTCACGCCGAGCTTCGTCAGGTGCTCGATCATCGGCGGGGAGGCCAGGCCGGCGTACGTGCCGCGCAGCTCGTCGGGGATGTCCGGGTGGCGCATCGTCAGGCCGCGCACGTGCGCCTCGTAGATCACCGAGTGGTGGTACGGGATGCGGGGCGGGGAGTCGTTGCCCCAGTCGAAGTACGGGTTCACCACCACCGACTTCGGCATGAACGGCGCCGAGTCGGTGGTGTTCATCCGCTCCGGGTCGCCGTGCTCGTAGTCGTAGACGGCCGGGTCCCACCGCACGTCGCCGTCGATCGCCTTGGCGTACGGGTCGAGCAGCAGCTTGGCCGGGTTGCAGCGCAGCCCGTTCGCCGGATCGTACTGGCCGTGCACGCGGTAGCCGTAGCGCTGCCCCGGCTCGATGCCGGGGATGTACGCGTGCCAGACGTACGCGTCGACCTCGCGCAGCTCGATCCGCCGCTCGGCCCCGGTGTCCCACTCGTCGAACAGGCACAGCTCGACCCGCTCGGCCACCTCGGAGAAGATGGCGAAGTTGGTGCCCATCCCGTCGTAGGTGGCCCCCAGGGGGTACCGCTCACCCGGCCAGACCTGCATGTCGCTCCCTTTGCGCAAGATCATGAGCGCGCACCGCACCATGAGCGCACCACACGACGGGGCCGGGTGGCGCGCGTGCGGGTATTGCCCCACGCGCTCCGCCGCCAATCCACCCGATCGGAGGATGACCGTAATGCACCCGGCTGATAGCGGGTGAACGTTTCGACGCCCCCGGTCACCGTGGCCCCGCAGTCGGTCCGGAACGGATCATGCTTGCGGTCACCATCTTGCGTCCGCACTGGTCAAGTCGATGATCATCGGACAGACTCGCAGGATCCGGCGGGGGACGAGGTCCGGGGGGGTGTGCGTGCGGGTGCTCCTGGTCGAAGACGACCTACGCGTGGCGTCTGCCCTCGCCAAGGCGCTGCGCCGTCGGGGACACGAGGTGGTGTCGGCGCTGACGGCCGCCGAGGCGATCCGGGCCGACGCCGTCGACCTCGTCCTGCTGGACCTCAACCTGCCCGACCGGGACGGCCTGGAGGTCTGCCGGCGGCTGCGGCAGGTCGACGAGGACGTCGCGATCATCGCGGTCAGCGCCCGCGCCGAGGAGTACGACCGGGTGGCCGGCCTGCGGGCCGGCGCCGACGACTATGTCGTCAAGCCGTTCTCGATGGTGGAGTTGCAGGCCCGCATCGAGGCGGTGATGCGCCGCACCGCCCGCAGCACCCGGGGCACCCGCAGCACGGGCGAGCTGCGGGCCGGCAGGCTGCGCATCGACGTGCACGCCCGGCAGGTCTGGGTGGGCGACCGGGAGGTCAACCTCGCCCGCAAGGAGTTCGACCTGCTGGTGGCGCTCGCCCGGCAGGCCGGCACGGTGGTGCCCCGGGACCGCTTGCAGCTGGACGTCTGGCAGACCACCTGGGGCACCCGACACAACCTCGACGTGCACGTCGCGGCCCTGCGGGGCAAGCTCGACGACGCCGGCCTGGTCGAGACGGTGCGCGGCGTCGGCTACCGGTTGCGTACCGGGTGAGGACCCTTGGTGACCTGAACCGCGACCCGCGTCCCGGTTACCGCGTCGGGAATCTCAGGTGATCCTCAAGAATCGCAGGCTGCCCGCCACCGGTGGGCCGAGTACGGGTGTGCTGGGCGCACCCAGCCATCCCTCCTGTTTGGAGATCCTTTTGAGATACAGACGGACAACGGCCGGTGTGTTCTCCGCGCTGCTCGCCGCCGCCCTCGTGGCGACGGCGGTGCCCGCGCAGGCGCAGGGGCAGCCGAGCGCGGCCCTGCAGCAGGCGGAGCCGAACCAGGTGCAGGGCCTCACGGTCGTGCAGGGTGACGGGTACGCCACGCTGGCGTGGACCCGGGTGGAAGGGGCCACCGACTACCAGATCGAGCGGACCCCGCTCGCCACGGACGGCACGCCCGGCACGCCGGTCATCGCCGGTGTGTGGCGCCCGAACCGGCAGGTCAACAACGACGAGCCGACCTTCGCCGACGCCGGCTTCGCCCCCGGCAACGGCTTCCAGTGGCGGGTACGGGCCCGCTTCGGCACCGAGGTCCAGCCCTACTCGGCGCCGGTCAGCGGCACCACCCGCGGCCACTGGGGCGACCCGGGCACCCCGGGTGAGAACCTGCGCACCCAGTGGGAGGAGACGCTGGGCGCGCAGTACACCAGCGACGTCAACGAGTACGCGTACACCGCCGCGCTCGACGGGGCCAGCGACCGGGTCCGCGTCGTCGAGATCGGCCGTACCGTCCTGAACCGGCCGATCAACATGCTGGTCATCGGCTACCCCCGGCCGGCGGCGACGCCGGAGGCGGTGGCCGCGACCAACCCGCTGATGGTCAACTGCAACGTGCACGGCAACGAGCCCGGTGACCGCGAGGCCTGCCTGATCATGGCCCGGCAGCTCGCCTTCACCAAGGACGCCAAGACCCTCGACCTGCTGTCGAAGACCACCATGCTCATCGTGCCGACGCTCAACGGCGACGGGCGGGCGGCCAACTCCCGGGGCAACTCCACCGGCCAGGACCTCAACCGGGACCACTCGCTGATCCGCCAGCCGGAGACCCGCGCCCTCGCCGAGATGGTGCGCGACTACCGGCCGATCGCCGGTTACGACGGCCACGAGTACGGCAACACCAACACCGGTGACCTGCCGATGCTGCCGCCGCGGCACCAGAACGTGGCGCAGGGCATCTTCGACGAGTCGCAGAAGATGATCGAGGGCCACATGTACACCGAGGGCGCCCGGGACGGCTGGTGGGCCTGTCCGTACGGGTGCACCACCGGGGCCAACGTGGGGCTGAGCGAGGAGACCATCCTGCGCAACACCCTCGGCCTGAAGAACGTGGTCAACTCCCTGCTGGAGCTGCGCAGCTCCGGTGGCCCGACCCGGCCCGACGAGTCCAACACCGCGAACAACCGCCGGCGCAAGACCTACTCCGCGCTGTGGACGTTCAACCAGTTCCTCACGTACCACGGCGCCAGCGTCAAGGGCATCACCAAGGCCCGTGCCGAGGGGATCCTGTCGCAGTCCGCCAACGAGGGACGCATCGTGTTCCGGGGCTCCCGCAAGATCGAGGCGTACCCCGCCCCGCACCCGGGTGAGGCCCCGCCGCCCGCGGACGCCCCCACCCCGGAGCGGATCCTCGAGCAGGCGCCGTGCGCGTACCGGCTGACCGAGGAGCAGTACCACGGCGAGCGCACCGACGGCCCGACCGGCCAGCGCACCACCGTGGCCCAGCGGCTCGCCGCCCACGGCTGGAAGGTGATCAAGGTCGGCGACAGCTACCTGGTTCCGCTGTCCCAGCCGCAGCGGGGCCTGATCCCGCTGCTGCTCGACGAGCAGGCCGTGGAGGGCCTGGTCGCCGGCGAGCGGGTCGCCCCCACCCTGACCGGTACCCGCAACGGCCCGCTGGTCGTCTCCGGCGTCGCCTGCCTGGACGGGGCCACCGTCCGGGGTCCGATCCGGGTTCAGCCCGGCGCCGTGCTGATCGTCAACGGCAGCTCGATCAACGGTCCCGTCGACGCCACCGGCGCCGCCGGGTTCGTCGTGACCGACAGCAAGGTCAACGGCCCGGTGCGCGCCACCGGCACCCAGGGCCCGGTCGTGGTGGTCGGCAACACGCTGACCGGCCCGGTCGGCGTGGTCAACGGCAAGACCGTGGCCCCGCTGGTGGCGGGCAACACCGTCAACGGCCCGCTGGACTGCACCGGCAACTCCCCGGCACCGACGAACCTGGAGGTCGCCAACTCCGTGAATGGTCCGAAGTTCGGCCAGTGCGTCCAGCTGTGACCTGCTGAGTCCCCCGCCGAGGTGCCGGCAGGTCGGCCCACCGCCGACCTGCCGGCACCTGCCGTACCGGTACTGGAGTGGAGAGACCGTGTCCCAGACCCTCATCCCCGGCCCCCCGCCCCGGGCCGCCCGCCGTCGGCGGGCGGCGGCCGGGGCGGCCCTGGCCCTCCTGGTCGCGGTGACCGGATGCACCGGCTCGCAGGAGTCCCCCGCCGCGGCCGACCGCACCGGCGACGGCACACCGGTCGCGGTCACGGGACCGCTGTGCGACGCGCTGCCCTCGGGGACCGAGCCGGGTAGTCCGGGCTCGCTGGTGGACCGGTCCCCCGCCCAGGCCCTGACCTGGATTCCCGTGCTCACCACGTTCGAGGCGGCGGTGCGGGCCACCGGAATGACCGAGGAGCTGTCCGTCGCGGGCGGGCTCACCATCCTCGCCCCCACCGACGACGCCTTCCGGGCCAGGTTCTCCACCGCCAACCTGGACCAACTGCTGCTCAAGGACACCGCGACGCTGCGCGGGCTGCTGAGGGAGCACCTGGTCGCCGGGGCTCGCCCGGTCGCCGACCTGGCGTCCGCCGGCACCGTCACCACCCTGGCGGGTACCACCCTCGCCGTCGCCACGGCCGGGTCGGGCGTCCGGCTGGCCGACCGGGCCGAGACGATCTGCGCCGACTTCCGGGCCGGCGGCGCCCGGATCCACGTGATCGACAAGGTGCTCGGCAACCTGCCGGAGACCGCCCACGAGGAGGACCACGCCCACTGAGCGGTGCCGCCCGACGAACGGCCGCCGACCCCGCACAAGAGGGTCGGCGGCCATTCCCGTCCTCGGGGCGGTCGCCGCAGGTCCCGCCGTCTTCTCACCCGGCCGGCCGACGACCGGAATCCACCCGACTGACACGAACCGGCACTTTCAGGTGTCCTCCGTCACCTTGGCCCCTTTCGAGATGCGGGATCGGTCGGGATGCCCTTTGCTTGTTCCCAGGGGCGCGCCCGCGCGCCCCTGCCCGGCCATTCGGCCATCCCTCAGCACCGTTCCGCCGCCACCGCTGCCGGCGCGTCCCACCATGCACGGACGGAGATCGATTGTGACGACCCTGCGGGTCGACGAGCAGCCCACCAGCACCCCGGGCCGGGTCCACCGGCCCACCCTCACCTCCCGGCCCCAGGTCCCGGCGCAGTCCGGAACGACGGGCACGCCCCCGCAGACCCGCCGCATCCTCATGCTCTCCTGGGAGTACCCGCCGGTCCTCGTCGGCGGCCTCGGCCGGCACGTGCACGCCCTCTCCGTCGCCCTCGCCGCCGCCGGCCACGAAGTCACCGTCGTCACCCGCCACACCGACGGCGCACCCCTCGAGGAGTACGCCGACGGCGTCCGCATCGTCCGCGCCGCCGAAGACCCCGTCACCTTCCCCCTGGCCACCTCCTCCCTGCTCGCCTGGACCATGGCCTTCAACCACACCCTCACCCGCGCCGCACTACGCGCCACCGAAGCCGGCACCTACGACGTCATCCACGCCCACGACTGGCTCGTCGCCCACACCGCCATGACCCTGCGCGAACACCTCGACATCCCCCTCGTCAGCACCATCCACGCCACCGAAGCCGGCCGACACCAGGGCTGGCTGCCCGAGGAGATGAACCGCACCATCCACGGCGTCGAACACTGGCTGGCCGGCGAATCGGGCCGGGTGATCGTCTGCTCCGGTTACATGCGTGACGAGGTGACGGGGCTGTTCGGCGTGCCGACGGGCCGGGTCGACGTGGTGCCCAACGGCGTGGAGCCGCACCGCTGGCGCGTCCCGGCCGCCGCGGTGGCGCAGGCCCGCGCCCGCTTCGCCGGGGACGGGCCGCTGGTCACCTTCGCCGGCCGGCTGGTCTACGAGAAGGGCGTGCAGCACCTGATCGCCGGGCTGCCCCGGCTGCGCGAGCGGCACCCCGGGCTGCGCGCCGTCATCGTCGGCGACGGGCCGTACCGCGGCGAGTTGGAGGCCGAGGTGCACCGCCTGGGTCTCGGCGGCACGGTCAGCCTGCCGGGCTTCCTCGGCGGCACCGACCTGCCCGCCGTGATGGCCGCGTCGGACTGCTTCGCCGTGCCGAGCATCTACGAGCCGTTCGGCATGGTGGCGCTGGAGGGTGCCGCCGCCGGCGCGCCCCTGGCCGTCGCCGCGACCGGCGGGCTCGCCGAGATCGTCGAGCCCGGGGTGACCGGGATGACCTTCCGGCCGCACGACCCGGACGGGCTGACCGACGCGATCGACGCGCTGCTGTCGGACCGGGAGCGGGCCCGTCAGCTCGCCCGCCGGGCCCGCGTCATGGTGCACGAGCGCTACGGCTGGTCGGCCATCGCGCAGCGTACGGCCGCCGCCTACGCGGCCGCGATCGCCACCGCCGGGTCGTTCGCCGCCGAGCGGGTGACCCGGGGTCGCGCCGTGCCGTCGATCGCCGAGGGCAACCTGCTGGCCGCCGCCGGCCTCCGCTGACGGGGCAAGGAAGGGCACCTTCCTATCGCTTTGCGTTGGAAGGTGCCCTTCCTTGCACCCCGTCGGGCGCGACGGCGGTGGGTACGAGACGACGGAGGCCGCCGACCCGGTGCGGGTCGGCGGCCTCCGTCGTCGGTACGGCCGGAACTCAGCGCTCCGAGAACGGGGCGTACGCCCGCTCGGGGGCACCGGTGTAGATCTGCCGCGGGCGGCCGATCTTGGTCTCCGGGTCGTTGATCATCTCGCGCCACTGCGCGATCCAGCCGGGGAGCCGGCCTAGCGCGAAGAGCACCGTGAACATCTTGGTCGGGAAGCCCATGGCCTTGTAGATCAGGCCGGTGTAGAAGTCCACGTTCGGGTAGAGCTTGCGGGAGACGAAGAACTCGTCGGCGAGGGCGATCTCCTCCAGCTGCATGGCGATGTCCAGCAGCGGGTCGGGCTTGGCCATCCGGCCGAGCACGTCCTGGGCCGCCTTCTTCACGATCGCCGCGCGCGGGTCGTAGTTCTTGTAGACCCGGTGGCCGAAGCCCATGAGCTTCACGCCGTCCTGCTTGTCCTTCACCTTGCGGACGAAGGACCCGACGTCGCCGCCGTCGGCCTGGATCTTCTCCAGCATCTCCAGCACGGCCTGGTTGGCGCCGCCGTGCAGCGGGCCGAAGAGCGCGTTCACGCCCGCCGAGACCGAGGCGAAGAGGTTGGCGTTGCTGGAGCCGACCAGCCGCACGGTCGAGGTGGAGCAGTTCTGCTCGTGGTCGGCGTGCAGGATGAACAGCATGTCCAGCACCTTGGCCATCACCGGGTCGACCTCGTACGGCTCCGCCGGCACGCCGAAGGTCATCCGCAGGAAGTTCTCCACGTAGCCCAGCGAGTTGTCCGGGTACAGCAGCGGCTGCCCGATCGACTTCTTGTACGCGTACGAGGCGATGGTGGGCACCTTCGCCATCAGCCGCACCGTGGACATCTCGACGTGCGAGGAGTCGAACGGGTCCAGGCTGTCCTGGTAGAAGGTGGAGATGGCGCTGACGGCCGACGAGAGCACGGCCATCGGGTGCGCGTCGCGCGGGAAGCCGTCGAAGAAGCGGCGCATCTCCTCGTGCAGCAGCGAGTGCCGGCGGACCCGCTCGGTGAACTCGGTCAACTGCTGCTGGGTCGGCAGCTCACCGTAGATCAGTAGGTAGGAGACCTCCAGGAAGGAGGACTTCTCCGCGAGCTGCTCGATCGGGTACCCACGGTAACGCAGGATCCCCGCGTCGCCGTCGATGTAGGTGATGTCGGACGAGCAGGCGGCGGTGTTGACGAAACCGGGGTCGTACGTCGTCATCCCGGTTTCCTTCAGCAGCTTGCCCACCCCGATGCCGGCGGGGCCCTCGACCGCGGATTGCACCGGCATCGAAAGCTGCCCACCGGGGTGATCGAGCTTGACTTCCGTCATGGTTCCCTCGCTTCGCCGGCAGATCTGCGTTGAATTGCCTTCGCTTTTACCGTAATCACGGTCGAGGAGATACCGCCCGTCGTGGTTCGACGGTGAGGCATGCGTCACCCGTTTCCCGACCAGCGACCCGGGAAACCCGCGCAATCCGGACGCCCACCCACCGCCAAGCCCCACACCACCCCACACCACCCACCGCCCCGCCCCCACTCCGCCCCCGCCGCGCCACCCCGCCCCACGCCACCCACTCCGCCCCGGCCCCGCGCTGCCCGCCCGCACTGCCCCACCCCACCCCGCGCCGCGCCGCGCCGCGCCGCGCACGTTGATCATGAAGTTATTGCCTCCGGAAAGCGCATTCCAGGGCAATAACTTCATGATCAACGCCGGGGAAGGGTGCGAGGAGCGCGGGCAGGACAAGGCGGGGGGCCGGGGCCCAGGGCCCCAGGCCGGGTCTGCGCGGGGCCGGGACCGGGCGGCGCCGGGACCGGGCGGCGCCGGGACCGGGCCGGGACCGGGCGGGAACCGGGCGGGGCCGGGGCGGGGCCGGGGCGGGGCCGGGGCGGGGCCGGGGCGGGACCGGGCGGGACCGGGCGGGGCCGGGGCGGGGCCGGGGCGGGACCGGGCGGGGCCGGGGCGGGACCGGGCGGGACCGGGGCGGGACCGGGCGGGACCGGGGCGGGACCGGGCGGGACCGGGGCGGGACCGGGCGGGGCGGTGGAGTCAGGTGAGGGTGAGGGTGAGGAGGGTGTTGTCGGGGGCTACGCGGTAGACGGTGAGGCGGTTGGCGCCGGCGTGGAAGAGGCGGTCGTCGGCGAGCAGGGCGGCGAAGCGGCGGCCGCCGGCGTCGCGGGGTACCACGGGGACGACCGCGCCGATCCGGCCGTTGACGGCGATGGCCAGCTGTGTGCCGTCGGGTACGTCGTCGGGCACGTCGCCCCAGACGGCGGCCGGCAGCCGTCCGGTGTCCGGGTCCACGGCGTCGAACGCGGCCAGGTCGGCGACCCGGGCGGTGCCGCCCGTCGGGCGGTCGCCGACGGCGGCGCCCACCAGCGGGTGGGGCGCGGGCGGCGCGATCGGGGCCGGCAGGCCGCCCGCGACGGGGGTCGGCTGGCCGGGGCGGTCGTAGAAGACCTTGCCCGCCTCGGCGCGCGGGGTCTGCCGGGCGGACCGGCCGTCGATGGGCCACGGGAGCCGGATGGCCGCCTCGTCGGCGATGGTGGGGAGCAGGTCGACGTGCTGCCAGTTCCGGTCGTCGATCCGGCCGGCGCGCTGGCCCGGTGCCTTGACGAACGTCGGCACCCAGGCGACCTCGCCGGGGGCGGCCCGGATGGCGCCCATGCCCCGGCCCTGGGCGCCGGGGGTGAAGCTGACGCCGTGGTCGGCGGTGACCACCAGCAGGGCCTGGTCGTAGAGGCCGGTGGAGCGCAGGGTACGCAGGGTCTCCCCGATCAGCCGGTCGGTGTAGCCGAGCTGCGCGAGGTGCCGCCGGCGGGCCAGCTCGGCCCAGCCGTCGCCGTCGTTCGGCAGGTCCGGCGGGGCGTCGTAGCGCGCCCCCGAGGGCAGGTACGCCCACGGCGAGTGGGGCATCAGCAGGTGCAGGAAGTGCAGGGTGGGCCGGGGCGCCGGCCGGAGCCCGGCGAGGAAGCTGGCGAAGCGGGCGGGCTGGTTGTCGTCGAGGCTGTCCCAGCGGAACTTCGGGTCCGCCGGCACCGGCTCGGCGGCGTCGACGCCCGCCTCCGCGCGGGTCCGCTCGCGGTACGAGTCCTCCGGGTCGACTCGGCTGTCGACCGGGGCGGTGACCTGCCGCAGCAGCCCGCCGGCCTGCCGGATCAGCACGCCCATCCCCTGCTCCGGGCTGACCGGCTGCTCGCAGCGGCTGGGCGGGCAGAGCCGGGTGATGCTCTCCTCGGCGCGGACGTCGTACAGGCCGCCGAGGGCGGTGAAGAGGTTGTCCGGGTACTGCGAGTAGTGCGGCGCGGCCGCCCGCTGCGGGTAGCGGCCGGTGAGCATGGCCGGCAGCGCGTAGGGCGTCCAGCCGCTGACGCCGGTGGCGTTGCGGTACCAGGTGGAGCCACCGGCCAGCTCCGCGAAGTGCGGGAACCGGGCGGCGTCGATCCGCCCGTCCGCGCCGAGCAGGGAGACCAGGGGCAGCTCGTCGAGGACCAGCACGACCACCGGCGGGTGGTTGCCGGGCCCGGCCACCCCGGCGGCGCCGCCCTCGCCCCGGGGCAGCACCACCGTGGAGGTGGGCGAGGCGAACACGAACAGCCCCACGAACAGCAGCGGCCCGGCCGCGGCGAGCCGCAGCATCCGCCCGGGCGCGCGCCAGCGCCGGTGCGCGGCGGCCCCGGCGGCTCCGGCCACCGCGGCGAGCAGCAGCAGCGGTACGCCCCGCAGCGGCGTACCGTGCCGGCCGATCTGCACGGCCAGCGCGGCGAGCAGCAGGCCGACCAGCAGGGTGTGCGTGGCCGAGCGGGCGGTGCGTCCGGCCAGGCGGGACAGCGCGCCGGGCAGCGCGACGGCGGCGGTGGGCACCAGCGCGACCAACGCCACCAGCAGCATGATCTCCCCCCGGTCGGCCCGGTGGAACAGGAAGAAGTCGGGGCTGCGCCCGAGGACGTCCAGCAGCGGCTGGGTGACCACGAGCCCGACGAGCCCCGCCACCTCGGCCAGCCGACCCAGCTCGGTACGCCAGCCACCCGGCCGACCACCGGCAACCTGGCCTACGGAAACCCGGTCGCCCGACGACGGCTCGCCCGACGGCCAGTCACCCGACGGCGGGCCGTCCGACAGCCGGTCACCCGACGGCGGGTCGCCCGACACCCGGTCGCCCGGCGGCCGGTCGCCCGGCGGCGGGTCGCCCGGCGGCGGGTCGCCGCACGTGCGGTCCGGCGGGGGCGCCGGCTCAGCCACCCACGACCGCCGCGTAGAGCGTCCGGGTACCCGAGGGCAGGTCGAGTCGCCGCGCGATCCGGCAGCGCGCGGAGAGCAGCCGCTCGAACTCGGCCGGCCGGTAGTCGGGGAAGAGTCCCTCGGGCTTGTTGGCCAGCAGCCGCCGGGCCATCGGGTCCTCGGGGTGGACGAACTCCACCACCACCCGGGCGCCCGGGGCGGCGAGCCCGACGAGCCAGTCCAGCACCTCGGGCAGCGGCACGTTGCGCCCGATCGCCAGGTGGTGCACCACGGCCAGGGCGAGGATCGCGTCCGCCTCCACCCGGTCCGCGAACGAGGCCCGCTCGACGCCGCGCCAGCCGCCGCCGGGCGACGGGTCGGCGAGATCCATCACCAGGGGCAGGATCCGCCGCTCCCCCGCCGCGCGCAGGTCCCGGTAGAGCCCGTCCACCACGCCCGGGTCCTGCTCGACCGCGACGACGTAGTCGGCGTGCCGGGCGGCGAGGCGGGCGTACCGGCCGTCGTTGGCGCCGAGGTCCAGCGCCAGGCGGGGCCGTGGTCCGTCGGCCAGCGCCTCGGCGACGAAGCGTTCCTTCGCGGCCCGGTCGTCGGCGGTGTACGCGCAGGTGCGCTGGTAGTCGACCCAGTGACTGGCCGCACGGCGGGGCTCCAGCCGCCGGACGAGCTTCTCGATGCCGCGTACGGTGGCCAGCGCCAGCTCCCGCGAGTAGCCGGCGGCCCGCAGCTGGGACCGGACGTCGGCGGTGCTGGCCCGGGCGTTGCGCCGCTGCATGGCGTCGTGCAGGTGCACGTGGGTGGGCACGCCGGGCAGCAGCCGCCGGACGCCGCCGAACAGCCGGCGCATCTGCTCGGGCTCGATGCCGTCGACCCGGGCGCGCAGCCAGGGTTGGAAGTCCAGCCCGAGGTGGGCGTCGAGCAGCAGCGGGTAGAGCAGCGTCTGGCAGAACTGCCGGTAGCCGGCCCAGGGCTCGCCGTCGCGGGCCGGGGTGAACGAGCCGACGTCGATGAACACGGGTTCGGCGCCCCGCCACTGGAGGTTGTAGGCCGACCCGTCCTTCGTGGTGAACCCGGCCGGCAGGGCCGCGCGCAGGATCTCCAGGTGCAGCAGCGCCGCGTCGCGCAGCATGGTGAAGGACCACTCGTACGGGTGGGAGACGAACGGGATGCGCTCGTGGCGCAGGACGGCGGCCCACCGGTCGGCCGACGGCACGGCCGGCGAGTCGACCGCCTCGGTGCCGCACACCTTGCCGGCGGCGAGCAGCGGCGGGAAGAACTCGCTGGCGGTCAGCGCGCGCCACTCCCCGGCGGCCTGCTCGTCCAGCCCACGCAGCACGTCGCCGTCGAGGTGGAAGACCCGGTTGGCGGGGTCGCGGAAGGAGCCTGGCTCGGCGCGCAGGCCGGTGCGGGAGTTCGCCATCGGCCAGGGTCAGCGCTGGTCGGTGGGCTGGCGGCGGAACCGGTCGACCAGTCGCCGCCAGTAGAGCTTGGCCGCCACCGCGGCGCCGGCCACCCCGCCGACCACCGCCTGCACGATCAGGCTGCCGGACCCCGCGTCCAGGTAGGCCAGGTGTTCCACCGACCGCTCCTTTCCTCGCGTCTCGATGTTCGGCGTACGCGGGCAGGATCCTTGAGGGATTTGCCCGTAAAGCCGGACTTGTCTAACACGCTACGCCGATCGTCCCGGTCGTGAGGGGCACACCCGACACTCCGCCCGTTGTCCGTTTCGTTCAAGACGGGCGCCGGGAGCCTCCCTACGGTGGGAGCCATGGCACCCAGACTCGATCTCATCGGCATGGTCAGCAGCGACCTGTCCCGCTCCCTCGCCTTCTACCGGCGGCTCGGCCTCGACATTCCCGCCGACGCCGACACCGCGCCGCACGTGGAGGTCACCCTGCCGGGCGGCATCCGGCTGGCCTGGGACACCGCCGACACCGTCCGCGCGTTCGACCCCGGCTGGAAGCCCGGGGGCGGCGGCGGGGCCAGCCTCGCCTTCCTGTGCGCCGACCCGGCGGAGGTGGACCGGCTCTACGCGGAGCTGGTGGCCGAGGGCCACGAGGGTCACCTGCCCCCGTGGGACGCCTACTGGGGCCAGCGGTACGCGGTGGTGCTCGACCCCGACGGCAACGGCGTGGACCTGTTCGCCCCGCTCGCCGCGAGCTGAACGCGGACCGGCCCCGCCGGACACCGGAAACCCGACCCGTCGGGCCTCGTGGTCGATGGTGAGGATCCACGCGGAACCGCACCGGGAACGCGCGGAGCGTCAGCGGTCACCCGGCCGGGAAGATCGCCGAGCGTTCAGCTCAGCAGGGCGGTGGGCGGCACGCCGGCCAGGTCCCGCACGTCGCGGGTCAGGTGGGCCTGGTCGGCGTAGCCGCAGCGGGCCGCCACCTCTGCCAGCGGGGTGCCGGCGCGGGCCAGCGCCAGCGCGCGCCCCATCCGCAGGATCCGGGCCAGGGTCTTCGGGCCGTACCCGAACAGGTGCTGGCACCGGCGGTGCAGGGCGCGCGGATCGAGGCCGATCCCGGCGGCGGTCGCGGTCACGCTGGCGCCGGCGGCCAACGCGGCGGTGACCCGGGCGCCGATCGGATCGGGCCCGCCGGCCGCCCGCAGCCGCCGGACGGCGATCTCCGTCAGCACGTCGGCCGGGGCCGCCTCCGCCCGCTCGGCCAGCCGGGCGACGTCCCGGTCGCCCCACAGCTCCGCCAGGGGGACCCGCCGGTCGCGCAGCTCGACGGCCGGTACGCCGAGCACCGCCGGTCCGGTGCCCGACGGCAGCCGCAGCCCCACCCAGCGCTCCGGCGGCCCGCCGCCGCTCAGGTGCGCGGTGCGGTCCGGCCCGGCCACCGTCAGCCCGCAGCGGCTCGACCAGAGCAGGTCGAGGCAGCCGTCGGGGAGCACCCTGGCCGGTGCGGCGCCCGCCGTCGTGGCGCTGGTCCAGAGCACCGCGCCGGCAAACCCGGCCGGACGTTCCCGGTACATGCCGCCCAGCCTGCCACGGCCGGGCTAGCCTCCGGATGTGCGATGGTCGGTGCTGGACGCTCCCCTCGACTCCTCCGGACGCGGCCGGGGCGAGCACCGGGCGCCCGCCGCGCTGCGGACCGCCGGGCTGCTGGGCCGGCTGGGCGCGGCCGACGCAGGCGCCGTCGACGCCCTGATCACCGACCCGGTCCGGGACCCGGAGACCGGGGTGATCGGCGTCGACCAGGTGCGCCGCGCCGGCCGGGCGATCGCCGCCCGCACGACGACGCTGATCGGCTCGGGACGGCATCCGCTGGTGCTCGGCGGCGACTGCGCGATCCTGCCCGGCATCCTGGCGGGGCTGCCCGCCGGCTTCGACCTGTGGTTCCTCGACGCCCACCTCGACTTCGAGGACGGCCGCACCTCGCCCACCGGTGAGGCGGCGGACATGGACCTGTCGATCGTCACCGACCACGGCCCGGCGGGAGTGCTCGACCGGGAGGGGCCGCTGGTCGACCCCGACCAGGTGCACCTGCTCGGCCACCGGCCGCTCGACCGGGCCGCGACGGACGGGAAGGAGGCCTACCGGATCGACCCCGCCGTCCACCTGGTGCCGGCCACCCGGCTGCGGGGCGCCGACGCCGCGGCGGTGGGCCGGGATCTCGCCGCCGGTACGACGCCGGCCTGGCTGCACCTCGACCTCGACGTGCTCGACCCGCTGGTACTCCCGGCGGTCAGCTATCCCGAGCCGGACGGGCTGGACTGGGCCGACCTCGTCGCGCTGGCCCGACCGCTGGTCCGCTCGGGTCGGCTGATCGGGATGAGCGTCACCGACTTCAACGCAGACGAGGACCCCGACGGGCGGCACGCGGAGCGTGTCGGGCAGGCCCTCGCCGAACTGCTGGCCGACTGACCGTCGCCCGTCCGGCCCGCCCGACGGTCACCGCGGCGCCGGCCCGTGGCCCGGTCCGCCCGACGGTCGCAGCGGCGCCGGCCCGTGGCCCGGTCCGGCACGGGTCACCCGCCGGAGCTGGCTCCCGGCAGCCGGACGGTGAACACCGTCCGGCCGGGCCGACCGTCCAG
This sequence comes from Micromonospora sp. NBC_01740, assembly GCF_035920365.1. Taxonomy (NCBI): domain Bacteria; kingdom Bacillati; phylum Actinomycetota; class Actinomycetes; order Micromonosporales; family Micromonosporaceae; genus Micromonospora; species Micromonospora sp. NBC_01740. The sequence continues at coordinate 4,613,773 of NZ_CP109150.1, read as the reverse complement.
CTCGACCGTGCCGTGGTGGGCCTCCACCACGGCGGCCACGATCGCCAGGCCCAGGCCGGTGCTGCCGTGCGCCCGGGACCGGGAGCTGTCGCCCCGGGAGAAGCGTTCGAACACCTCGGCCCGCAGCGCCGGCGGCACGCCCGGCCCGTCGTCGGCGACGCCGAGCACGGCGACGTCGCCGTCGACCCGCAGGGTGGTGGTGACCGTGGTGCCGGGCGGGGTGTGCACCCGGGCGTTGGCCAGCAGGTTCGCCAGCACCTGGTGCAGCCGGGCCGGGTCGCCGGGGACGCGGACCACGGTGTCCGGCAGGTCGAGCCGCCACCGGTGCTCCGGCCCCGCCACGTGCGCGTCGCCGACCGCGTCCACCACCAGCGCGGACAGGTCGACCGGCTCGACCACGAGCGGCCGGCCCGAATCCAGCCGGGCGAGCAGCAGCAGGTCGTCGACGAGGCGGGTCATCCGGGTGCTCTCGGACTCGACCCGGCGCAACGCGTGGGCCACGTCGGGCGGCACCTCGTCCCGGCCGCGCCGGGCGACCTCGGCGTACCCCCGGATGGCCGCCAGCGGGGTCCGCAGCTCGTGGCTGGCGTCGGCGACGAACTGGCGTACCCGGGTCTCGCTGGCCTGGCGGGCGGCGAGCGCGGCGCCGACGTGCCCCAGCATCCGGTTCAGCGCCGCGCCCACCTGCCCCACCTCGGTGCGCGGGTCGGTGTCGGCGGCCGGCACCCGCACCGACAGCGCGACCTCGCCGCGGTCCAGGGGCAGCTCGCTGACCCGGCCAGCGGTGGTGGCGACCCGGCGCAGCGGGCGCAGGGTCGCCCGCACGATCAGGGCTCCGGCCCCGCCGGCGACGAGCAGCCCCGCGGTCGCCACACCGGCCTGCGCGGCGACCAGCCACCAGACGGTCTCCGACACGCCCGACAGCGGCAGGCCGAGCACCCGCACGGTCCCGCCCGGAAGCTGGCGCGCCACCACCCGGTAGGCACCGCGCTCGCCCAGCTCACGGGTGCGGGGGCGGCCGTCCGTGGGCAGGTCCGCGAGGCCGGCCAGGTCCCCGGCGGGGACGGCGCGTTCCTCCCGGTCGGCGAGGGTCCAGGCCCGGACCACCCGGCCGTCGGCCACCTCGGCGGCGACGGTCCCCGGCGGAAGCCCCCGGGGAATCCGGGCGTCCGGCCCGAAGGGTGGCGCCTCGAAGGGCGACGGCACGCCCCGACCGGGACCGGTCCGCATCGGCGTCAACTGGTCGTCGACCCGGTCGATCAGGAACTGCCGCAGCGCGACCGTGGTGATCCCGCCAATGGCCACGCTGACCAGGGCCAGCAGGGCGACCAGGGTGACCACCAGGCGGGTCCGCAGCGACACCCCGGCCAGCCGGTGGCGCAGCCGGCCGGCGGCCCGCTCACTCCGCCGGCCGGAGGACATACCCCGCGCCGCGCAACGTGTGGATCATCGGCTTCCGGCCCGCGTCGATCTTCTTCCGCAGGTACGAGATGTACAGCTCCACCACGTTGGCCTGGCCGCCGAAGTCGTAGTTCCAGACCCGGTCGAGGATCTGCGCCTTGCTGAGCACCCGGCGCGGGTTGCGCATCAGGTAGCGCAGCAGCTCGAACTCGGTGGCGGTGAGCGTGACGGGGCAGCCGTCGCGGCGCACCTCGTGGCTGTCCTCGTCGAGGCTGAGGTCGCCGACGGTGAGCACCGCGTCCGGGCGGGCGGCGACGGCGAAGCCCGAGCGGCGCAGCAGCGCCCGCAGCCGGGCGATCACCTCCTCCAGGCTGAACGGCTTGGTGACGTAGTCGTCGCCGCCGACGGTCAGCCCGGCGATCCGGTCCTCCACCGCGTCCCGCGCCGTCAGGAAGAGCACCGGCACCGTCGGGGCCTGCTCACGCAGCCGGCGCAGCACCTGGAAGCCGTCCAGGTCGGGCAGCATCACGTCGAGCACCACGGCGTCCGGCCGGAACTGCCGCGCCGCGTTCAGCGCCGACGTGCCGTCGCCCGCCGTACGCACCTGCCAGCCCTCGTAGCGCAACGCCATCGACAGCAGGTCGGCCAGGGTCGACTCGTCGTCGACCACCAGCACCCGCACCGGCTCCCCGTCGGGGCGGCGCAGCTCGACCCGGCCCGCCCCGACCTGCCCGTCCGTCACCATGGCCCCCATCGTGCGCCGGGCCGCTGTGCCCGGCTTGTGCGCCACCTGTGCCCCCGCTGTGTGCCGGCCGACCCGTCCACCGCCGGGCCGCCGGGCGCCCGGGACGTGGCGGTGGTCGTCGTCGCCGTGGTGGCCCGGCCACGCCCGCTGGCCGCCCCGCCCGACGGGCGACGGGCGACGGGCGAGCTCACTCGGTCATGCCCACCGGGTAGGTGTGCACGAAGCGCATCGTCCAGGTGCCGCCGCCGGTGGGCTGCTCGCGCTGGTAGAGGTGGTCCGGTCCGCCGGCCGTGGCCGGCCCGGCGCCGTCGGGGTGCCGCAGGATCCAGTGCGCCGGCGGGGAGCCGTCCGGCTCGGCGGGCACCGCCCGGACCAGGTCGTGGGCCGGGCCGCCGACGAAGCGTACGGTCACCTCGCTCATCCGCGCGCCCGCCTTCCCGCAGTGCCGCCCCGACAGCGGCCCTGGCTCGCAAGCTACCGCAGCAGTGAGCGGCCCCGCCCGGATCCGGCAGCGGTTTGCCCTGATCGGAGCTCGGGTACCGCTGCCCTGGGGACCTGTCGAGGGACGGGCCAGGAAGAGCAGGGAGCGGTCGATGAGAACGCTGGACGGGCGATACCGGCTCGAACAGCGCATCGGCATCGGCGGCATGTCGGAGGTCTGGCGGGCCCACGACGCGGTGCTGGACCGGCCGGTCGCGGTGAAGGTGATGTCCCCGGGGCAGGAGGGCCAGGACACCTCTGTGGAGCGCATCCGCGCGGAGGCCCGCTCCGCCGCCCGGCTGGTGCACCCGAACGTGGCCTCCGTGCACGACTTCGGCACCTGCGGGACGGGCCCCGAGGGCCAGGTGCCCTACATCGTCATGGAATTGGCCGAGGGCGAGACGCTGGCCGCGCACCTGCGGGCCGGACCGCTGGACTGGCGCATCGCCGTACGGGTCTGCGCCGAGGTGAGCGCCGCGCTGGCCGCGGCGCACGCGCACGGCATCGTGCACCGCGACGTCAAGCCGGCGAACGTGATCCTGACCCCGGCCGGCGTGAAGGTGCTCGACTTCGGCATCGCCACCCCGTCCGGCACTCCGGACCGGTCACCGGAGGGGATGGTGGTCGGCACGCCCGCCTACCTCGCGCCGGAGCAGCTGGAACGGGCACCCGTCACACCCGCCGCCGACATGTACGCCCTCGGCGTCCTGCTCTACTACTGCCTGACCGGGCGGCTGCCGTACCAGGCGGGCACCACGACTCCGACCCAGCTGCTCGGCGCGCGCCTGCGGCAACCGCCGCTGCCGCTGCCGGAGATCGAGGGGCTGCCGCCGGAGGTGGCCGACCTGTGCGCGAGCTGCCTGGCCGACGACCCGGCCGACCGGCCGTCCAGCCTGATGGCGGCCCTGCTGCTGGCGGAGGCGGTGGACGCCCGCGTGTACGTGCCGCTACAGCAGCCCACGGCGCCGCGACAGCGCGTCGGGTCGATGTCGCCGTGGACCGAGCGGGCGGCGGCCGAGGCGACCGAGGCGGCTCCCGTACCCGACTGGTCCACCCAGGCCGGCTGAGCCTCCTTCCGCGGCCCGACCAGGCCGGCGTCGTGGGGGCCGCTTCCGTCCGGCGTCCTTCGGGTCGCCCACCGGTCGCCCGCGTTTCACCGTCCGGGGGCCGGGTAGCCGGGCGGGTGAGCGACGGGAGGAACGCGATGCCGGAATCGAGCTCCTGGCTGAACGAGACGGCCACCGCGACCGCCGAGGGCGGCCACGTACGCACCGACGACGGGAGCCTGTCCACGGCCCTGGCGTCCCCACTGGCGCCGCACTGCTCGGGGCTGACCCCGGAGCAACTGCTCGCCGCCGCCTTCGCGTCCTGCCTGCACCACGCGGCGGTGGAGGCGGCGGGCGAGATCACCGACGAGGCGCACACCGTGCAGGTACGCGCGGAGGCGAAGCTCGGGCGCGACGACGACGGCCGGTACCGGGCCGACGTGCACGCCTCCATCTCGTCGGCGGGGCTGAGCCGGCAACAGCTGGCCGAGCTGGTGGAGCACGCGGACCGGTTGTGGCCCTTCTCCAGCGGCGACGGCAGCCGGCACCGGCTCACCGTCACCCCGGCGGAGAACGGCCGGCACTGACCGACCCGTCGGCGGGCCCTGCGGCGCGGGACAGCTCCGACACCACCGCCGCCGGTCCGACCTGCACCACCGCCGCCGGCACGGCCTGCGCCGTCACCTCGGGGGCCGACGGGCGGTCGGTCGGGTGACCCACGGCGGCCTCCACCGTTCGGTGGAGGCCCGACGCCAGCCCGGCGCCGGAGCCCGCGATCGATTCTCCACCCGATTATCAACCCCTAATCGGATATATGCGAAAGAGTCGACAAGAGCGATTGGCGGCTTTGATGAGCCGTCGGGGGTAATCGGCCCGCAGATCGGCGCAAATTGTGGCGCATGCCACCAACCAGGCCGATGGCAAGACGCGCTCGCCTTTCTAGCCTCGGCGGGTGCACCCCGACGACCCTCTCGACCAGAAGCTGACCCAGGATCGACCGGCCACCCGCTCGGACGACCCCGCCTCGACCGAACGGACGACCGGCCGTCATCGCGCTGCGGAACGGCAGCGTCGCCGCGGCCGGGCCCTGCTCGCCTCGACCCCCGTCCGGGTCGCGCTCGCCACCGGCGTGACCTGCTGCCTCGGCGTGGCCGCGTTCGCCGGCACGCGCGAGGACGCCGACGCCGCGCGGGAACCCGTGGCCGAGGCGCTGGCCGAGCGGGCCGTCGACGACGACCGCGCTTCGCGGTCCCTGGACCGGGCCGTCTCGCCTTCGCCCTCGCCCTCGCTCAGCCCCAGCCCGACGCCGAAGCCGACCCCCTCGGCCACCCGCAAGGCCCCGCGTAAGCCGGCCCCGCCACCCCGCCCGCGCCCGGTCGCCGGACTCACCCAGGCGCAGATGGACAACGCCAAGATCATCGTCGACGTGGGCGCCGAGCTGAAGATGCCCCGCCGCGCCATGGTGGTGGCCGTGGCGACCGCGATGCAGGAGAGCCGGCTCTACAACCTCGCCAGCGACGTGCTTCCGGAGTCCAGCCGGTACCCGCACCAGGGCAGCGGCTCCGACCACGACTCCGTGGGCCTGTTCCAGCAGCGCCCGAGCAGCGGCTGGGGCACCGTACGCGAACTGATGCGCCCGTCGTACGCCGCGCGGGCCTTCTACGAGGCGCTGCGGGAGGTTCCGGGCTGGCAGCAGATGAGCGTGGCCGGCGCCGCCCAGGCCGTGCAGGTCTCGGCCTTCCCCGACGCGTACGCCCAGCACGAGGGCCTGGCCACCACGGTCGTCGCCGCGCTGACCTGACGGCGGCCGGCTGGCCACGCCGGTCCCTGGCCGGCGAGGGTCAGCGGATCCCGGCGCGGCCGCCCGGCGGCTCGCTGGACGCGTCCGCGCCGCCCCGGGCGGCGATCCTGGTCGCCGGCACCCCGCTGCCGGGCATCCCGGCCGCGGCGGTCGGAGTGTCCGCCGGGACCGGTTCGACGGTCAGCCCGTCGAGGATCCGGTCCACGCGGGCCTCGCGCCTGCGCCGGGCGTACAGCGCCTCCTCGAAGTCCCGGCGGGCCTGCACGGCCTCGGCGTAGACGCGCTCGCGCACCTGCCGGGCCTCCTCCCGGGCCGCGTCGAGCTCGACCCGCGCCCGGGTCAGCAGGTCGACCGCCTCGCGATCGGCGTCGTCGGCGCCGCGCCGGGCCGGGTCCGCGTCGCCGAGGTCCAGCCGTTCGAGCAGGCCGCGCAGCGCCGTCGCCTCGTCACGGATCTCGTCCCACTCGCGACCGGCCCTCGCGGCGCCCTCCGCCCGGGCGGCGAGCCGGGCCAGCCGGACGCCGATCTCGTCCAGGCAGGAATCGACCTGCCGCTGGTCGTAGCCGGTCTCCACGACGCAGAACCTCATACTGTCGCCCCCCAGGCAGCCGGTGGTTTCCTTCCCCACCCTGGATCCTCGGCGCTGGGGGCGGCAGCGGAGGGGCTTCGGGAAAAATGTTCACCATGCGGACGCCCGCAAGGCCGGGCGCGTCGCCGCGACCCGGCGGGGCCGACCGCCCGGGGGCGCTCAGGAGCGCTTCGGGAGCACGACCACCCGGCCGAAGAACTCGTCGATCCGGCGCACCACGTCGTTGAAGTCGTCCAGGTCGATCGGCTTGGTGACGTAGGCGTTGGCCTGGAGCGTGTAGCTGCCCACGATGTCCGTGTCGGCGTTGGAGGTGGTCAGCACGACGATCGGGATCGTACGCAGGTCCTCGTCGCCCTTGACCTCGCCGAGCACCTGACGCCCGTCCATCCTGGGCATGTTCAGGTCGAGCAGGATGACGTCCGGCCGCCGGGCGTCGGTGTGCCGCCCCTCGCGGCGCAGGAACTCCATCGCCTCCTGGCCGTCGCTGACGACGTCGATGACCTTCTCGACGTCGGAGTCCGCGAGGGCCTCCTCGATCATCAACACGTCGCCCGGGTCGTCGTCCACCACCAGGATGCGAACCGGACTCGGGGTGTCTGCACCCATCACTACCTGCTTCGGGTCGGTGGAACGGAGAATCGCGAGGCGCTCTGTGCCGGCGGGGAAATCTAGCCCATCAGCCGGCGGACCGCGCGGTCGGGTCGGCCCTGCCGGACTCGTGTCTCAGCACCTCGGCCAGCCCTGTCACCTGGAGCACGCGGTCGACCCGACCGGTGGCGCCGGTGACCCGCAGCCACCCGCCGTCGGCGGCGACCCGGTTGTCGCCCCGGACGAAGGCGGCGATCCCCGTGGAGTCGCAGAAGGTGAGCTCCGTCAGGTCCACCAGCAGGCGGCGCTCGCCGGCGTCGACCAGCCGGTCGATGGCCGCGTTGAGCTCGGGCGCGGTGCTCAGGTCGAGTTCGCCGGCCAACCGCAGGCGTGCCGCCCCGCCGTCGCGGTCGGCGTACGTGACCGTGAACGTCACCCCTGGACCCCCTCGCTTGACCGCAGGCGGATGCTTGCAGTGTGGCAAGTATAAGCAGGGGCACCCGACACGGCCGCACCGGCGCTCATCGCGCCCCGGAGTCACCCGCCCTGGCCAGGGACGACCGCGCCGCCCCGAGGAACCGCGCGGCCCGGGGAAAGTCGCGCAGGACCCGCCCGTAGTGTTCCAGAGTCGACCCCAGGGCGGGGGCCGGCACACCCCGACTGGTGAGGATCTCGACCAGCCAGTCGACGAACTCGGTGAACAGCGAGCCGTCGTCGACGTAGAGCGCGGCGGCCAGGAAGTCCACGATGTAGCCCAGGTCGCTGACGGTGGAGTCCAGCTGGCTGGGCGTGTAGTCACGCGTCCCCGGGTCGTGTTCCCGCAGGTCCGCCAGCGCGCCGTCGATCAGCTCGCCGCGCCGCTTGAGCAGGCTGGTGTACTCGTCGTCGGCCAGGTGGCTCAACTCCGCCGGCGGGACGCGGCGCAGCGCGCGCTCGTCGGCGACCAGGTTCGCGGCGGTCGGGGCGTCAGGCGCCCAGGCAACGCCGAGCCGCCGGGCCCAGCGGCCGTCCGCGCCGAACCCCCGGCCCCCCACCACCACGGGGACGTCCACGCGCCGGCACGCCTCGATCATGCGGTGCGCGTGCGGCAGGCGCATCGGCAGCGCACAGGCCAACGCGACCGCGTGGGCGTCGTGCCGGTGCAGGTACGACACCAGGTGCGGGGCGGGGACGCTCGCGCCGAGGAAGGTGACCTGCCAGCCCCGCAGCCGCAGCACCTCGGCGACCAGCCGGGGCGGCAGGGCGTGCCACTCGCCGTCCATGCAGGCCACCACCACCCGGCCCCGCGTCGGGCGCGGGTTCGCGTACGCGGCCACCGCCGCCACCACCCGCTCGCTGATGTGCGTCGCGGCGTGCTCCTGGGCGACGCTCCACTCGTTGCGTGCCCACCGCTCCCCCACCTCGGCCTGCGCCGGGGCGACCAGGTCGAGCAGGACGCGCTCGGCGGGCACGCCGGCCTCGAGCAGGCCGGTGGCCACCTCGATGGCCGCGTACTCGTCCGCCTCCTGGAGGCAGTCCAGGTATCCGGGCCAGACGCCTGCCGGGGTGGCGTCGGCGGTCGGGGCGGCGGTCACGGTCGGGTCCCCCTCGTCTCGGCGGTGCCGCTCGCGTCGGGCACCGCGTGCAGGTGCCTGGGCGTACGCCCGCCCGGACCGGTCGCGCGCAGCGCGAGCACGGCGATGTCGTCGTGGTCGCCGTGGGCCAACCAGTCGCAGGTCACCTGCTCGACGCGCTCGGCCAGGGCGGGCGCGGGCATCCGCTGGCAGCCGGTGACCGCGTGCACCAGCCGCTCCGTGCCGAACTGCTCGTTGCCGCGGCGGCCCCCGCGCGCCTCGGTCACCCCGTCGCTGTAGAGCAGGCAGGTCTCGCCCGGCTCCAGCCGGACGGTCACCTCCCCGATCCGGGGATCGGGCACCACGCCGACCAGCATGCCCGACAGCGGGACCGGCTCGACCTCGCCGGAGCCGCGCAGCACCAGCGGCGGCAGATGACCACCGCCGGCCAGGGTCAGGGTCAGGCCGCCCTCGCGGTGCGCGCGGACCACTCCCAGCACCATCGTCGCGAAACGCCCCTGCCCCTGCGCCTGGCTGGTCTCCAGCAGCGCGTCGTTGAGCAGCTTCAGCAGGCGCCCCGGCTGCGACTCGACCCGGTGCAGCGCCTGGAGGCACTGACGCAGCTGGCCGGTGAAGACCGCCGCCTCGACACCCTTGCCGGAGACGTCGCCCAGGAAGAACACGGAGCCGCCGTCGGCCAGCCGGTGCGAGCCGTAGAAGTCGCCACCGATGCGCAACCCGGCCTGGGCCGGCCGGTAGGCGGTGCCCCACTGCACCCCGGTCGCCTCGGCCGGCTCCACCGGCACCAGGCTCGCCTGGAGCGTGTCGGCGACCTCGGCCTGGTCGCGGTAGAGCAGCGCCGTGGTCAGCGCCGCCCCCGCCCGGGCCGCGAAGGCACGGGCCAGGTCCACGTCGGCCTCGTCGTACCAGCGCTCGACGCGCCGCGCGACCAGCAGCACGCCGGCCGGGGCGTCGCGACCGGGCAGCGGCACCACCCGGACGCAGGCCTCCGCCGCGGTCAGCCCGGGCAGCCAGCCGGCCTCCGCGGCCTGCTCCGCCAGCCAGTCGAGGGTGTGCGGTTCCCCGCCGTCCAGCCCCTCGGTGATCGCCGCGGGCAGGTCGACGGCGGGCAGGATGCCGCTGTCCACCACCGGGGCGTCGTCGTCGCTGCGGGCGGCCCGCCACCAGCGCGCCCGACCGGAACGGGGTGCCAGCACCAGCACCGCCACCTCGGCCAGCGTCGGCACGGCGAGGCGGACCACCGCCGCGGCGGCCCGGTCCGGGTGCAGGGGATTGCCGAGCTTCTCGCCGACTACCGCCAGGAACGCCGAGCGGGCCCGCTCGGCGAGCAGGGCGTCGGCGCGGGTGACGCTCTCGGTGACGTCCTCGACGTACCAGCAGCAGCGGGCGGCCGACAGCGGCACCCGGCGCGCGCGCAGCCGGCGGCCGCGGTGGGTGAACTCGCCGTCGGCGGTCAGCCCTGGAAGGTTGGCCGCCGCAAGCAGTTCGCCCGGGGTGACCTCGGGCAGCAGCCGCTCGGCCACCGGGCTGACGTGCCGGACGACGCCTCGCGCGTCGCAGACGACGAGACCCTCGCGGAAGTGCTCGACGACCTCGGACCAGTCGGGTGCCGCGTGCTCCCGGTCGGCCGCCAGTGCGGGGAGCGCGGAGGCCGGGCGTGCCGGGGCGCCGGCGGACCACGCCGTGGCCTGTGCGGCACTCGGTGTGGGGACCCGCCCGTCGCCGGGATCTGAGTCCCGGACGTCCGCAGCAGTCACCGGCTGAGCCCCACTCCTTGTCGAAACCCGTACCACCGGGAGGCAGCACAGGTGGTCAGATCTCTCGCACCCACCCTACGCCCGTGTGCCGCGAACGCCACCCGACGCCCGTCGTGCGGTCGCCGCTCGGTGCCCGGCGGGACCTGCGGCGCGTTGTTACGATCCCTGCATCCCCGCCCCTCGGCGGCCTGCGAAAGGGCGTGAGCGTGCTGTCCCGTCGGAGCCAACCCGAGGCGACTCCGTTGAGCATGACCGTCGACCGGTCGGATCCCGCCGCACCGGTCATCCGGGTCGAGGGCGACCTCGCCTACACCACCGCCGGGCCGCTGCGCGCCGAGGTCGACCGGATGCTCGCCGATGCTCCGCCGGCCCTCGTCCTCGACTTCACCGGCCTGCTCTTCATCGACAGCACCGGCCTGGGGGTGATCGTGCACGCGTGGCGCGAGGGGCAGCAGTGCGGCACCGCCCTCCGGCTGTGCGCCGTGCCCCGGTTCCTGGCGACGATCCTCGACATGACGGGCGTCACGGGCCTGCTCGCTCGGCCGCTCGGCGAGAGCCTGACGGCGGCGGAGGGCGCCGCCAGCACCGCCTGACGCGCTCCGCCCGGCCCCCCGCTTTGCACCCGGGCCCGCGACTGGGAACATGGGCGCATGGCCGCTCAGCTGTTGACCATCGAGGTGACCCGGCTCGACGCCGGGCGCGCCCGGCTCCGGCTGTCCGGTGAGCTGGACTTCGACACCGCCCCGGAGCTCGTCGCCGCCACCGCCGAGCTGCGCCGGGACGGCTACCAGGAGCTCCTGTTCGACCTGAGCGCGGTCAGCCTGTGCGACTCGTCCGGGCTCAGCGCGTTCCTGACCGCCCATCACGACGGCACGGGCGCGGTCCGGCTCACCGGGGTCGGTTCCCAGCTCCAGCAGTTGCTCGACCGCACCGGCCTGACCGAGCTGCTCGCGGTGGAACACGGCACCGACGGCGCCACCCGCCGGGCGGGCTGAGGCCGGCCGGGCTCCGCGCGGGGCGAGGGGTGGCCCCCGACCCTGGGACCAGGGGCCGGGGGCCGGAGTGAGGCTCAGGGTGCGGTGAGTGGTTGCAGCCGGGGTCCGGTGGTCCGCCGCTGCCCCGTCGTCGGCGGCTCGGCGTCCTCCGGCGGCCCGGAATCGGGAGTCTGGAAGAGATAGCGGACGAACACCCCACCCGCCTCGTTGTCGTCCGCCCCGGGCCACTGCCCGATGCAGTCCACCCCGACCACCTCACGCCCCGAGCCGTCGCCCTCCTCCAGCAGCGCCCACAGGCTCACGGGGTAGCAGCGGGTGTCCTCGGGCGAGAGGCGCCAGCGGGCGTACCAGCCGGGTCGGGCGGGAACGATCTCGACGATCCTCTTCATCACGACCTGTCCTTCCGCGTTCTCGGAAGTTCTCCGGTCCGCTGCGATCGTCGGCTCCCGCCGGGTGACCGCCCCTCACCCCCGCCGGATGAAGCTGTCCCGCCGCCCATCCGGGCATCGCCGGCCCGGCCGTCGGCGTCCGTTTCGGTGCCGGCGCCGGCGGGAAGGCGACCGGCGGAAGCGAGGAAACACCAGCGGAAGCGAGGTGTCACCATGCGCAAGCAGATGGAGGGCGACAACCAACGTCGCCGCGCGCTGGCCCGCCAGGCCCGGGAGCGCGGCATGCAGGCCAGCGAGACGGGGGCCAGCCTGAGCGCCTCCAAGCAGCTCACCCACCTGGAGCAGGGCAAGCGCGCCGGTCCGCCGCCGGCCGGCAGCCGCCACAAGCCGGACAGCACGCGGGGTGGGCCGGCGCCGCCGGCGGCGGGCGTCCCGGAGTCCCCCCGCCCCCTGCCCGACCGGGGCTCGGGTGCGCCGGAGGGGACCCCGCTGGGCTACCACGCGCTGGTCGACGACGTCGTCCGCCGTACCGGTACCGACTTCCGGACCGCCAAGGTGGGCGTCGAGTCGACCGTGCTGGTCCTGGCCTTCGCCCTCGGCGAGGCGGAACGCCGGCGGCTGCTGGCAGCGGTGCCGACGAAGCTGCACGACGTCCTTCCCGTGGACGGCATCAGGCGACGCCCGGACCTGCCCGGCTTCCTGGCCGAGGTGGGCCGGATCAGCGGCCGTACCCCGGAGCAGGCCCGCTACCAGGCGGAGGCGACCGTGGCGGCGCTGGCCGACCACGACGGCGACCTGATCGAGTCGCTGCACGTGCCGGACGGCCTGCGTGACCTGCTGGAGCCGCCGTCCGTCGGTGGCGGGGTGGTCGGCGCGGTCAGCGCGACGCCCCCGCTGAGCGACACCGACCTGCGGAAGGCACTCGGCGCGCTGCCCTACTGGTCCGGCGACGGCGAGGCGCTGTCCCGCACGCTGGAGCTGCCGGCGGACAACCTGGACCGGGTGCTGGACCGGATCGACCGGCTGCGCCAGGAGACCGGTCGCGGCCCGCGCATCGGTCGCCCCGACCCGGGCACCGCCATACTGACCGTACGGTCCCGGCAGGCCGGCGCGGTGACCGCGATGGACGTGGACCTCGCCCACGCCGTCGACGACGCGATCGACGAGGCGGGCGCCGGGATGGCGACCGGCTGACCGGCGTACGGGCCGGCGGACGTCCACCCGCCGGCCCGCCCCGGCTCGGCTAGCCTGCCGGGGTGGACCCCTCCGACGCGCCCCGGCTGGAGCTGGTCGTCGACCCGGCCCGCCCCACCGGGCGTACGCTCCTCGCCGCCGGCGTGGAGCAGTCCTACGTGGACGTGGCCGATCCCCGGCACCTGCATTTCGAGTACGTGCGGCGGATGGCCGCCGTGGCCGACCTGGCGGCGCCGCCCGGCCGGCCGCTGGCCGTGCTGCACCTGGGCGGCGGCGCGCTGACCCTGCCCCGCTACGTGGCCGCCACCCGGCCCGGCTCGCCGCAACTGGTCGTGGAACGCGATCCGGCCGTGGTCGACCTGGTGGCGCGGGACCTGCCCGCGCCACCCGTCGGCGTCGACGTGCGGGTGGCCGACGCCCGGGACGCGGTGACCCGGGCGCCCGCGGCCGGCTACGACCTGGTGCTCGCCGACATCTACCGGGCGGCGCGGATGCCCGCCCACGTGCGCAGCGTCGAGTTCGTCACCGAGGTGGCCCGGACGCTGCGCCCCGACGGCGTACTCCTCGTCAACGTGACCGACCTGCCGCCGCTGGTCTTCGCCCGGGTCCAGGCGGCCACCCTGCGGGCGGTCTTCGCCGACGTCTGCCTGGTCGCCGACCGCCGGATGCTGCGCGGGCGGCGGTACGGCAACCTGGTGTTCGCCGCCGCGCTGCGCCCCGGGCGGCTGCCGGTGGCCCGGCTGTCCGCCCGGGCCGCACGGGATCCGGTGCCCGGCGGGGTGCTGCACGGGGCGACCCTGGACGCGTTCGTCGCCGGCGCCCGTCCCGCCACGGACGCCGCCCTCGCCCCGCGCTGAGGCGACCCGCCCAGGGAGCGGAACCTGTCGGCGGTCGGCCGCGAGCGCACCGGGCGGCGGTCAGCGCGCCCGGACGGCCACCTCAGGCGAGGAGCTCTCCAGCGGCACGGCGTTGGCCGGGACCAGGCCGAGCTGCACGGCCGGGCGCGGCAGCGCGGCGTCGAGCATCCAGTCGGCGCCCACCCGGATCCGGTTGCCCGGCATCGCCAGCAGGTGGTAGCCGCGGGTGACCGCCTTGGCGGGCAGCCCGGACAGCGACACCTTCAACGGGTTCGCCGCCGCGTCCTTGCCGCCCAGGTCGACCACCCAGCCCAGGTCGTGGTGCTTGTACGGCCTGCGTCGCCCCTGCCCGTAGGAGGCGGCGATGTTGTGCGCGGCCAGCTTGCCCTGCCGCTGCGCGTGCTGCGCCGTCATGGTGCAGATCTGCCCCGGGCGGGCCAGGTCCGGCACGGCGGCCGCGTCGCCGCAGGCGTACACCTCCGGGAAGCCGGGGACGCTGAGGTACTCGTCGACGACCAGCCGGCCCCGCTCGGTGCGCAGTCCCAGCTCGGCGACGAACGGGTCGGGACGCACGCCGACGCACCAGACCAGGGTGCAGGTGGGCACGTAGTCGCCGTCGGTGAGCGTCACCCCGTCGGCGGTCGCCACAGCCACCGACGTGCCCATCCGCACGTCCACGCCCCGACGGCGCAGCACGCGGTCGGCGGTCTCCGACATCCGCTGGTCCAGCTCCGGCAGCACCCGGGGCGCGACGTCGAGCAGCATCCACTTCGGGCGGATCTTGAGTCGGGGGCGCTGGGAGACCAACTCGTCGGTGAAGAGTTGGCCGTGCGCGGCCACCTCGGTCCCGGTGTAGCCGGCGCCGACGACCACGAACGTGGCGCGCGCCTGCTGCTCGGCCGGGTCGTCGGTCTGCTCGGCCAGCTCGATCTGCCGGATCACGTGGTCGTGCAGGTAGAGGGCCTCGGGCAGGCCACGGAAGCCGTGGGCGTACTCGGTCACACCGGGGATCGGCAGCAGCTTGTTGACGCTGCCGACGGCCAGCACCAGCCGGTCGTACGCGATCCGGTTGCGGTCCCCCTCCGGCTGGGTGAAGCCGACCCAGCGGTTCTGGAGGTCCACGTGGTCGGCCTCGCCGATGAGCACCCGCACCCCGTCGAGCGTCCCGGTCAGCGGCACGGAGATCCGTCGGGGCTCGACCACGCCGGCGGCCACCTCGGGCAGCAGCGGCAGGTAGAGGAAGTAGTCGGTGGAGTTCAGCACCACGATCTCGGCCCGGCCCCGGGCCAGCCGGCTCAACGTCTTCGCCGCGTGGTAACCGGCGAACCCGGCCCCCACGATCACCACACGAGGTTTCGTCATTGCCGCCCCGTTCCCACCCCTGGGCGGGGCAAACGTGGCGGGTCGGACGACTCAGCACTCCGCCAGCCGGACGTGCCCGGTCTGCCCGACCGCCTCCACCTCCCAGCAGCGTCCGAACGCCCGCACCCGCTCGGCGGCGATCCGCCCGATCTCGTGCGGGATGTCGGGGTCGAGGACCAGCCGGCCATCCACCGGGTTCAGGTTGAGCATCGCCCGGACGAAGGCCAGCGGCGCGCCGGCCGCCCACGCCTGCGGGCTGCACGCGGTCGGGTACGGGATCGCGAAGAGCAGCCGCTCCCGGGGGAACCCGCTCATCGCCTCCGGCAGCCGGTGACCGAACTGCTCGGCCGCCTCGAGCAGGGCGAGGCTCACCCGGTTCGCCTCCGCCCGGTAGCCGTAGCGGGCCATGCCGAGCGCCGCCAGCGAGTTGTCGTGCGGCCAGACGGTGCCCAGGTGGTAGCCGAGGGCGTTGTAGAGCCGGTCGTCCCAGGAGAGCGTGCGGATCCCCCAACCGGAGAACATGTCCTCGCCCATCAGCTGCCGCACCACCGCGCCGGCCCGCTCCGGCGGCACGATCCCGCTCCACAGCAGGTGCCCCATGTTGGAGGTCTTCGAGTCGATCGGGTTCTTGTCGCCGTCCAACCCGACCGCGTAGAAGCCGCCCCGGGCGTCGATCCAGAAGTCGCGGTTGAAGCGCTCGTACAGCGCCTCGGCGTCGGCGCGCAGCCGGCGGGCCAGGTCGGGGTCGGCGAGCGGCCCGTCGGCCAGCTCGGCCAGGCGCAGCTTCGCGTCGTAGGTGTAGCCCTGCAGGTCGCTGGTGGCGATCGGCAGCACCGGGATGCGGCCGTCGGCGAAGCAGACGCCGTCCGGGGAGTCGCGCCAGCACTGGTTGCCCAGCCCTTCCGGGGAGCGCGTCGCGTACTCGACGTATCCGTCGTCGTCGCGGTCGCCGTACCGGTCGATCCAGTGCAGCGCGGCGAGCGCGTTGTCACGCAGGAAGCGCACGGTCTCGTCGTCGCCGGTCCACCGCCAGTACTCCGACAGCAGGACCAGCCAGAGCTGGGTGGCGTCGGCAGAGCCGTAGTACGGCCCGTACGGCTTCACTCCCGTCCTGGTCAGCTCGCCGCTGCGCACCTCGTGCAGGATCTTGCCGGGCTCCTCGTCGGTGAAGTCGTCGCACGTGTCGCCCTGCAACCGGGCCAGCGCGAGCAGCGCGCCCTTCGCCAGGGCCGGGCCCGCGACCAGCGTCTGGTACGCGGTGATGAGGGTGTCGCGGCCGAAGACGGAGAGGAACCAGGGCAGGCCGGCGCCGGGGAGCATGATGCGCTGCCCCTTGACCTCCAGGTCGAGGCGCAGCGCCGCCAGGTCGTCGCGGGTCTGCGCAAGCGTCCGCGCCAGCGCCTGGTTGTCGCTGCGCAGCACCGCCCGCCCGAGGGCCCAGCGGCGCACCGGGTCGTCGGCGCGGCGGTGGAACACGTCGGCGATGTCGCCCCGGACCGGCTCCACCACCCCCATTCCCGGTGGCAGCGGCACGTGCAGGTCGACGTACCACTCCTCCCGTCTGTGCAGGGTGATGTCCCAGACGAGGTCGTCGCCCTCGACGCGGTCCGCCGGCCGGGAGCAGCAGACCCGGGTCTCGGCGGCGAAATCTCCCCGGGCGTACGTGAAGCACAGTTCCGAGCCGTCCTGCGCGTGGCTGCGGGTGATCTCCGCGGAGCGGTCCCGAACCCCCGACTTGACCTCGAACAGGTCGGCGAAGTCGACGCCCACGGCCAGCCGCAGCTCCAACCGGACCGGTTCCGGCCGGAAGGACACCATCTCCACCCGCTCGTGGAAGCCGTCGCCGACGTACCGCAGCCGCCGCATGCCCAGGCTGTCCGGTGGCAGGCCGGACTGGGCCGGGTTGGTCAGCACGTACTGGGCCGAGTAGTGGTCGACGGTCTCGGCGCGCAGCACCAGCAGCTGCTCGCCGTTGACGGTGAGCACCCAGCCGCTGAGCAGCCGGGTGTCCAGGTGCACCAAACCGCCGATGCTGCCCGGCGGCACGTCCCCGCAGGGGTCGGAGTACATGAAGGTCGGGCCGCTGAGCACCGCGATGGAGTCCGGGCCCAGCTCGGGCGGCATGGCCCGCTGGTCGCCGCTCTGCCCGGCGGCGGCCCGCAGGCCGGGTGTGGGGTCGGCGGGGGTCGGACGAACGACAGCCATGCCTCCACCGTAGGAAGACCGCTACTGTCCGTCATCACCCGCTCCGGATGAACCGGCGCGGAACCGTTCACGGGGGGACGCCGTGCGGAACCACGGCCCTCGGCCGACGGGCCCCAGGCCGGGTGCCGACAGCGGCGGACTTACGACACGCGACTGTGCGGTTGCCGACAGTGACGGCCCCGGTCTCGGCGCACGCTGCTTGCCGACCCGACCGTCGTCATCAGGAGGAAAGATGCGACTCCGTTCGCTCGCCGCCGCCGCGCTGGCCGCCGTGCTGGCCGCCGGCGCACTCGCGCCGGCCGGCCCGGCCGTGGCGGCCACCGCCGACCTGTGGGGCTTCGCCTACGTCAAGGACCCGACCGTGCCGGCCTGGACGGTGCTCGACACCACCCGGCAGTGGGGCAGTTGGAAGACCGCCTTCCCCGCCGCCTGGGCGCAGGGGGGCAAGCTCGCCCCGGGCCGGTTCCAGGTGCGCTTCCCGCAGATCGGCGCCGGCGCCCGGGGGGTGCCGCACGTGACCCCGGTCAACCGCACCGGCCACTACTGCGAGGTCGTCCGCTGGTTCTCCTCCGGCCCCGACCAGATCGTCGACGTGCAGTGCCACAAGCCGGGCGGGGACCGCGACGACACCCCGTTCACCGTCCTGTGGACCACCAGCAGCGGCGTGCTGCCGCCGGGCACCGCCCACGCGTACGTCCAACAGGCCGGCGGCGCGCTCGTCCAGTCGTACAACTCGACGGGGGCGGCGAACGGCATCGGACCACTGGGCGTCGGCCAGTGGGCGGTGAAGCTGCCGGGCGTCGGGCTCGCCGGCGCGCTGGCCGGCGACGTGCAGGTCACCGCGGTCCAGCCGAACGCGGCACCGCGCCGCTGCAAGATCGGCAGCTGGTCCTTCTCAGGCGTCGACGTGGCCGCGAACGTGTCCTGCTTCGACCAGGCGGGCGCGCCGGCGGCCACCGACTTCGCCCTGTCCTACCACCGTCGGCGGCCGGTGATCGGCTCGCTCGCCCCGCCGTCGCGCTTCGGCTACCTGGGCACCGCGGTGGGCGGGCCGACCAACGACAACTCGGTGCTCGGCGTCGGCGCCAACACCGTCGCGGCGATCGCCCCGGCCGGCCGCTACCTGGCGAAGTTCCCGCAGCTCGGAGTCGCGGAGACGCACGTCCAGGTGGTGGCGCAGGGGGTCGGTTCGAACTACTGCCACCTGACCCAGCCCTGGTCGACCGCGCTCGACGTCGAGGTGGACGTGATCTGCTTCGACAACGCCGGGGTGGTCACCCCGCACCGGTTCCTGGCGACCTTCACCTCCCGCGTCTGACGCGACACGGCCGCCTCCCGCCGTCCGACGCGACCGCGGCCATCGCGCGTCCGACGCGACCACGGCGATCTTTCGCGTCGACGCGACCGTGGCCGAATGGGCCGCGCCGGATCACCCGGGGCGGGTGGGTTCACCTCACCCGCCCCGGCGGCACGGTGGTGCTCCACCGCCACCGAGCGACGGGAGGACAGCGCCATGAGCACACCGATGTCGAACGACCGGCGGCAGCCGATCTACCTGCGGCAGAGCGGTCGCCCGCAGCTCACGGCCCGGCAGCGCCGGCGCGTCGAGCACAAGCAGGGGCGGTTCGTGCGCCTCGACGGCCAGCGGCCCGAGGCACGCCGGCCCGGGCGCTGACCCGGGTGGCCGGTGGCGGTCGTGACGGGTCGCCACCGGCCTATTCGCCGGCGGGACACGGGGCGGTGATCGCCCACCGTTCGTGATCGCGCCACGCCCCGTCGATGAACAGGTAGTCCGGCGAGTAACCCTCCAGCCGGAAACCGAGCTTGCGGGCCACCCGGCGGGACGGCTCGTTGCCCGGCTGGATGTTCGCCTCCAATCGGTGCAGGCCGAGCGTGTCGAAGGCGTGCCGGACCACCAGGCCGATGCCGGCGGAGGCGTGTCCGGTTCCGCTGTGGGGCAGGAAGGCGGCGTAGCCGAGGTAGCCGCCGCGCAACGCGCCCATGAGGATCCCGCTGATGTTCACGTAGCCGGCGATCGCCCCGCTGTCCCGGTCGCAGATCAGGTACCCGGCGTGGTCCCGACGGCGGATCTTGCGCAGGTACGCGGCGTACCGCGCCGGGTCGTCGGGGGCGGCGAGCCAGGGATGGTGCAGGTCACGGCTGCGCCGGGCCGCCGCGACGAACTCGGCCTCGTCGGCCGGCCGGGGCCGACGGATGGCAGCCGGACCCGATGTACGCAGATACCTCACGGCAGACCACTGTCGCCGTGCGCGCCGCCCTTGTCCAGCGGGTCGCGGGCGCCCCGGCCCTCACGGACCGGCCTGCTGGTCCACCCCGTCGTCAACCCGCTCCAGCGTGTAGTGGATGGTCTGGGCGACGATCCAGCCCTCTTCGATGAGGAACGAGTCCGCCCCGTCGCAGACCCGTACGCCCTCGATCCGCGCCGTCCACTCCAGGAACGCCACCCGGCCCTCGACCATCCGGTTCGTGTACACGTAGCGGGCGCCGGGCAGCTCCTCCTCCAGCAGGCGCGCCAGCTCCCCGACGCCCGCGTGCCCCCGGAACACGCCGCGCCGTTCCAGGACCACGCACGACGGCGACACGTTGCGCGCCAGGTCCTCGGCGAAGCGGTGCTCGGCGGCCAGCCGCAGGTGGTCGTCGAACACCTCCGACGCCGACCGCGCCCGCAGGTCCTCGCCCACCGCCGGTCCCCCGTCCGATCCGGCCGCCGCTGCCGCGTCGCCCTCCCCCGCCGTCACAGCGGACCCGGGTACGGGTGCTCCGGCGGCATCGGCACCCGCAGGAAGGTGGCCCCGCGCAGGTCCAGCCAGGCGTGCCCGGGCGAGCGGACCAGCCGCAGCATCACCTCGGCGCAGTTCGGGCAGCGGCCGACGAGGCCGGGGGCGTGCGGGTAGACCCGCAGGCCGGCCAACGGGCCCAGCATGCGGCAGTGCTCGCACCGCCCGGCGGCGGTGCTCAGGTCGACGGCGAACAGCTCCCGCAGCGGGCCGTCGAGCATGTTGCCGTCCAGGTACGACGTGTCGGTCATCGGGCGTTCCTCCTCGACGCTCAGCCGGTGGGGCCGAACCGTTCGGTCTTGACCCGCCGGCTCTGGTGGCCGAGCCCGACGAGCAGGTCCGCCACCGTCTCCACGAAACCGGTCGGCCCGCAGACGTAGCAGAGCGGCTCCAACTCGGGCGGCCAGCCGTGGCTGTTCACGTCGGCCAGCCCGATCCGGTGCGGCTCGCCCCGCCAGTCCTGCGGCGCCTCGCGGGTGTACACGTACGCGACGTCCAGGCCCAGGTCGTCCCGGACCCTGCGGCGCAGCTCGTCGGCGTAGAACACGTCGGCCGGGGTGCGCACCGAGTAGAGCAGCCGGAACGGCACCCGGCTGCCGGCGGCGCGGCGGGCGCGCACCATCGCCATCAGCGGCACGACGCCCGATCCGCCGGCCACCAGCAGCACCGGGGCGGTCTCCTCCGGGCGCCAGACGAACCAGCCACCGACCGGGCCGCGCACCTCCACCGGGTCGCCCTCGGCGTAGACGTCGATCAGGTACGGCGACACCTCGCCGTCGGGCACCCGCTGCACGGTCAGCGTGATCCGGTCGGCCTCGGCCGGACCGGCCAGCGAGTACGACCGCGCCGCCTGGTAGCCGTCGGAGGCGGTCAGCCGCACGTCGACGTGCTGCCCGGGCAGGTGCCCCGGCCAGCCGGGCGCCTCCAGCACCAGTGTGTGCGCGGTGGGCGTCTCGACCCGGCGCTCGCACAGCCGGGCCACCCGCCAGCGCAGCGGGGCGGTCAATCGCCCTGGTACCGCTGCTCACGCCACGGGTCCCCGTAGTCGTGGTAGCCGGCGGTCTCCCAGAATCCGGGCTGGTCCTCCGTGGTGAGCCGGATGCCGCGCACCCACTTGGCGGATTTCCAGAAGTACAGGTGCGGCACGAGCAGCCGGGCCGGGCCGCCGTGCTCGGCCGGCAGCGGGCCGCCGTCGTAGCGGTGCGCGATCCAGGCCCGCCCGCCGCGCAGGTCGGCCAGCGGCAGGTTCGTGGTGTAGCCGCCGTACGAGTGGGCCTGCGCGTAGCGGGCGTCGGTGTCGATGCCCTCCAGCAGGGTGTCGAGGGAGACCCCCTGCCAGTCGGTGTCCCGCTTCGACCAGCGGGTGACGCAGTGGATGTCGACCGCCGGGGTCTCCTGCGGCAGCGCCATCAGCTCGTCCCAGCTCCAGCGGAACTCGGCGCCGGACTCGGTGGAGATGACGAACTCCCAGGTCTCCAGCGGCACCCTCGGCGTCGGGCCGGCGGAGAGCACCGGGAAGTCCTGCGTCAGGTACTGCCCCGGCGGCAGGGCCGGCTCCGCGGAGCGGGGCCGGCCCTGGAAGCCCGGTGACACGATTCCCACCCGTCAGTCGTACCACCCGGGGTGGGTGGCGAGGCGCGGTCGGCGGATCCGCACCGCGACGGGTGACGCCTCAGTTCCGTTCGACCACGATTTCCTTCTCGCCCCGGCCGGCCTTGCTGGTGGCCCGCAGGCTGGTGAGGGTGACGATCACCAGGACGCCGATGATGACGCCCAGGGAGGCGAGGGTCGGGATCTCCGGCACACCCTTCCAGATGCCGTGCGCCCAGTGCAGGCCGAGCTTGACGCCGATGAACGCCAGGATGATCGCCAGGCCGTAGCTGAGGTGCACCAGCCGGCTGAGCGCGGCGTGCAGCACGAAGTAGAGCGCCCGCAGCCCCAGCAGGGCGAACGCGTTGGTCGCGAAGACCAGGTACGGGTCCTCGGTGATGCCGTAGACGGCGGGCACCGAGTCGACGGCGAAGACGATGTCCGTGGCGAGCAGCGCCGTCACCACGAGGGCGAACGGGGTGAGCGTACGCCGGCCGGAGAGGCGCACGACCATCTTCGGGCCGTGGTAGTCCTCGGTGACCGGCATGAACTTGCGCAGCAGCCGCACCGAACGCATCTTGCTGATGTCGACTTCCTGCTCGTGCCCGGTGACGGCGTCGCGCAGCAGCTTCGCCGCCGTGAGCAGCAGGATGATCGCGAAGAGCAGGAAGGCGAAGTCCAGGGTCTGCAGAGCCGCCGCGCCGATGGCGATGAACACCGCGCGCAGCAGGAGCGCGCCGGTGATGCCGTAGAGCAGGGCCCGCTGGGCCAGCTCGGCCGGCACCGCGAACGCGGCCAGCAGCAGCATGAAGACGAACAGGTTGTCGACCGAGAGGGACTTCTCCACCAGGTAACCGGTGAGGTACTCCACGCCCTGGTTGGAGCCGAAGCGGGCCCAGATCCAGGCGCCGAAGGCCAGCGGCAGGGCGATGTAGAAGGCGGACCAGCCCAGCGCCTCCCGCATCGACACCTCGTGCGGCTTCCGGGTGACCAGGAAGTCCAGCACCAGCAGTGCGATCACGGCGGCGATGGTGACGCCCCACAGCGTGGGGGTGCCCACCGACTGGAGATCGGTGGCAGCAAGATATGGCAAATCGGACATGGAGCCTCCTCGAACACCCTGTCATGTTCGAGGTCTCCTTCACCCACTTTCGTGGGCAGCCACCCGAGGCGTGCTCCGGGCACGCCGTACTGACCGGGATGGCTCGTGGGAAGTACTCCCCTCGTCGCGACAAGGTTAGGGCAGGCCCGTGGGCTCGGCAAACGCGGCACGCCAGATCACGCGCGCAAGGCGTGATCTGGGGCCTCGAGGGGCTTTCGTCCCAGCTCAGCGGGCGGTGACGGCGGCGAGCACGGCCGCCACGTCGAGGTCGGCCATGCACGCCGGGCCGGCCGCGTCGAGCGGGCAGCGCGCGTCCCACCAGCAGGGCTGTTCGGTGATGGCGGTGGGGCGCCGGTACCCGCAGCCGGGCAGGCCCTGCAGGTCGGTGCCGCCCATCCCGTACCGCCGGGCGTCGGTGGGGCCGAACAGCGCCACCGTCGCGGCGCCGGTCGCGGCGGCGAGACGCACCGGCCCGGTGTCCGGCCCGACCACCACCCCGCCGCGCCGACCCACGGCCGCGAGCTGCCCGGCGAGGGTGGGCAGGTCGGCTCGGGGCAGCGGCACCCCGACCGGCGCGACGCGGTCGACCGGGCCGACGGTGAGCACCGGGTGTCCGCGCCGGGTCAGGGCGCGGGCCAGCCCCCGCCAGCGCCGGTCCGGCCAGCGCTTGACCGCCATCCCGGCGTCGGTGACGAGCACCACCGGCGGCGCGAGGGGCTCCCCCACCAGCCGGGCCACGGCCCGCTCCCCCGCGCGCCGGGCCTCGTCGCCCAGGTGGACCCGGGGCCGGGCCGCCCGGTCGGCCGCGCCGAGCAGCCCTTCGGCGCAGAGGATCTCCAGGTAGCGGTCGCCGACCGGCTGCTCCGGCGGCGGAGCGCGCCACAGGTTCGTCACGGCCCGCCCGGCGCCCGCCTCGAGCAGGTCGGGGATGCCGTCGGAGCGGGTGGTGGCGACCGCCAGGTCCGGCCGGCAGGCCGCGAGCGCCTCGACGACCGCCTCCCGCTCGGCGCCCGGCCGGCCGTGCCGGGGGGTGCGCACCTCCGCGACCGCCGGGTCGGCGCGCACCAGGTCCGCCCCGGGCTCGTGGGTGAGCAGCCGCAGCCGCGCGCCGGGATTGCGGCGGGCCAGGCCGTGCACCGCCGGCAGCAGCATCAGCAGGTCGCCGATCCCGCCGAGCAGGTCGACGACCAGGATGTCCGCGTACCGGTCAGACATCCGCGCGCCCCAGGGTCCGCGCGTAGAGGTCACGGTGCGCGGCGGCCACCCTCGGCCAGGAGTACGCGGCGGCGAAGGCCCGCCCGCGCTCGGCGAGCCGGCGGCGCAGCACCGGATCGGCGAGCAGCCTGCCGACGGTACGCGCGATCGCGGCACTGTCCCGGCGCGCGCCGATCACCGCCACCGCGCCGCTGCGGTGCGGCCCGTCGTCGCCTGCGTCTGACTGCGTCACCGCGGTCGGCACGCCGTGCGCGAGCGCGGCGAGCAGGGCGCCGCTCTTCGTGCTCACCCCCGTGGTGAACGGCAGCACCGCCACGTCGGCGGCGTGCAGCGCGGCGGAGACCCGGTCGGCGGGCAGGTGCCCGGTGAACGTCACCGCGTCGACCACCCCGCATCGGTGGGCCAGCCCGGTCAGCTCGGCGCGGAACGCGCGCGCCTCCCGCTCGGGCAGCGCCTGCGAGGTGAACCCGCCGACCACCAGCAGCCGCAGGTCCGGATGGTCGCGACGCAGCTCCGGCAGCGCCTCGATCAGGTACCGCAGTCCCTTCACCGGGTGCACGAAACCGAAGAAGGCCAGCAGCGGCGCGCCCTCCGGCAGGCCCAGCTCCGCCCGCAGGCGCAGCCCCGCGGTGGACGCGCCGACGCGGTCGACGACGTTCGGCGCGATCGGGATGTGCGTGGCCCGCCGGCCGGTACGCGCGTGGACCACGTCGCCGTGGCCGGGATTCGTGACGATCACGGCCGCGCTGGCCGGCACCAGTCGGCCGGACTCCCGGTCCCAGCAGCGGGCCCGCTCCAGCGCCGACCAGAGCCGGGTCGGCAGCCAGCCGGGGCAGGCCCACCAGCCGTACTCGTGCAGGGTGGTGACCAGCGGCGCCCGCCGGGGCAGCCGCCACGGCAGCAGTCCAGGCTGACCCGAGAACCGGTACGCCGACGGGGCGAACTGCACGTGCACCACGTCGGGGGCCAGCTCGCGGACCCGGCGGGCGGCCCGGGCGGTGGCGGCCCGCCAGCGTTCCCGGTCGGCGTCGGGGCGCACCGGCACCGGGGTCACCTCGACACCGACGCCGTCGAGCGCCTCGACCAGGTGCGTCACGTAGTCGCTGACGCCGTCGGCGTCGGGCCGACCGGGACCGTGCAGCATGGCCACCCTGATCCGGTCGTCGACCACGCCACCTCCCGCTTCTCGGCGGGCGGGTTCCCGGCCCCTTACGACGCAAACGCGCCTCGCCTATGGTGTGCCGATGACCGAGGACGTCCCGGCCGGCCCGCTGGCCGGCGTACGGGTGATCGAGCTGGCCGGCATCGGTCCCGGCCCGTTCGCCGCGATGATGCTGGCCGACCTGGGCGCGGACGTGGTCCGGGTGGACCGGGCCACGGACGTCGACCCGGACGCCTTCGGCACCCCGCACCCGGACCTGCTCAACCGGGGACGCCGCTCGATCGGGGTCGACCTGAAGTCCCCCGGCGGGCGGGAGGTGGTGCTGGCCCTGGTCGCCGACGCCGACGCGCTCATCGAGGGGTTCCGCCCGGGGGTCACCGAGCGCCTCGGGGTCGGCCCGGCGGACTGCCTCGCGGCGAATCCCCGGCTGGTCTACGGCCGGATGACCGGCTGGGGACAGGACGGCCCGGCGGCGCCGTACGCGGGGCACGACATCGACTACCTCGCGTTGACGGGCGCGCTGCACGGGATCGGCCGGGCCGGCGAGCGCCCGGTGCCGCCGTTGAACCTGCTCGGCGACTTCGGCGGCGGCGGGATGATGCTCGCCCTCGGCCTGGTCTCCGCCCTGTACGCGGTGCGCGGCGGCGCGCGGGGCCAGGTGGTCGACGCGGCCATCGTCGACGGCGTGGCGGTGCTCAGCACCCAGATCCACGCGCTGCGCCGGCTCGGCATGTGGCAGGACGCGCGCGGGGTGAACCTGCTCGACGGCGGCGCTCCCTTCTACGACACCTACGAGTGCGCCGACGGCCGGCATCTGGCGGTCGGCGCACTGGAGCCACGGTTCTACGACGAGCTCGTCCGGCGCACCGGCTTCCCGCTGGCCCCGGACGAGGCGCTGGACCGCACCGACCCGGCGAACTGGCCGGCGCTGCGCCGGTCGTGGGCGCGGGTGTTCCGCACCCGGACCAGGGACGAGTGGACGGCGCTGCTGGGCTCCTCGGACGCCTGCGTGGCGCCGGTGCTGGACTGGCGGGAGGCGCCGGAGCACCCGCACCTGGCCGCGCGGGGCACCTTCGTCCAGCGGGACGGGGTCACCCAGCCGGCACCGGCGCCCCGCTTCTCGGGCACTCCCACCGCGCTGCGCCGCCCCCCGCCCCAGCCGGGCGAGCACACCGACGAACTGCTGGCCGGGGCGGGCTTCGCCCCGGAGCGGGTCGCCGCCCTGCGCGCCGCCGGCGCCGTCGCCTGAGGCGGCGCACCACCGCGGCGGGCGGCACCGTGCGCCGGCAGCACCGGGTGGAAGTCCGGCCGGCGTCGCCGGGCGGGCGGCAGGGTCAGGGGCGACGCAGGGTGGCGCCCGGCGCCATCGCGGGCTCGACCATGTCCCGGAAGTCGCGCGGGAGCTGCATCACCACGTCGTCGAACTCGCCGCCGCTGATCGCCTCGCGCAGGGTGACGAAGACCGCCCGGGCGGCGTCGCGCGCCGCCGGCTCGGTCACCCCGGCCCGTACGGCGACGCGGGCGACGAACTCGGCCGCGCCGAACCGCTCCGCCGACTCGGTACCCGGCCTCGGCTTCAACACGAGCTGCAACGGCTTGGGCAGCTGGGCCGCCAGGTCCAGCACCTCCCCGCCGGTCAGCCGCTCGGCGAGGG
Organism: Micromonospora sp. NBC_01740; assembly: GCF_035920365.1. Taxonomy (NCBI): domain Bacteria; kingdom Bacillati; phylum Actinomycetota; class Actinomycetes; order Micromonosporales; family Micromonosporaceae; genus Micromonospora; species Micromonospora sp. NBC_01740. Next base: position 4,587,269 of record NZ_CP109150.1, on the reverse strand, counting down.
TCTCCAGCGTCGCCCGGGTCAGCGTCACCGCCTGCTCCGAGGAGGTACGGGTGCGCTGGGCGACCTGGTCGACGAAGGTGTCGTAGTTCATCCGGGCTCCTTCAGGCTGCGTCGGGGCCTGCGCGTACCCGCCGGCGCGGCCGGGAAACGACGGGATTTCCGCGCGGCACGGCGCGTGACGGCCCGCCGGGCGGGTAACCGCCGCCGGTCGTGACCGGATCGATGCCCCGGAGGAGCCGACACCATGGCGAGTTACGCCGACGTGCTGCAGTACCTGTCGAGCCTGGACTACCCGGCCGAGAAGGACGACGTGGTACGCGAGGCCGAACGGGAGGGCGCCCCGCCGGACGTGCTGCGCGCGTTGCGGGCCCTGCCGCCGGTCGACTACGCCAACGGCAACGAGGTGGCCCGTTCCGCGGGCATCGAGGCGGCCCCGGAGGTGAGCTCCGCGCAGCGGGCGGCGCAGGCCCGGGACAAGCGGCACCAGCGCGTGTCGCAGCACCTGCGCGGCATCTGACCCTTGCTGTCGCGGGCCGACGACGCGCCCGGGCCGGGCACGTCCGAGCCGGGCACGTCCACGCCGGGCGCACCGGGCACGTCCGGGTCGGGCACGTCCAGGTCGAGCACGGTTGGGCCGGGCACGCCGGGCACGTCCACACTGGGCACGTTCGGGCCGGAGCATGGCGCCCGCGCCGAGCGGGCCCGTGCCGGTGACGGATGACGACGCGCGGGCCGGTCGGGCACACCCCGGCCGCGCTCCAGCTCACCGTGATGGGCGCGATCGGCCTGGTGGCCGGCGGGCTCACCGCGCTGGCCGTCACGCCGGCGCTGGCGCCGCTGGCCGGCTGGGACGCCGCGGCGTTGAGCTGGCTGGTGCTGGTCTGGCACCGGCTGTGGCCGATGGACGCGCGGGGGACGGCCCGACTGGCCGTGCACGAGGACCCGAACCGGGCGGCGCGTGACGCGCTGCTGCTCGCCGCCTGCCTGGCCAGCCTGCTGGCCGTCGGCGTCGTGGTGACCAGCGCGCACGGGGCGCCCGCCACGCCCGCCCGCGACGTCTACGGCGGGCTGGCCGTGCTGAGCGTACTGCTGTCCTGGCTGGTGGTGCACACGGTGTTCGCCGCCCGGTACGCGCGGATCTACTACACGGGGCCCGACGGTGGGATCGACTTCAACCAGTCGGAGCCGCCCCGCTACTCGGACTTCGCCTACCTGGCGTTCACCGTCGGAATGACCTTCCAGGTCTCCGACACAGCTCTGACCAGCAACGAGATGCGCCGGACGGTCCTGCGGCACTCGATGGTGTCGTACCTGTTCGGGGCGTTCATCATCGCGGTCACGGTGAACCTGCTGGCCGGCCTGGCGAGATGAGCCGGCATCCGCGTGGAGTGGGCCGACGCCCGGCGGAGGGCGGGAGTTGCCGGACAGGCGGGCGCCCCCGTCGCGAACCGCGACCGGGGCGCCACACAGAACCTGTCCGGTGGCCGGTCGGGCCCGAACCGGGCCGCGACCACCAGGCGGTCGATGCACGCCCGAACCGGGCGGGCATCAGTGCCGCGACCATCATACGATGAAACATCACCCGTTCGGACGATTACGAAGGAAGTGTGGGCCAGCCCACCACCGCGTCAGGCGGCCAATTCCGCGTACCGCTTCTCCAGGTCCACCCGGGCCAACGCCCCGACCAGCCAGGCCAGGCGCTCGGACTCCCCGCTGCCGGCCAGGCCCGCCAGGTCGTCGGCGGAGCGGCCCAGTCCCAGCCGGCGGGCCGCGACGAGCGCCCTCCGGTCGGCCACCGGCGCCACCTCACGCCACAGCGCCTGGGCCTCGCGCAGGAACAGGTCGACCACCGTGGCGTCCACCCCGGGCAGTTCGGTGAGCAGTTCCCGCTCCCGGGCCGGGTCGTGGTGGGCCACCGCGCGCAGGCGGCGCAGGTCGCCCCGGTAGCGCTCCACCACGGCGCGCGCCAGATCGCCGAGCGTGTCAGCGAGCGCGTCGACGTCACCGCGCTGGCCGCTGTCGCGAAGCACGCGTACCCGGTCGCCGTGCAGGGACCGGGCCAGTCGGGCGGCGCTGTCCCAGCCCGCGGCGGGCAGGGCGTGCGCGCTGTCCACGGCCCGCCGGAAGTCACCCCGGCGGGCCAGCAGCACGGCGAGACAGAGCACCTGGAACAGGCTCGACGGGTTGTTGACGACCCGGAAGCCGTACTGCTCGGCGAAGCCGCGCCCAGTGCCGGCAAGCCGGCGTACCAGGCGTTTCCTGTCCTCGACACGGGTAGTGGATGTGGTCGGCATGCCGGCGACTACCCGCGCCGCGCCCGGCCACGCCTGCCTGCCTCAGCCGTGCAGCCCGCCGCTGCGGTCGCGCGCCTTGAGGCGGGTGGTCGGCAGCGCCGGGGCGGGCAACGGCGGGGCGGGATCGTCGGCGACGACGCCGAAACGACGCCCGGCCATCCAGTCCTCCCGCGCGGCGGCCACCTCCTCGTGCGAGCGGCCGACGAAGTTCCACCACATCACCAGCGGCTCCTCGAACGGGGCCCCGCCGAGCAGCAGCAGCCGGCTCCCCGGCGCGCCCGTCAGGGTGAGCCGTTCCCGGCCGGTGCCCAGGTAGAGCAGCGCCCCCGGGGTCAACGGCACCCCGTCGACCTCGGCGGTGCCGGACATGGCCAGCAGCCCGTACTCGAAGTCGGGCCGCAGCGGCAGCGTGGCCGGCGCGGATCCGTGCAGCTCCACCTGCGCGCCCAGCAGCGGGGTGTACGTCAGAGCCGGGGACCGCTCGCCCGCGAGCTCGCCGACCAGCAGGGCGACGTCCAGTTCACCGTCGCGCCAGCGCGGCAGGTCGGCGTGGTGGGCGAAGTCGGCGGCCCCGGCGCGGGCCGGGTCCGGCAGCGCCACCCAGAGCTGCACACCGTGCATCAGCGGCGGATGCCGCTCGGGCGACCGCTCCGAATGCGCGATGCCGTGCCCCGAGGTCATCACGTTGAGCTGGCCGGGGCGGATCGGTTGGACGTTGCCCAGGCTGTCGCGGTGCAGGATCTCCCCGTCGAGCAGCCAGGTCACGGTCTGCAGGCCGGTGTGCGGATGCGGCGGCACCTCCATGCCTGGCCGCTCGGCCACGTCGTCCGGGCCGAAGTGGTCCACGAAGCACCAGGCGCCGATCATCCGCCGCTGCCGCTGCGGTAGCAGCCGTCGAACGGTCGTGTAGCGCCCCAGCGGCACGTCGTGGCCCGGCAGCAGGACGCTGCCGGGATCGACGGTCGCCACGCCAGGTGGTCGGGTCTCCGCAGGCATCTTCTCGGTACGCTCCACCGCCCGACTGTACGCCCGGACAGGCCACGAACCCGTCGGCCTCCCCACCGCTCAGCCGGCTCCGACCTCCGGCTCGGTCGGGGCGCTTCCGGTTCGCGACGCCCGAAACTCCGGTGGGCGTCGCCCTGGCGAACTCGGGTGGGGCCCGGGGCTTCCGGTTGGCGTCGCCCGGCGAACTCCCCAGTGGGCGTCGCGTGGCGAACGCCGTGGTAGGCGATGTCCGGAACTCCGTGGGCGTCGCCTGGGCGAACTCCGGTGGGTGAGGCCCGGGGCTGGTGGGTGAGGCCCGAGGGCTCCGGTGGGCGCCGCCCGGCGGGCTCCGGCGGGTGAGGCCCGGGGGATCTGGGGACATGCGTCTGGCCGGCACCCCCGGTTGGGGGTGCCGGCCAGCGGCGATTCGGCTACTGCTGTCAGCTGTTCCAGTGCTCGGCCACCAGGTCAGCGGCCTGCTGCTCCCACTGGGCGTAATGGTCCGGGTACGCCGACACCTGCACCGTCTGCGCGGCCTTCGTCAGCGGCATGTCCTGCCACCCGTCGACCTGCTTCAGACCCTTCAGGAACGCCATCGTCGAGTACTCCGGGTCGGTGATCTGCTCCACCGTGCCCCAACCCGAGGACGGGCGCTGCTGGAACAGGCCCTGCGAGTCGTGGTCGTTGCGGTCACCCAGATGACCCAGGTTCTCCAACTTCGACTCCTGCAGTGCGGTGGCGATGGAGACCACGGCGGCCCGTTCGTCCATGCCGGCCTTCTTCGTGGCCGCGATGATGGCCTTGACGTTGTCTACCTGCTCGTCGGACAGGTCAACGTGCGACTGGGCGCCCTGCACACCGTGCGGGATCAGCTTGGCCTTGTCGACCGACGGCTTGTCGGCCTGCACGGCAACTGCCACCGGCGTCGACTCCACCGACGGGACCGCCTGCGCGGTCGCGGGACCGGCGAACACGCCACCGGCGAACGCGAGACCAGCAACACCGAGAACGCTCTTACGAATGATCGTGTTCATCAGAAACGCTCCATTCGGGGGTTGGCACCCACACCGAGGGGGATCGGCTTCACGCGGATGCAAGCACCGTCGGCGCTCATGCGAACTCAAAGGGATCTCCAGCGAAGCCTGGAGAGGATCTCCGACATTCAGCCGGAGGAAAGATCAGATCGGCCGTGCCGGCCGGATGTCCGACCCGTGCGGGGCGAAAGGGGGCCGGGCTGTTGCGCGGGGCGGGGGGACGCCCTCACGTCGGCCGGACCGTGTGTAACCACCGGCGGCCCGCCATCATTCCGGGGGCCCCGGGCCCGCCAACCCATCGGGGCGGCGTGACCTCGGCGGCGTGGGTCTTGCTCGGTCGTACGCAGGGTGTAACGACCCCGCCCCCGCCACGATTCCGCACCCACGATGCCCCCGGTCACACTCACACGCCACCCACCGACGACCCACCGACCCAACCCCCACCGGACAGCCACACGAAATCGGACACCGGCCACAGACAGGTCCACGGGCTCCACGGGCTCCACGGGCTCCACGGGCTCCACGGGCTCCACGGGCTCCACGGGCTCCACGGGCTCCACGGGCTCCACGGGCTCCACGAGTAACGGGCCACCGGGTCATCGGGTTATCGGGTCACCGGGTGGAGATCTTGGTAGAAATACGGCCCTTGGAGGGGCCGTTTTCTACCAAGATCTCCGGTAGGAGCCGGCGGACGGACGCGAGAGTGGGCCCCGCCCGGGTGTGGCCGCCGTGCCCCGGCGCAGGGATCAAGCCCGCGGGTGGACTTCCGCGTCCCGGGGCCGATCGGGATCGGGGCGGGGTGCCCGCGCCGACTGTGCAGTGCGCCTCGGCGGCGGCGCCGGATCCCGAGGGCCACCGCGGCGGGGACCCGGCGGGCGTGGTGGCGCCCGCCGTGGCCGCGCCACCGGCTCAGCGAGACAGGTCGCGGTCGGGCGCCTGCCCGTCCGAGTACGCGCTGCGGTAGATCGTGCCCCGCCCCGTCGGGTCCGGCGCGTGGGGCAGCGGGGCGGGGTCGACGGGCGGGACGGGATCGACGGCCGGCGCGCCGCGCCGCGCGCGGATGATCCGGGAGACCACGAACCAGCCGGCGGCCGCCACGCTGGCGACGATGACCACCTTCTGCAGCACGCCGGCGTACCCCTCGACGAGGTGCCAGTTGTCGCCGAGCAGGTAGCCGGCCATCACGAAGGTGGTGTTCCAGATCAGGCTGCCGAGCGTCGTGTAGACCGCGAAGGTCAGCACCGGCATCCGCTCCACACCGGCCGGGATGGAGATCAGGCTGCGGAAGATCGGGATCATCCGGCCGAAGAAGACGGCCTTCACCCCGTGCCGCAGGAACCACTCCTCGGTGCGGTCCACGTCGCTGAGCTTGATCAGCGGCAGCCGCTGCGCGATCGCCCGGATCCGATCCCGGCCCAGCGCGGCGCCGATCCAGTACAGGGCGAGGGCGCCGAGCAGCGAGCCGAGGGTGGTCCAGAAGATCGCACTGACCACGCTCATCCGGCCCTGGCCGGCGACGAAGCCGGCCAGCGGCAGGATCACCTCGCTGGGGATCGGTGGGAAGAGGTTCTCCAGGGCGACGGCCAGACCCGCGCCGGGGCCGCCGAGCCGCTCGACCAGGCCGATGACGAAGCCGACCAGTCCGTCCTCCGGCGGCGCGGCCTTTTCGGGGGCGGTGCCGGAGGCGAGCAGGGCGTGCGCGGTACGAATCATGGCCCACACGCTACGAACCGATCCTGGGAGTCCGCCAATGGGCCGGCCCTTGCGTCCCACGGACCGTCCACAGCCGCGGGGGTTCGCACTAGGGTGGCCCCGTGACGACGTGCATCACGACCGCCGGCGGGGCCCCGGTCCGGGTCGCGGTGCCCCGCGCCGGGGCGGCGGCAGGATGACCGGCCGGCTGGCGCAGCTGTGGCGTTACCCGGTGAAGTCGATGCTGGGTGAGCGGCTGCCCGCCGCCGACGTCGGCCCGGCGGGTGTGGCGGGCGACCGACGGCTGGCCCTGCGGCACCGGGACACCGGGCGGGTGGCCAGCGCGAAGCATCCCCGGCTCTGGCGCGACCTGCTCACGCTCCGCGCGGCCGGCGCCGCACCCGATGAGGTACGGATCACGCTGCCCGACGGGCGGGTCCTGTCCAGCGTGGACCCCGGCGTCGACGACGTGCTGTCCCGGGTGCTCGGCGTCCCGGTGACGCTGATCGACCGGCCGCCCGCCGGGGCGCTCCTGGACCGGGCCGACCCGGACGCGGTGCTGGCGGCCGGTCTGGCCGCCGAGGTGCCGGTCGACGCCAACCCGCTCGGGGCGGCGGCGCCGGGGACCTTCTTCGACTTCGCCCCGGTGCACCTGGTCACGACGGCCACCCTGGCCCGGGTGGCCGCCGAGCTTCCGGGCGGCACCGTCGAGGCGGTCCGCTACCGGCCCAACCTCGTGCTCGACGTCGACGTGGACGGCTTCGCCGAGAACGACTGGGTCGGTGGCGAGCTGCGGGTCGGTCCCGAGCTGGTGCTGCGGGTACTCGCCCCGACCCCGCGGTGTGCGGTGCCGACCCTGGCGCACGGGTCGCTCCCCCGGCAGGCCGAGGCGTTGCGTGTCCCGGCCCGCCTCAACCGGGTCGCGCCGCTGCCGCAGCTCGGCGCGCAGCCGTGCGTGGGCGCGTACGCGCAGGTGGTGCGGGGTGGCCGGGTGGAGCAGGGGTCCGCGGTCGAGGTCGGCTGAGCCGGTTCAGTCGTCGTCCTCGTCGTCGTCCGGCGACGGCGTGTCGATCCGGTCGAGCAGGGCGTCGAGTCGGGCCGCCGTGTCGGGCGGGAGCTGCCCTTCCTCGGCCGCCTCGGCGAGGCGCTCCCGCAGCTTCTCGACCCGCTTGGCCCGGTCCTTCTCCTTGCCCCGGCTCAGGTCCGCGAGCTTGTCCCGCAGCCCCTCGACCGTCTTGCGGTCGATCTCGCCGCGGGCCTGCGCCCAGGCGAGCACCGCGGCGAACTCGGCGACGAACTGCGGCAGGCCGACCGGGTCGGGCCGCGCGGTCACCGGCGGCGGGGCGGAGGTCCTGGGCGGCGGCGTCGGCCTGGCCGAGGTCGGCTTGCCGGCCGGTGTGCCGGTGACGGGGGCCGCCGCCGGTGGCGGGCTTCCGCCGTCGCCGATGACGAGCGCGCCGACGAGCCCGACGAGCAGCGCGACGCCGACGGCGACCAGCACGGTGACGGGCCTGTTGCGCGTGGTCCCCGCGCCGCCGGCCGGGGCGGGACGGCCGGTGCGGGCGGCCACGGGGTGGCGCCCGCCCGGCGGGGCGGGGTACGGCACCCCCGCGCGGCCGGTAGGGTTTGGGGACGGCGGTGAGCGGTCGATCAGGGTCGGCGGGTGCTCGGCGCCTGCCGACGAAGGGGCAGTCCCGGACGATGCGCCAGCGGACGGGGCCGGCAGGACGGCCGCGGGCGGGTGGGCCGACGCCCCCGCGGCGAAGCGGGTGGCGAGCTGGGCCGCGCCCGGCCGGCGCGCCGGATCGGTGGCCAGGCAGGCCAGGGTCAGCTCGGCGATGTCGGGCGGCAGCCCGGGGACCTGCGGGGGCGGCACCGGCGGGTGCCCGGCGTGCACCTCCAGCGCGTCCTCCCAGGTCTGCACGGGCAGTGGGGCCCGGCCGGTGAGGGTGCGGTAGAGCAGCGCGCCGAGGGCGTAGACGTCGCTGGCCGGGTTCGGCGGCCCGGGCCGCATCCGCTCCGGGGCGAAGTACGCGGGCGTGCCCATCAGCAGTTCGCCGGTCTGTCCCGCCCGCGGGTGGTGCGGCCCGGCGAGCGCGGCGATGCCGAAGTCGAGCACCTTGGCGCCGGTCTCGGTGAGCATCACGTTGCCGGGCTTGACGTCGCGGTGCACCACGCCGATGCGGTGGGCGGCGGCGAGCGCCGCGGCGATCTGGCCGGCCATCCGCACCGCCTCCGGCCAGGGCAGCGGCCCGGCGGCGAGCCGGTCGGCGAGGTTGCGCCCCTGCACCAGCTCCATCACCAGGTACGGGACGACGATGCCGCCGTCCAGGGCCGCCTCGCCGTAGTCGTACACCTGGGTGACGTGCGGGTGGGTCAGCCGCGCGGCGGCGCGGGCCTCGCGCTGGATGGTGGCCCGCAGTTGCGGGTCGGTGGCGAACTCCCGGGTGAGGGCCTTGACGGCGACGGGCCGGTGCAGCACCTCGTCGTCGGCGCGCCACACCTCGGACATCCCGCCGAGGCCGATGCGCTCGCGCAGGACGTAGCGGTCGTGCAACCGCAGGGTGGGCGAGAACGGCGACATAGCCGTTCAGTCTGCCCTGCCGGCGGGGTCGGCCACCAGCGCGGTGCCCGGTTGCGGGCCGCTCGTCGCGGTTCGGGCGGCGACGACCGGCCCGCACCGATGGTCAGGAGCAGCGGCTGCGGCGGGCGACCGGCCCGCAGCGGCGGTCAGGAGCAGCGCGGCGCGGCGGCGACCGACGGCGGCTGGATGCGGTCGGCGAGCCGGCGCAGGACGCCGGCGGCGGCCAGCCGGGTGGGTGCGAGTCGCGCGACGCGGGGCCGCTCCGGGCGGACGGGGGCGTCCGGCCGGGCGGAGTTGACGTGTCGGGTCACCGCGTCGACGGCGAGGACGAAGCCGGTGGGCTGTTCCATGGTCAGCTCCCTGGGACGGGTCCGGTGGAGGACCGGACGACGAGTGCGGTGGGTAGCAGGACGTGGCCGGCCGCCGGGTCGGCGGGCGGGTCGAGCAGGAGCCGGGCGGCGATGCGCCCCTTCTCCTCGGCTGGTTGCCGCACGGTGGTGAGGCCGGCGGTGGCGGCCTCGGCGATGTCGTCGAAGCCGGTGACCGACACGGGCGGCCGGCCGGCCTCGGCGAGCGCGTCGAGGACGCCGAGGGCGAGCACGTCCGCGCAGGCCAGTACCGCCGTGGGCGGTTCGGGAGCGGCGAGGGCGGCGGCGACGGCCGTGGCGCCCGCCGACCGGCTGTTGTCGGTGGCGGCGAGCACGGTCAGCTCGGACCAGGCGACGCCGACCTCGGCGAAGGCGTCGGCGAACCCGGCCAGCCGCGCCCGGGTCGTCGGGTGGGCGACGTCGGCCACGTCGGCGAGGCGCAGTTCGCCCGGCGCCGCGCCGGGGCGCACGGCGTCGCCGAGCAGGGCGACCCGCCGGTGCCCGAGCCCCGCCACGTGGGCGGCGACGGCCCGGGCGGCGGCCCGCTCGTCGATGCCGACGTAGCGGTCGTCGGGGCCGGCGTCGTCGCGGGGGGCGGTCGTGACGACGGGCAGGCCGCGCTCGCGGAGCACGTCGACGACCCAGCCCTCGTCGCCGACGCAGTAGACGCAGAAGCCGTCGACGGCGGCGTTCTCCACGGCCCGCCGCGCGGCGGGCTCGTCGGGCGGCAGCGGCACGAGCAGCAGGCTGGTGCCGTGCCGCTCGGCCGCCTCGGCGACGCCGGCCAGGAAGCGGACCGCGAAGGGGTCGGTGAAGGCGTACGACAGCCGCGACTCGAAGAGCACTCCGATGGCGCCCACGTACCCGCGCCGCAGCGACCGGGCGGTGGGGTTGGGGCCGGGGTAGCCGAGCTGCCGGGCGGCGTCCAGGATCCGCTGGCGCAGGGCGGCGGAGAGCTGGTCGGGTCGGCTGTAGGCGTTGGAGACGGTGCTGCGGGACACGCCGACGGCGTCCGCGACTGCTTGCAGGGTCGGCTTCACCGCGCCCCTCTCTGCATCGATTCAGACTGGATCGATACAGAGACTAGGCGGAGCGGGCCGCCCTCGTCAACGCCACAGGCGGCGATCCGGCTCGGGACCGCGCGCGACAGGAACACCGACGCGGCCCACCACGCCGCCCGGCCACGGTGACGCCGGGCGCGGGGCGACGTCGAGTGCGACTCCGCGCGGCAGCGCAGGGCGACGTCGAGGGTGACCCCGCGCAGTAGCAGCGCCGGCCCGGACCGTGGTGGTCCGGGCCGGCGGGCGCGCAGATGTGCGGTCAGCCCTTGCGGGCCACCGCGCCGTACATGCTGACCTCGGCCGCCGCCGGGCGGGGCTGCGGCGCGTCCTCGGCACGCCACTCGGCGACCGACGTGACGCCGGGCTCCAACAGCTCCAGCCCGTCGAAGAACCGGGTGAACTCGGCCCGGGTACGCAGATTGATCAGGCCGTGCGGGCTGCCGCCCCGGGCCGCCGCCTTCGCCTCCTGCGCCACGTGCGGGGGGAGGTAGTCGTGGGTGGCGTGCGAGGCCGCCAGGTAGCTGCCCGGCGGCAGCGCGTCGAGCAGCCGTGTGACCACGGCGTACGGGTCGTCGTCGTCGCCGACGAAGTGCAGGATCGCGACCAGCATCAGGGCGACCGGCCGGGACAGGTCGATGGTGCGCAGCAGGTCGGGGTGGCGCAGGATCCGCTCCGGGTCGCGCAGGTCGGCGTCGATGTAGGCGGTGGCGCCCTCGGGCGAGCTGGTCAGCAGCGCCCGGGCGTGCGCGAGCACGATCGGGTCGTTGTCGACGTAGACCACCCGCGACTCGGGGGCGATCGCCTGCGCGACCTCGTGGGTGTTGTCGGCGGTCGGAATGCCGGTGCCGATGTCGAGGAACTGGCGGATGCCCTCCTCCCGGGCGAGGTGCCGCACGGCCCGCTGGAGGAAACGGCGGTTCTCCAGCGCGGCGGTGCGGATGGTCGGGAAGGACGCCGCCACCATGTCGCCGGAGTCCCGGTCGGCCTGGAAGTTGTCCTTGCCGCCGAGCCAGTAGTTGTACCGGCGGGCGGGGTGGGCCACCGAGGTGTCGATGCGGTCGCTCGGGTGCGCGGGGCCGGTCGTCGTACCCGGGGCATCGGTGGTCAAGGCAGCCTCCACGACTCTGCGCCACCCGCGACCGGGGGCGTCCGTCCACTGTCGCCGGTCGGCGACCATGGTAGCCGCACCGCTGTCCGGGCGAGGCCCCGCCGGGGTCACCCCGGGTAGAGGTCGTCCAGGATCGCGCCGAGGATCTCCGGCGTACGCTCCGGCGGCTCGGCCTCCACGCAGAGCCGTTCCATCGCGACCGCGTAGTAGTCGAGGTCGTCGCGCTTGTCGAGGTAGAGCGCGCTGGTGAGCTGTTCGATGTAGACGATGTCGGGTAGTTCCCGGTCACCGAAGCGCAGGATGGTGAAGGCCCCGCCCGCGGCGGCGTGCCCACCGGCGGCGAACGGGATGACCTGGAGCCGGATGTTCGGCGACTTGGTGGCCTCGATCAACGCCGCCACCTGCTCGCGCATCACCCGCGGGCCGCCGATCGGCCGGCGCAGCGCGGCCTCGTCCACCACCGCCCAGAGCTGCGGCGGGTTCTCGCGGTGCAGCAACCGCTGGCGCTGCATGCGCAGTGCGACCCGACGCTCGATCTCCGCCGGTGCGGCCCGACCGTGCCCGAGCAGCACCACCGCCCGGGCGTACTCCCGGGTCTGGAGCAGGCCGGGGACGAACTGGACCTCGTAGCTGCGGATGAGCGCGGCGGCCGCCTCCAGCCCGAGGTACGACTGGAACCAGTTCGGCAGCACGTCGCCGTAACGGTGCCACCAGCCCGGGCTGTTGGCGTCGCGGGCGAGCTTGAGCAGCGCCTCCCGCTCCTCGGACGCGGTGACGCCGTAGAGGGTGAGCAGGTCCGCGACGTCGCGTTCCTTGAAGCCGACCCGGCCCAGCTCCATCCGGCTGATCTTCGACTCGGAGGCGCGGATCTCCCAGCCGGCGCCCTCCCGGGTCACCCCGCTGGACTCGCGCAGCCGGCGCAGTTGGGCGCCGAGCAGCATGCGCAGCACGGTCGGGCCGGTCCCCGGACCGCCCTCGGCGGGACCCATCGTCACAGCCGACCTCCACATGCCGGTTCGTGCCGACCAGATGCCCTAGCGCGGCCGACGGGTAAGCATGCCATGAACCGTGAGTGAGGTGAACTTCTTCGGTGCGGACAATTCGCCCCGGTCGCCGGGGCGCGGTCAGGCGATCAGGTTGTCGAAGTCCCCGTCGCGCGCGCCGAGCACGAAGGCGGCGATCTCGTCCACCGTGTAGATCAACGCCGGCCCCTCCGGGTGCCGGGAGTTGCGCAGGGCGATGCCGGCGCCGCCGGGCAGTTCGGCCAGCTCGACGCAGTTGCCGCTGGGATTGCTCCGGCGGCTCTTCTGCCAGGCGAGCGGGGGCAGCTGGGTGGTGGGAACGCCGTTCGGAGGCTGCTGCATGGACGTCTTTCTCTCGCGAGCCCCGCGATGCCGGGCAGCGGTGCCTGATGAGGGGGCACGATATCGACGAAGGGCTTCCTGCACGTGCATCTGCTATTGCATCTGCACCGGACAGCGAGCATGATAACGCACGTGGACAGTGCCCATCTGTTCACTCTGAGTCACCGACCTGGGGCTGCCACCAGGACGGACGGGGCCCGACACGCGGGCGCGGACCGCCGCGCGCGGGGGCCGGCGGCAACGTGCTGATGGGAGGTCTCGTGCCGGATCCGTTGACCATCGCGTCCGGCATCTGTGCCGCCGGGGCACTCGTCACCTCCTGGCAGCTGCGGCGCCGCGCGATCCAGGCCGAGGTCGAGATCAGGCACCTCCAGGCCGAGCTCGCCGCCGAGCGGCACGCCGCCAGCCACGACCCCCTGACGGGCCTGCCCAACCGCCGCGCGTTCTACCGCCTGGCCGCCACGCTGCTCACCGACGCGGCCGGGCAGCCGCTGATCGCCGTGGTGCTCGACCTCGACGACTTCAAGCAGATCAACGACAGCTACGGCCACGCCGCCGGCGACCAGGTGCTGGTCAGCGTCGCCCAACGGCTCGCCGCCTTCGCCGGAGACAACCTGGTCGCCCGGCTCGGCGGCGACGAGTTCGCCGGGCTGCTGGCCAGCCCCACGATCGACCGGCGGTGGATCGAGCACGCCACCCGGCGGCTCTGCGACAGCCTCGCCGCGCCGATCCCGCTGGGCGGGCTCAGCGTCCGGGTGACCGCCTCCGTCGGGCTCGCCCCCGTCACCGGGCCCGCGCAGCTCACCGAGGCACTCGACCGGGCCGACGCCGCCATGTACCGGGCCAAGAGCCTCGGAGTGGCCCGCCCGCCCCGGCAACTCGTCGACAGCGCCCACCTGGCGGAGTGCTGAGCCCGCAGGCCCACGCCAGCGGACCGCCGGTCGGGACACGACGCGTTTCGACGTGTCTCGCGCCGGTTGCCGGGTATGCCGGCAGGGTCAGCGCGCACCGGCCGAGGGAGGAACACCGTGACGAGCATCCGGGCCCTGGTCCTGAACTGCACCCTCAAGCGGTCCCCCGCCCCGTCGAGCGCCGAGGTGCTCGGGCGCGAGGTGCTCGACGCCCTCGCCGACCAGGGCGTGGCGGGCGACCTGATCCGGGTCGTCGACCACGACGTGCGCTTCGGCGTCTCCACCGACGAGGGCGACGGCGACGGCTGGCCGGTCATCCGGTCCAGGCTGATGGCCGCGCAGATCCTCGTCATCGCCACGCCGATCTGGCTCGGTCAGCCGTCCGCCGTGTGCAAGATGGTCCTCGAACGGCTCGACGCCGAACTCTCCGAGACCGACGCCGAGGGCCGGCTGCTCACCTACGGCAAGGTGGGCGGGGTCGCGGTCGTCGGCAACGAGGACGGCGCGCACCACACCATCGGCGAGGT